>JBKQVG010000278.1:0-27412 GCA_052325345.1 Bryobacteraceae bacterium
GCGTGTCGGCGATGATGAACTTGCGCCGCGCCGTGGCGAAGTAGCGGTAGGCTACGTCGATGGTGATGCCCTGTTCGCGCTCGGCGCGAAGTCCGTCGGTGAGCAGCGAAAGATCCACCTCGCCGGCGGCGCGGTTGCGGGTAGCCTTGGCGGCGGCTTGCACCTGGTCTTCGAAGACGTTGCGCGAATCGTACAGCAGGCGGCCGATCAAGGTGCTCTTGCCATCGTCCACGCTGCCGCAGGTGAGAAAACGCAGCAGGTCTTTTTCGCCCTCGCGGGCCAGGTACTGTTCGAAGGCGGGCTCGGTCAGGGCGTGTGCGGCCATCAGAAGTATCCCTCGCGCTTTTTGATTTCCATGGAGCCGTCCTGGTCGTGATCGATGACGCGGTTTTCGCGCTCCGACCGCCGCGCGGCGATGAGCTCTTCGATGATCTTGGGCACGGTGTCGGCATCGGAGCGAATCGCGCCGGTGCATGGGCTGCAGCCGAGCGAGCGCATGCGGCAGCGCACCATGCGCGGCTTTTCTCCCGGCAAAACCGGGATGAAGGACTGCTCCACCGGAATCAGAGTGTCGCCGCGAACCAGCATGGGCCGCTCCTTGGCGAAATAGAGCGGAACGATGGGGATGTCGTCCGCGTGGATATAGTGCCAGACATCCAGCTCGGTCCAGTTGGAAAGCGGAAAGACGCGAATGCTCTCGCCCGGCCCGATGCGGCTATTGAAAAGGTTCCAAAGCTCGGGCCGCTGGTTCTTGGGGTCCCATTGCCCGTGTGCATCGCGGAAAGAATAGATGCGCTCCTTGGCGCGGGAGCGCTCTTCGTCGCGGCGCGCTCCGCCCATGGCCGCATCGAAGCCCCCGCTCTTCAGCGCGTCGAGCAGTGCCTGCGTCTTCAGCAACCCGCAGCACCGCTGCGTGCCCAGCCGGAACGGCTGGGCGCCGTCCTCCAGGGCCTGGCGGTTGCGGTGAACAATCAACCTGGCGCCGACCTGCCGCGTGTAGGAGTCGCGGAATTCGATCATTTCGCGGAATTTGTAGCTGGTGTCGACGTGCAACAGCGGGAAGGGAATCGGCCCCGGATAGAAAGCCTTCTGCGCCAGCCGCAGCAACACCGACGAATCCTTGCCGATGGAGTAGAGCATCACCGGACGCTGAAACTCGCTGGCCACTTCGCGGAGGATGTGGATGCTTTCGGCCTCGAGGGCTTTGAGGTGACTTAACGTCTGCATAAGGCAATCTACATTTCAGTGTATACCACAATTCAGATAGACAATAGGGCCATTGTGTGGCAGTACCTATATGACCATTTTCGGTTCTTGCCGGATGTGGTCAAAACAAGATTCCCCCGTATTTCCGGAATTATCCTGTAACATACTCAAATTCAATTAGTTAACGACTATCGGCGAAGAAAAGACCCGACGGAATTGGAGCGGCACCGATCCGGCGCCAGTTCAGGAAGCGCTAAGATTAAGGTCAGAACCACGCTCTGCTTCATGGCTTCCGCCGCCGATAACGACAGTTGGATCCGGCAACGGGCTGAATTCCTTACCCACGAGGCAGCCGCGGCCCACCCCGTGGTGTGGGACGACACCACGGACTGCATGTCCATGGAACGTGGGCAGGTCGTCAACCTCGAAGGAGACCTCTTCCTTATCCGTTCGAATGAACATGAAGGGCGTTTTGGAATCGATGAGCAACCCAAGTTCTGGGTCAAGCGCGCCCTCTCGCTGGAGAGTGGGCTGACCTACATTCTGAAACTTACGTGCCGGGAGGAATTCAAGATCCACGTGGGACCCCGTGAGATCCGGTGCTATCGGAGCGCGGAGAAGGAAGCGCAGGTTCTCGCGGCGGCGCGGGGCGACGGACGCTTCATGCAAGGCCGGGCCGCGCGCGACTCCCGGGGCAATCTTGTTCGCATCGTGGATTTCATCCCCGGCGTGGATCTGCTCAGTTATCTGCAGTCGAAACGCGTGCCCCACGAAGAGTATTTTTACCAGCTCTTGCCAGGTATTCTGGCGAACGTGTCCAACAGCCTGGCAGCTATCCAGCGGCTGCACGACGCCGGACTCTGCCACGGTGATATCCGCAACGACCATCTGCTCATCGAACGTGGAACCGGCACTTACAAATGGATCGATTTCGACCTGAAGCAGGATTCTCCCGACTTTGACATTTGGAGCGCCGGCAATGTTCTGCACTGCGTGCTTGCCAAGGGTTTTGTGACCTTCCATGACGCCCTTCAGATGATGCCGGAGCTTTCCGGTCACCTGTTTGACGAGGACGCCTCGGTATTCTTCCCCGACCGTGTGATGAACCTCCGCAAGGTGTATGGCTATATCCCGGAGAGGCTGAACGGTATACTCCGCCGTTTTTCCATCGGCGCGCGGCCGTTCTACGACAGGATTTCCCAGGTCTCCGACGATCTGGCGGATTGCGTGGCATCCTTGGGTTGGCAACCGGACTTGTCAAAATGAAGTGACTGGAAGGGCCAGTTCGGGCGGGATGGCGCGGCAAGCCGTCGAACACGGTGGTGGAGCGCGGGATGGCCGACCGGGCGGTCGGCGGAGGACCTGGATGTCCGCCCCATCAGTTAAGAACCAACGCTAGCAATTGGGATGAAGCCGCGATCTTGGGTACACTTATTGGCAGGCGCCGACCGTATCTTACACACGCAAACTGATCGCGCTTCTCTGTCTCGCGGCGGTGATCCTTCTTGCCCTGACACCGGGCGCGTACCCGATGGCGTCGACAACGGAGACGATCCGATCGAGAAACTGCTCCGACACGGCGTTCATCAAGGCGGGTGAACCAGCTTGGGGCCAGATAAAGTGGGGCGGACCTCCTGGTCGGCGGCCGACCGTCCGGTCGGCCTTCCGCAAGCGCATCAAGTGGTACATCGAACGAAATCCCGTTCGGCGGCGGGACTGGCCGTCGAGTATCGGTGGTGGAGCGCGGGGTGGTCGACCGGGCGGTCGACCGCAGACCTGGAGGTCCGCCCCACCGGGGCTTCTTCCGCACCGTGTGAGAACTCGGCGCACCCCGATCCACTATTACTTTGTGCCGTTCTACCGCAGACATCTACCCCATCTCTACCGCCTCGACCAGCCCGTTTTTCTGACCTGGCGCTTGCATGGCAGCCTACCGCCGAATCGTGGATTTCCAGCCACCGCAGCCACGTCTGGAGAGGCGTTTGCCGCCATGGACCGTCTATTGGACGAGGCTCGCACCGGTCCGCTCTACCTGCGGCAGCAGCCGATTGGCGACATGGTTGTGGAGGCAATCCATTACAATGCCACGGCCCTCGGGCGGTACGAACTGGACGCCTTTGTCGTCATGCCCAATCAAGTGCATCTGCTGGTGAGTCCACACATCCCGCTTCCCCAGCTCACCAAGACGCTGAAAGGCTTTACCGCCAGGCAAGCCAACCAAATGCTGGCGCTGACGGGAAATTCTTTTTGGCAAGGGGAAAGCTACGACCATCTGGTTCGAGACCGGGCGGAGTGGGAGCGCATCAGGTCTTACATCGAACGAAATCCCGTTCGCGCGGCGTTGGTGCGGCAAGCCGTCGAGTATCGGTGGTCGAGCGCGGGGTGGCCGACCCGGCGGTCAACCGCGGACCTGGAGGTCCGGGCCACAACTGTTCGATAATATGAAGGTATAAAGGGATCAGGATGCGTATCGGGTTGCTGATTTTGGCCCTGGCCCTGGCCGGGGCCGCGGCGGGACAGGTACCGGCCGAAAAGAGCCTTGTCGAACATGGCTTCGACCACTTCTACAACCTGGAGTATCCGGAAGCCATAGCGGATTTCGAGAATGCCATCGCGGCCGACCCGAACGATCCGGAACTGCACAATCACTTGGCGCAGACCTTGGTATTCCAGGAGATGTACCGCAACGGGGCGCTGGAGAGCGAACTGGTTTCAGGCACCAACTCCTTTTTACGGCGTCCCAAGATGAATCCCGACCCGGCCACCGAACGGCGCTTCCTGGCCGAAATCGGCCGGGCTATGGTGCTGGCCCAGGCGCGGCTCGGCGGCAATCCCAACGACACCGCCGCGCTCTACGCGCTGGGCATTTCCTATGGCTTGCGCTCCAACTATTACTGGGTGGTGAAGAAGTCCTGGCGCGATTCGCTGCGCGACGCCACCCAGGCTCGAAAATTGCACGCCCGCGTGACCGATCTCGATCCGCACGACGTGGATGCGCGCCTGGTGGAGGGACTGGACGATTACATCGTGGGCAGCTTACCGTGGACATGGCGCCTGCTGGGCTTCCTGGTGGGCATCAAGGGCGACAAGCAGCAGGGCATCCGCATCGTCCAGGACGTGGCCCAGCACGGCCACGACAACCGGGTCGACGCCGAAGTCTTCCTGGGTGCGCTGTATCGCCGCGAAAACCAGACTCGCCGCGCCGTCCCCATCGTGCAGGACCTGATTCGCCGCTTCCCACGCAACTACCTGCTGCGGCTGGAATTATCGCAAATGTACAGCATGGCGGGCGATGAATCCCATGCGCTTGAAGCCGTTGCGGATGTGGAGCGGCTCAAGAACCGCCACGCTCCAGGCTACGACCGCGTTCCCTGGGAGAAGATCTACTTCCAGGAAGGGACAGTGGAATTCTGGTACCGGGATCTGGACCAGGCGCTCGACCACCTACAGCGGGTGGTGGCGAAAGCCGATGACGTCGATCTGAATACCGGGGTGTACGCCTACCTGCGGATCGGGCAGATCTACGATCTGACTCACCGCCGCCAGCAGGCCCTGGAAGCCTACAAGAAAGCCATTGCCTATGCTCCCGAAGCGGATGCCGCCCAGGAGGCTAGGAAGTACCTCGACGAACCTTATCGCCGGAGCTAGGCCGGCATGCCTGCGCCACGGGGGAAATGGTGCAGGCACGCGTTGCCTTTCAGCTAGTGCGATTCTGGGTGTGCCTCTGGTTCGTCGATGGTAACTTTGACGGGCTGTTCAATGTATTTCGCATCCTTACCCGTGGTCAGAACCATCACAGTGAGCCGTCCGGGAGCGACTTTCGCCGGAATCTTGAACTTGATTGTAGTAGCAGTTTGTTCGGTCACTTCGACCGGCGTGTCATTCTTCTCGTCGGTAAGAAACACCTTGGCCACGGCGTCCTTCTGCAGGTTCTCGCCGGTGACCACGATGACATCGCCAGCCTTGCCATTCATCGGGTCGACCGAGGTCATCCGAGGCATGGACTGCTGCGCGAAGGCTACCAAACCGGCGCCAAGCAGCAGGTTCGCAATTGAGGACAGTCGCATCTGTTTATCCGTTCTCTGTCTCAATGCTATTCCCCTTGCAATGCGAATTCAAGGGGAGTGTTGAAGATTTCAGCAAATTGCTTGGCCGCAGCTAAAAGAAAACAGAGCCACCGATGTACGCAGATGAAGGAAACACAGGGCTTATCTGTGTTTATCTGGGTTCATCGGTGGCTTCCCAGCCGGACTTCACAACACGTCAAAATCCACGACGCTGGTCACGCTGCGGCCCGTGCTGTCCACCGCTTTCAGTTCGGCACGATAGGCGCCGGCCTCGAGTTTATTCACGGGCAGGTTGAGCGCAACGGGTACTACCGGATTCCCGGGGCGGGCCGCATTGGTGACCTCCACCAGCCCGGAATCGGTTTTCGTGGCGCCGCTCTTGCGGTCGATCACGCGCAGTTGGAGGCCGATCCTAGGCCCCTGGGGAGCGGATTCGGCTCCCGTCCTGGCCGGTCCGGGATCGGCCGGTTGGGACGCGCCGGCGGCGGCTTCCTCTTTCGGCTGCGGGACGCTGACAGATGCCATCAGGGGCTCGTAGATTTCCAGATAGCAGACGGCTCGATCCGTCTTCGCGAAGCCGTCGGTCCCTGCTGGAACGATCTCCAGCGGACCATCCTTACTCTGCACGATCAGCGGGGCGCGGCCTTCCAGCAGCACCGTATCCAGGTCCGCACTCTGCGCCGAAGCCCGATGGAACTCCTTGCTCAGCGCCACGCCGCTGATGAACATCTCCTTGCCGTCGTAGGCCGCGATCTTGAGGGGTGTTTCCAACTTGCCAAACTCCTCGCCGCCGGAACTGAAGACCACCTTCAGGGTGTAGACGCCGGGCCCCACGTCGAACTGGTTGTCGTAGTGGTACGGGTGCTGGGTGAAGGCCTCCAGATCCTTCTTTTCCGGCAGCTCGATCTTGACGCTGTCGCTGAAGCGCGCGGCCACGGCGCCATCGCCTCTGTAAGCCACCGCCAGAATGTCGATTTCCGCCCGCATCTTGCCCTTCACCTTTTCGAACTTGATGGACTCGGAAGGAACTTCCAAGGCCACGTCCACGCGGGCCGCATTGTTGGCCGCATAGAAGAAGGGCGCCTGCATGGAGGCTTTGATGGTGCCGGGCATGTTGGCGGCGGCGCGGGTTTCCAGGTCCTTTTCGGCCGGCTTGCCGGCCAGCAGATCCACCTGCTTGACGTTGCAATAGCCGGTTCGGGCGCGAACCGTGTAGCTGTGCGCCACTTTCACTTTCAAGGCGTGGCAACTGCCTTCCGCGGAATCCGGTGGCGCGTAGCCGATCAGGTAGTATTCGTTCTGTTCCTTGCCGATCTTGTACAGGCCGCTCAACAAATCGTTGGTGTTGACAATCACGAATCCGCCGGTGCCGTCGGCCAGCATATAGAGTACCTGCTCGGTGGTGGAAGCCATGGGCGGAAACGCCGGCACGATGTTGCGCGGCTGCCGCATGGGGTTGAAGTTGGGGTTGAGGTTGGGATTGACGGTATTGCCGCCGCCTCCGCTCGAAGGATTCCTGGTACCGCCGGAAGGCGGCGGCGCGGCGCCGGTGCGGCCGGGGCTGCCCGGATTCCCGGTGGTGGTGCGGCCGCTGCCGGGAGACGTGCCGCCCGGGCCGCCCTTGACTTGCGGCACAAAGCCATTCGAAAAAACTCCGCCCAACGAGCGCGGCGGGCGCAACTCCATGCGCATGCCGGGATTAAACGACGGCTGCGCCACCAGGCCCCGCACGTCGATGGGATACACGGCCACATTCGACTTATTGCACATGTCGATGGCCGCGGTCAGCTCGGATTGCGCCTCGATGGTGAGCGGAAACCCCGCGCTGAACAGGATCAGAGACTTGCGCCCCGGCACCTCGGCCAGGTTCTTGGCCAGGGTGCGCACGCCCAACAGCAGGGTGCGCGCGCCGAAATCCGACGCGGCGCGATTCAGCCCGCCCATGCCCGCGCCCCCGCCGGAGCTCACGGCGGAAAACTTGACGCCTTTCACGACTTCCTTCAGGCGGTCGGAATCAGCGGTGAAATTCTGCGCGATCTGAAGGCTGCCGCCAAAGTTCACGATGGCGATCAGGCGGTTGGGCCCGGCATTCTTCTCGATGAACCTGGCGGCGGCGTCGCGGGCGCGCGCCTGGTCACCGTAGTTCATGGTGGAATTGTCGAAAAACAGCACGAGGTAGCGCTGCTGGCCCGAGGGCGAGGCGGGATCGGCCTCATAAGAGAAGCTTTCAATGGCCTGCTCCTTGTTGTCCTCCAGCACCTTGAAGTCCTTCATGGTCAGATCGCGAACGTAGTTGTTCTTCTTGTCGGTGACTACCGCGTCGACCAGCACTTGCCGGGTTTCGGTGCGTATCACCGTGCCGGTGTTTATGGGCGGCTGCTGGGGAGTGTCCTGCGCGCCGAGCGCCAGAACGAACGCCCCAACCAACCCCGTCAACGTTGCCATCCTGAGCATTTTCGGATCCTTCCTACGGAATGAAGACCGAGCCGTTTTCGGCCGCCATCTGCTGCCCTTCGCCATCCCTGACCACCAGCCGCACCATGTACGTACCAGGCTTCACGTCGAAGTTGGAGCATACCGTGATGCCTTGCTCCAGCCGGCTCTGCAGGGTTCGATCGAGCAGGTGAAACTCGATTTTCTTGGTCAAACCGGTTACAAAGTTGCCATTGCGATCGAACAGGGCAGCCACCACCGTCAGGTTGTCGACGTTGCGGCCGTCGGCCTTGCGAAACTTGATGTGCCTGAGGTCGAGGTGCGCCAGCACGGCCACGTTGGCGGTTTGTTCGGTGGGCTTGAAAAACTGGGTGCGCAGCTCGACCGGCATGTCGCTCAGCTCCTCGCGCGAAAAAAGCGCCTCTTCGATCTCACGTTTAACGTTTTCCTCGGCGCTATCGAGGCGCCGCGGCGCATAATAACCTTTGCGCGCTTGCAGACTCGTGTCCCCCGCGCTCTTGAGCGTTACCCGCAGGGTATGAAAGCTACCGTCCAGCTTCAGGTTCTGCGGCGAAAAGCCCAGCAGATAGTAGACATCGGGAGCGGACGCCGCCCGGCGCAGACCTTCGTCCAGATCGTTGTTGTTGTGAAAAAACGTGCCGCCGGTGCCCGCCGTAAGTTCCACCAGCACGTCTTCGTCGGCGATTGCGCCGATGCTGGCGTATTGATCCTTCACCCGCTGGGCACTCATGGAGATCACCCGCTGGCTGGCATCGAAACCGGGAATCGCCAGTCCGAGGAGGTTAATGGCGTTGACGATCACGTTGCCGCGAATGGCGCGCTCGATCAAATCGGTCTTCTCCTGCTGGTGCTCCACCAGGGTCAAAAAGCCCGGCGAAACCAGCACCAGCACGCGTTCTCCAGGCATGCTGGCCATACGCCGCACCACGTCGCGCAGCACCGCGAGCGACACCCGTGTTTCGTGATCGCCTTGGGCCAGGCGATTACTGGCAAACTGAATCGCCATCTCCCGCGTTCCGCCGCCGGCACATACCGCGGCTTCCGAGGCAGCCGCCTGCGTGGCCATGGGGTCGTGCCTGTTCACGATCAGGTCGGCCATATAGTAGGAAATATCGGGGCACTCCTGGGTGGTTGAGCGGGCGATGGGGCGAGGCTGGAGGCGGGCGAGCGCGGCATGGATTTTTTCCATCTCGTCGGTGAATTCCTGCATCACCTGGCCGGAGGTGGTGAACACGGCGACGCGGTCGCCGGTATGCAACTGATCGCTCATGTGGCGGATGGCGGCATCGCGAGCGCGGGCGAGGTCGCCGAACCGGGCGTGAACATCGTCGAACAGGTAGGCCACGAAGCGGTCGGCCATCCCGGCGGGCGCGCCGTTTTCGCCCTGGCTTGGAGACGTACCGGTGGCCATGACTTCCAACGCACCGCCGGCCGGCCGCTTCTCCACCGAAAAGCGGGTGATCGCCTGCGGCTTGCCCTTGTCGAAGAGTTGGAAGTCCTGCTGCCCGAGGCCGTCCACCGCGCGGCCGCGGCGATCGCGCACCACCACCGGCACCATCACCAGGTTGACGTGGGCTTGAAAGGTAGCCGGCTCATCGTGCTGACGCATTTCGGCCGGAGCTTGGCCGGGGGAACCCGGCGAGGCCTGCGCCGGGACGCCTGGCGGCGCGCCGGGTAGCGCCGGCAACAAGCATAGTCCCGCCGCGAGAACCGAAAATCGGGCAAGCATTTGGTGCTGACTCGTCCTTGTCATCATAGGACAATGCGGCGGGGGGCGGGGCAGGCGCGGCTTGTCCATTTCACGGATTCGGTACGCTCAGGCCGCGCTGTCGGTTTTTTGGGCAGCCACCGCGGCATCGGGGAGGAGCTGTGGGCCGGCGTCAAATGTCAGCCACGGGCGTGATACGACCAACTGAAAGGCACACTTGTAGAGTGATATACTCGCCGATTGATAGAGCAAACACAATCGCTCTCGGTGCGTACTAACAGGAAGCCGAATGGATCGATCCTGGCGTGAAGCGCAACCGACCGAAGAAGCGCACACAATGACCGATCTGCCCTCCAACATGTCGCCCAATACGTATGCCAGAATCGGCGGCGCGATTTACCTCGTCATTATTGCCCTGGGTTTGTTCGGCGAGTCATTCATACGGGATAGGCTCATCGTATCGGGCGATGCCACGGCCACGGCCGCCAACATTGCGTCGATGGAACCGCTGTGGCGTTTCGGCATCGCAGCCGAGCTCTTTTTGCTGTTGTGCGCTGTGACTTTGACATGGATCTTCTATGTCTTGTTGCGGCCGGTCAGCGGAGATCTCGCCTTGCTGGCGACGTTCTTCAATTTGGTGTCGATGGCGTTGGAAGCGGTGATACAACTCAATTTCGTTGCCGCGCTGTTTCCGCTGGGGAAGGCTGCGTACTTGAGAGCATTCACGCCGGAGCAACTTTCCGTCATGGCGTACTTGTCGGCCAGACTGTATAGCTATGGATTCGGTTTCAGCCTAATCTTCTTCGCTGGTTATTGTCTCGTTATGGGCTACTTGATCTTCCGATCCGGTTATCTTCCGAGGGCGCTCGGCGTTTGGCTGCAGATCGCCGGGTTGTGCTACCTTACGAATAGCTTCGCGCTGCTTCTCGCGCCCGACTTCGAGAATCGAATTTTCCCCGCTATCCTTGCGCCGGCCTTCATCGGCGAACTGTCTCTTGCTCTGTGGCTGAGCCTGAAGGGGGTCGATGTTGCGAAGTGGCAAGAGAGAGCCAGCGCTTTGCGGCTGCAAGTTCCCTAACCGGGTGAAGAGGCCGCGCTGTCTAATCCACGCGGATGCATAGTCGCCGTTGCTGACTTCTGGTTGGCACAACGGCCAGCAAATGTTCAGAGCGCGGAAAGGGCGTTTCTCGTCCACGCGACGCTGCTACGCGCCAGAACCCGTTTGGGGATTAGGATACCCGGCGAGGGAATCGGCCGGTAATCAGCAAGCTGCATCTGCACTACGTTTCACGAGCAGGATGGTGACATCATCCTCGTTGAACTCGGGGTCTACCAGCGATTTCAGAATGGACATCGTTCTGCGTGAACTGTCGGCCAAAGCATCGCATAAACGGTTTTCGGCATTCTCTCCGGGCATCGAATCGGTAAGTCCATCCGTGAAAACCAGGAGGGCTCCACCAGGAAGAAGGAGAGTTGTACGAGCTTCATATGCCGCTTCGGAAAATAGTCCCAGCGGCATGCCAGTAGCTTCCAGGGCTATCGCAGATCCGGAACCGAAAACAATCGGGGCGTTGTGGCCGGCGTTCACGTACGTCAATTCCCCCGAATCGCGACTCAGTACGATGAACACTGCCGTCGCAAAGCGATCGCTTGGGGTATAACGGCTCAGGTGACGGTTAATCTGCCGAGCCAACGCCAGGGGATCCGCCTCAAAATTGGCGCCGCTTCTCACCAGAGCCTGTATGTTCGCCGCCAGCAGCGCCGCCGGCATCCCTTTGCCTGACACATCCGCTACCGCGAAGAGCGTCCGCTTGCCCGCGAGCTCGATGACGTCAAAGTAGTCGCCACCCACCTCACGGAAGGGCTTATAGAACGTCTCCAGTTGGTAGCCCGGCAACTCGTCCAGTTTTCCGGGTTGAAGGGTCAGCTGGATCTGTCGCGCGGCAATCTGGTCGGCTTCGAGTTGGGTCTTGCGGACAAATTCCGAAGTCAGCATCCCGTTCTTGAGGCCGGCGCCTAGGAGGTAAATCAGCCACACACTTCCATAGAGAGCGATTCCATGCGGCCACATCATAGGCCACACCAGGGATTTCGTGAAAATGCAATATACGGCGTATCCCTGCATCAGATGCCCGGTCCATAGGATGTTGCGTTTGGACGCGGGCATCTCGCGGGTCCAGTCGTAGCGGGCATACTGGAGCGCGCGACGAAATGGGCCGGCGGATTCATCGAGTTTCGGGCGCTGCATGCGAGAGGGCATGGCCGAAGTCTAACAAGAGGCAGGAAGCTGTGTGAAGGGCAAGTTCGGTGACATGCACAAGCGACTTGCAGACTGGCGGGTGGACAGCCTTCACGCATCGATTCGCGGGCGATGCTCAGGACCCGCACGCCTGAGACGACCGCATCGGCTCCTATGTTGAATATTGCATTGGTTGGGCCTCAGCTTTCACCTGTCATTCCAACAAAAGACACGGGGCTGGGTTCCGGCATACCGGCGCCGGAGGGGACAAACAATTCAAGGCGTGTCGTCCGCCAATACCGCAAGCGAAAGCTGACCTCAACTTCGGCAGCTACCCGCCAAGGGCGTCCACCCTTCATACCCGGAGTAAATCGCCATTGACTCACCGACTCGACTGCTGTCTCATCCAATCCCAATCCGGCTGAATGAACGACGTTGAGGTCCTCCGGCTTGCCATCCACGCCGACAGTTAATGAGAGTTTCACTTTTTCCTGGTAGCGAGCCTTGTAAGCTTCCTCGGACTAAACCGGAGCTCTCTTATCGATCAGAATCGGGGTTGTAACGTCAGCACCCACGCGATACGCTATCGCGGTGCTCGCGTCGATCCTGTCGAGACGACCCTGGCTGAAAGGGCAGACCACAGACGTCCGGAACGTCGGCTCGAAAGCCGACGCTGCAGGCCGGAGGCCCGCGCCACGAAAATTCGCTGCAGCCGGAAAAGAGTGTGACGGGCTGTAACACATCGCCGGAGCTATCAAGAAAGCGATTCAGAACGCTGCGATGGCGCAGACCTTGGCTTCGGTGATGCGGATCAGGTCGGCGGGGGCCAGCAGCAGTTGGCAGCCGCGGCGGCCGGCGCTTACGGCGACTTGGTCCCACAGATCGGCGGTCTCGTCCACAAACACCGGGTACGGTTTGCGCGTGCCTATGGGCGACACGCCGCCGCGAATGTAGCCGGTCAGGACGAGCACTTCTTTTAACGGAACCAGGTCGATGCTTTTGTTGCCGCTGGCCGCGGCCAGTGCTTTCAAGTCGAGCTCGGCGCTGGCTGGAACGACGGCCAGCACCACGCCCGACCGGTCGCCGCGCGCCACCAGCGTCTTGAACACTTGCTCGGCGGGCAGGCCGACGGCCGCGGCCACGTGCGGCGCGCTCAGGTCGCTTTCGTCCACCGCGTACTCGCGCACCTCGTAGGCGATTCGCTCGCGGTCCAGGATTCGGGCGGAATTGGTTTTCATGAGTGGCGTTTGGTCTCCACTTCCCCCTTTTACTTTTATCGCGATTCGGCGCCGGCAGCCTCGAGCGGCACGAACCGGCGCCTGGGAAAAGCGCCGGGATGAGTCCCGGCGTGGCGGACTGAGAGTCCGCTCCACGAAAACCGCTCTCGGTCTGGGCACCGCGTCCAAAAGACGAGTCTCCGCGTCGGCCTTGGCCACCGCCGATGCCAGCGCTTCTTCCGCCAGCTTATACTCGTGGACGTCGGTCAGCGCGCAGGCCCACCCCACGATCCGCCCGTGCGCGAAATCGCATCTGGAACGGCCCGCCGTCCGAAACCGCCCGCTTCCATTGCGCCCGCGCGACTTCCCGGTCGTCCGCGTGGAGGAATTCGGTCACCGGCCCGCCCGCCTGCCCGCGCGAAATTCCGAACCACTCGCGCGCCGCCCGATTCCACTCGCCCCCGCCGCCGTCGGCACCGCCCGCCGTTTTCGGTCACTGAAGATGCGGCGGCGCCGGCTAATGTCTCCAAGCGATTACAATAAAGCGATTAGAGAACCACGACCGCCTGCGCGCCAAGCCGTCCGATTCGAACGCCACGGAGACCTTTAAGTGATGCCCGCTAGCGACCCTTCCCTCTACAACGACGATCTGGCGCCGATTCCCCTCTCGCGCCGTACCTGGGGCACCTACAATTACGCATCGCTTTGGGTGGCCATGTCGGTGTGCATCCCGACGTACATGCTTGCGTCCGGGCTCATCGCCGGCGGCATGAGCTGGTGGCAGGCGATTTCCACGATCCTGCTCGGCAATCTCATCGTGCTCGTTCCCATGCTGCTCAACGCCCATGCCGGGGCCAAGTACGGCATTCCGTTTCCCGTGTTCGTGCGCGCTTCGTTCGGCGTGAAGGGCGCCAACGTGCCGGCCGTCCTGCGCGCCCTGGTGGCCTGCGGATGGTTCGGCATTCAGACCTGGATCGGCGGCCAGGCGATTTATTCCATGCTCCGCATCATGTGGCCCGCGGCGGCACTTCTGCCGGGTGGAATCTGGATTTGCTTCTTCGCCTTCTGGGCCTTGAACATCGTGGTGATTTTGCGCGGCATCGAGACCATCAAATTTCTGGAGGGCATCGGCGCGCCGTTCATGCTGGGTATCGGCCTGCTGCTGCTGTGGTGGATCACCGGCAAGGCCGGCGGTTTCGGTCCCGTCCTGAGCGCACCCAGCAAGTTTCACACCGTGGCGGAGTTTTTCCGCTTCTTCATCCCCTCGCTCACCGGCATGGTCGGATTCTGGGCCACCGTGGCGCTGAACATCCCCGATTTCACCCGCTACGCCAAGTCGCAAAAGGCGCAGGCGGTGGGACAGGCACTGGGGCTGCCCGCTGCCATGACCGTCTATTCGTTTATCGGCGTGGCGGTCACTTCGGCGTCGGCCGTACTGTTCGGCCACCCCATCTGGGACCCGGTCGCGCTGCTGGGCCGCTTCAACCAGCCGGTGGTGGCTTCCATCGCCCTGGTCGCCCTGCTCATCGCCACCTTGAACACCAATGTCGCGGCCAACGTGGTTTCGCCGTCCAACGATTTCTCCAACCTCAACCCGCGCCTGATTTCCTTCCGCACCGGCGGCCTGATCACCGGCGTGGTGGGCGTGCTCATGATGCCGTGGAAACTGTTGAGCGATTTCAGCTCCTACATCTTCGGCTGGCTGGTGGGCTATTCCGCCCTGCTGGGGCCGATCGCCGGCGTCATGATCGCCGATTACTTTTTGCTCCGCCGCTCGCGCCTGCGCGTGGAAGATCTGTATCGCCGCCATGGCGTCTACGAATACGATAACGGCGTCAACTGGCGCGCCATCGCCGCGCTGGCGGCCGGCGTGATCGTCGCCCTGCTCGGCTTGGCCGTGCCCGCCCTCCGCCTGCTCTACGATTACGCCTGGTTCGTCGGCTTCGGCGTCGCCGGCGCGGTTTATCTAGCGCTCATGCGCGGCAGCGCGGAAGCGGCCGAATCGCCGGAGCCCGCGTCGGAGATCGCCTGACCGAATGGAGACCATCAAACGCTGCTCCTGGTCTTCAGGCGCCGCCATGACCGAGTATCACGACCGCGAATGGGGCGTGCCCCTGCACGGCGACCGCAAGCTGTTCGAGCTCCTGATCCTCGAAGGCGCGCAGGCGGGCCTGAGCTGGTCCACGGTTCTGAATAAGCGCAAGGCCTATCGAGCCGCCTTCGACCGTTTCGATCCCCGCAAAATCGCCGCCTATGATGAAGCTCGCATCGAGCTTCTCCTGGCCAATGCCGGCATCGTACGCAACCGCCTCAAAATCCGCGCCGCCGTCCGCAATGCTCGCGCCTTTCTGGCTGTCCGGGACGAGTTCGGCACTTTCGACCGCTACATCTGGCAGTTCGTTGGCGGCAGCCCCAAGTGCAACCGCTGGCGCAGCCCCAGAGAAGTGCCGGCCAAAACCGCCGAATCCGACGCCATGAGCAAAGACCTTGCCCGCCGCGGCTTCACCTTCGTCGGCTCCACGATCTGCTATGCCTTCATGCAAGCTACCGGCATGGTGAACGACCATCTCGTCACTTGCTTTCGCTACCCGGAGATCTCCCGTGGTTACTTGACCTGAAGGGATTCGATGTACTTTATGGCGAACCAGATCAGTCTTCGCCGCATTGCCGTCTTCTCCATTCAGAACTCGAGCCGCATTTGGATGGCAATCATGCGGGGCGCATTGTCGCCGCCAAGGCCGACGCCGAGCAACCCGGTGGGCGGGGACGTCGTATAGGTCAGAGCACCGAAGCCGGCTTGGGTTTCCGGTTTCCCGGGTATGCCGGCGGTTGCCGTGGGCAAGCCGAAATTCGGGTGATTCAAGACGTTGAAAAACTGCCCGTCGACCCGCAGGGACAATCGCTCGCCGAGCCGGAATCGCTTTGTGACATATAAGTCGGCCCAGAAGAAATCTGGGCCGCGCAGCGAGTTTCGGCCCAGATTGCCGAACTGGCAGGTCTCGGGCGAGTCCCCGCCGGCGCAGGCCCCCGTGCTCGGATCGACAGTCGAGACAAACGCATCCGGATTGAGCCACTGCCTGGCGCCAGGTTGTGTCACTCCCGGAATCGGATCGTGCCGGTAGAGTGGCACGCCCGTGCGGACACTGGCGAACCGCGGGCCGCCGCCCTGTACGATGCCGTTGCCGTTTGCCGAATACGGCGCGCTCTGAACCGAGAAAGGCACGCCGCTGTGATAGAAGAACGTACCGGATAACTGCCAGCCGTTTACGATCTTGCCCAATAGAGCGCTGCGCGCGTGTACCGGCAACTCGTACATATAGCTGGCATTGAAATTGTGCCGGATGTCGTAGTCGCAGTTACCGTACTGCCGCTGCAACATACCGGGCAATGGGGAAATGATCCCCAGGGCCGAAAAGGACAGGAAGCCGCCGTTGGACACCGTGTCGAGACAATGGCTCCACGTATAGTTCGCTCGCGCCTCGAACCCGTGGACGATGCGCTTCTCCGCCGTCAACTGAAGGCCGTTGTAGTGACTGTTGGCCCCGGTAGTGAACTGTGTCACCGCCGCGAAGCGGGGGTCAGTGGGAGTGTCGTACGGGAAGGGGCGGAAGCAGCCGGGGCAAACCGTCTGGTAGCCGTTCACCTGGGTTGAGTAGGGCTGGTTCACCGCGCGCGTGCCGACGTACTGAGCGCGCAGACTCCCGGTGTTGCCGAGTTGCCGCTCGGCGGCAAAACTCCATTGCAGGAAATAGGGCGCGCGCAGTCGACCGTCGGGAATGGCGGTGAGGGCGACCGGTGGAAGACAGGTCTTCGGATCGGCGGAGGCGGCCGCGCAGGAGAGAGTGCCCCGCTGGAAGCCGTTGAGAAACGCCTGATTGGCCGCGACGGTCGCATCGATGGCGCTGTTCGGCACGCCGGGCGCTATCGCCAGTCCGCCCGCCTGCCCCAGAAGGCCGCCCTGGTAGGTGTTGATGTATGGCGGGTTGGAAGCGATCAGGTCCGCGATGCTGCCGGGCAGCAGATCGCTGAACACGCCAAACCCGGTGCGCAAGACCGTTCTCGGCGCTAACTGCCATGCAATCGCGGTGCGGGGCTGCCATAAGATGAGCGGAGTGGAAGCAAACAGCTTGTCCCGGCCGGTGACGATCGCTTGGTTGAGAGGCTGATCCGGATTGTGGGGCGACGCATCGAACGAGCCCGGCAAGGTTGCGATCAGGTGGTGCGGGCTCATCGGATTCGTGTTAGTAGCCGTGCGCACACCCAGTGTCCAGGTTACTTTCGAGGAGAGCTTTACGGTGTCTTGGGCGAACAAATCCACGTTCAGGTAGTTGAATGGCTGGGAAGCGGCGGTGGGAAACGCCTTCGTTGCGGTGGACGCCACGCCGTAGATGAATTGCGCCAGCGTCGTATAGGTGACGAGCGGCGTGTCGTAGGTGCTGAAGTCGTAATCGTTAATCCGGAGGCGGCGCGAACTGGCTCCGAATTTGAATTGGTGCCGGCCCGCCGTCCATGCCAGGTTATCGTTGATCTGGAACCGGGTAGCCCGGCGGCCCTGCACCCAGTTGTAGTCCAGGCCTCCTATTGTCGTGAACGGCGCGTTCGATCCGACGCCCTGCAATACGATGGGGAAGGCCGAAAGGGTTTGGCTCAAATCCACCGGCCCGAACAGGCTCTCGTACCAGGAGAATGCCGGGTTGAAGTAGTTCACCAAGTCTTGGTTGAAAATGTGCGTGTATCCGGCCGCGAACGAATACAAGGGCTGCGACGAGATGGCGTTGAAGAGAGGATTGACCGGATCCGTATACGCCGCCTGGAGTCCGGTGTCGGACTGGAAGCGGTACCAGACCATGTTATCGACGTCGATGTTGTGATCGATCCGGGCCGTAACGACCTGCTCGTGATCCGAGCTCGACTGCGAAGTGGTCCGCCGGTTCGCGCAACCATTTCCATCGGGCGGGGCGCCTGCCGTGAGGCTGCCATCGGCGTTCAGCGGGCACCCGAGCACGGGCAGCGGAGTTCCGGCGGTATTCGGATAGAGCGAGAACATTTTCCGGTAGATCGGCACCAACTCCGGGGCGGCGGGATAGCTCGATCCGGAAACCGAGTCGGTCCCCCCCATGGGCAATTGCTGCAATACGTAGCTCTGGAACGCCGCCGAGGGGAGCGTCACCGTGTTGACGATGGGCAGGGCGATCCGCATCTGCTCGAAGTCGCCGAAGAAGAACAGCTTGTCATGCACGAGAGGGCCGCCGAGACTGCCTCCAAAGTGGTTGACGTTGGAGCGTGGTTTTTCGCCGCCGGGAATCGCGTTCGTGAAATAGTTCGCCGCATTCAGCCGCGACCCGTTCCAGAGTTCATACAGGTTGCCGTGGAGCGTGTTGGTCCCGCTCTTGGTGACGTAGTTGATCTGCGCGGCCCCGTAGCGGCCCTGGTTGACCGCATAGGAGGTCGTGTTGACGGTAACTTCCTCGATCGAGTTCAGGCCCAGAACGAGATTGGTAGCCAGTCCGCTGTTCAGGTTCGTGAGCGGATCGTTGGTCTCCAGGCCGTCCACAATATAGGCGTTGGAGAGGGCGGGCAAGCCATTGAACTGCACGTTGCCGTAGCCGTTCTGGCCGCCGACGAAATCGTTAGACGAACCGGCCGTGTTGATCAGCGCGCCGGGCGCGAACTGCGCCGGGTAGGTCAGATCGCCACCCGGGTTCGGCAAGTCCTCGATGCCGCGCCCGGTGAGGGTCGTGGTGGTATTCGGGCTTTCCACGTTGATCAGCGGCGCCTGGCTGCTTACGGTGATGTCCTGCTCGGCGGAGGCGACCTTCAGGGTGAAATTCACCGTGCGGGTCTCGCCCAGGCCGGCGGAAACCGATTCGTCGACTTGCTCGTCGAAACCCGATGCCTGGACGCGCATCGCATAGGGGCCCGGACGAAGTTGCGGAAACGCGAAACGCCCCGATTCGTCGGTCTGGACCTGGCGTTTGAGCCCTGTTCCCCGGTGCGTGATTGTGACCGTGGCCCCGGCCACCGCCCCACCGCTCGCATCCGAAACCTGCCCCGTCATGGCGCTGGTCGTTTCACCTTGGGCCCACAGTTGGATGGTGCCCACGGGAACGCTCAGAGCCAGGTAGAGAATGCCCGCGAACCGCACCGCCGATAGCGAGTTTCCCATGTTCAAGTTTAGTTAAACCTAAATTTAGATACTACATCAGCCAAGGAGGACTATGCAAATTTTATGGTTGATTTTATTGTGCATTTGGGAACACAATTTAGCTGTGCCGAATCTTGTATCCGAATCCATCGACGATTACCTGAAGGCGATCTTCGAACTGAGCGGTCCGGCGGGGAAAGCGGCCACAAGCAGCGCGATCGCGCAGCGTCTGGGCATTTCCGCGCCCTCCGTTACCGGGATGCTCCAGAAGTTGTCCAAGGGGGGACGCCCTTGCATCGCGTATCGGAAGCACCACGGGGCGCGTTTGACCGGCGAGGGCCGCAAGCGGGCGCTTCGCATCGTTCGCCGGCACCGTCTGGTGGAGCTTTTCCTATGCCAGGTTCTGGGTTACTCCTGGGACGAAGTTCACCAGGAGGCGGAAAAGCTGGAGCACTTCATTTCGGAAAAGCTCGAAGATCGCATCGCTAAAAAGCTGGGGAACCCGGAATTCGACCCGCACGGAGATATGATCCCCCGGAAAGACGGCATCCTGCCGGAGCGCCAAACGATGCCGTTAGCGGAAGTGCCGCCGGGCAGATCGGTCATTGTGAGCAGCGTTTCGGATCGCGATCCGGAAATATTGCGCTACCTGGAACGCATCGGCCTGACTCCAAACCGCTTGTTGGTTGTGATCGACCAGGGCCCGTTCGAGGGCCCGACTTCGGTGCGTTTGCACAACGAGGCCGACACCCGCGCGCTCGGTCCCAAACTCGCCGCCGCCATCCTTGTCCAAGTGACATGATGCGCCCACTTCGGCGGCGGGCCGGTTGAGCCGCCCATGTACGCTGGCATCGTACTGCCCGGCGATTTCGTCGTGGCACATGCCGCACATTCCCGGAATCGACTTGCGAAACGACCACGTGTGCGTGTTGGCCACCTCGTGAACGTCGCCATGGCACAATCCACAATCGGGAGCGGGGGCGTTGAAGCTTTTGGCCGCCTGGCCGTGACGATCCAATAAAAGAGCCGAGAGTCCACTATTATATCGAAACGGAAACAAATCAATTCGCGGCGATCGACAGCCGCAGTTCGCGGTGTCCCATGGTTGAGGGTGGCGGAAACCCGGTCCACGCCGATCTCCGTGTCACGCACCATGAGCAGTTATACTTTCCAAAGGAGCGGCGCGGATGTTGAAGTTTCCGCCTCCCATTCACGCCGCGCACCCAGGATTGACTGGCTTTCCCGCCGGATGCTACTCTCTGTGATTAATAGAGTCCGTTTCTCCCAGAAAATCCATGGATGCAACGCTGCACGCCCTCGGCGAGATCCTGCTGAAAGCTGTGCCTACAGTATTACTGGTGGTGGTTCTCCACTTTTATTTGAAGTACGTCTTCTTCAGGCCGTTGAAGAAGGTGCTGGAGGAGCGCTACAACGCCACCGACGGCGCCCGTAAGCTGGCGGCGGAGAGCCTGGAAAAGGCCGCGGCCAAGATGGCCGGCTACGAAGCCCGTTTGCGCGCGGCGCGAAGCGAAGTTTACCAGGTGCAGGAGCGGCTTTACCGGGAGATGCAGGAACGCCACGCGGCGCAGTTGGCGGAAGCGCGCCGGAACGCCCAGCAAATGGTGCGGGCGGCGCAGGAACGAATCGCACGGGAAACCGAGCAGGCCAAGGCTGCCCTGGCGGGAGAGAGCGATACGCTGGCCGCGCAAATCGCGGAAGCGGTTTTCCGCCGGAGCGCCGCATGACAAGCCGCCGTGGAAACGACCGGCGGGCGAAAGCGCCTGCCCCACTAAATCGCCTTCTGGCCGGACGCCTGGTACGCGCCGCTTTGTTGGTTTCCGTGGCGGCCGGCGTGGCATTCGCCGCCGAAAAAGGAGCCAAAGAAGATAGCGGTCTGGATATCTGGCGGACGGCGAATTTCGTGCTGCTGGTGGTCGGGCTGGGTTACCTTGCCAAGAAATACGTCGGCCCGTTTTTCGCCGCCCGGTCGGAAAATATCCGGCGCGCGATGGTGGATGCCCAAGTGGTCAGGCGGGACGCGGAAGCGAGAGCCGCCGCGGTGGATGCGCGCCTGGCCGACCTGGAAGCTGAAATTGGCGGTCTGCGCCAGGAGTCGGAGCGGGAAATGAAGGCCGCCGGCGAGCGATTGGCGGAAGAGACCGCCGCGGCGCTGGCCAAGGTGGAAGCTTCGGTGTACCGCGAAATCGAGGAGGCGACCAGAGCCGCCGCCTTTGAATTGAAGCGCCATGCGGCGCGCCTGGCCCTGGAACTGGCGGAGCACAAAGTCCGCGCGCGGTTGAACCCGCAGACCGAGGACGCTCTCGTCCAGGGCTTCGTGAGCGATCTTCGCCGCCGGCCGACGCCGGCCGGATCCAACTAGAAATCCACATGCCCATCACCGCAGTAACCTCCCGATACGCCAACGCCCTTGCGGACGTAGTGACTGCCGCCGGCGCGGGCCTCGATCCGCAGGCCGCGGCGGCCGAGTTGAGCGGATTTGCCCAAGTGGTGGCGGAATCCGCCGAGTTGCGCAACGCTTTGTCGATGCCGGCCGTGGCGCCCAGCCGGAAGCGGGCCGTGGTGGAACGGATCGGCGCCGAGCTGGGCATATCCCGCATCGTCCGCAACCTTCTATTCGTGCTGGTGGACCACCGCCGCATCGCCATGCTGACCGACCTGACGGCCGCTTTCGAAGCGGTGATGGACGAGCGGTTGGGCTTCGCGCGGGCGGAGGTCGCGGCCGGGCTCGAGTTGACCCCGGCCCAGCAAGCCGCGATCGGGGTGGAACTGGAGCGGGTAACGGGAAAGCGAATTCGCGGCCGTTTTGGGGTGGATCCGGCGCTGATCGGCGGGGTGACGGCGAGGATCGGGTCCACCGTGTATGACGGGTCGGTTCGCGCCCAGTTGGTTGCCATTGGACGCAGCCTGAGCGCCGAAGGGGAATCGTAAGGGAAGGTTTTATGGCTCATATTCGAGCGGACGAGATTAGCAGCATTCTTCGCCAGGAGATCGAAAACTACGAGCGGGCGATCGACGTAGCCGAAGTAGGGTCGGTGATTTCGGTGGGCGACGGCATTGCCCGCATTCATGGCCTGGAAAAAGTCATGGCCGGCGAGCTGATCGAGTTTCCCCACGGCGTGGCGGGCATTGCCATGAACCTGGAAGAAGACCAGGTGGGCTCGGTGCTGCTGGGAGACTACACCGAGATCAAGGAAGGCGACGAGGTGCGGCGTACCGGCCGGATCATGTCGGTGCCGGTTGGAGACGCGCTGATCGGCCGGGTGGTGGACGCGCTGGGGCAGCCCATCGACGGCAAAGGGCCGATCCAGACCACCGCTTTCAGCCCGATCGAGCGCCTGGCGCCCGGCGTCGTGGACCGGCAGCCGGTGAAAGAGCCGATGCAGACCGGCATCAAGGCGGTGGACGCCATGATTCCGATCGGGCGCGGCCAGCGCGAGCTGATCATCGGCGACCGCCAGACCGGGAAGACCGCGCTGGCTCTGGACACGATCATCAATCAGAAGGGCGGCGACATGATTTGTATCTACGTTGCCGTCGGCCAAAAGCGCTCCACGGTGGCCCAGGTGGTGAAGACCCTGGAAGATTTCGGGGCCATGGAATACACCATCGTAGTATCGGCAACCGCCTCGGAACCGGCGCCGATGCAGTACCTGGCGCCGTTTTCGGGCTGCGCCATGGGCGAGTACTTCCGCGACGGCGGCCGCCACGCGCTGTGTATTTACGACGATCTTTCCAAGCACGCCGCGTCGTACCGCGAGATCTCGCTGCTGCTGCGCCGGCCGCCCGGCCGCGAAGCCTATCCCGGCGACGTATTCTATCTGCACAGCCGCCTGCTGGAACGCGCCGCCAAATTGAACACCGAGCTGGGCGGAGGCTCGCTCACCGCCCTGCCCTTCATCGAAACCCAGGCGGGCGACGTGTCGGCTTACATTCCGACCAACGTCATTTCCATCACCGACGGCCAGATCTATCTCAAGTCCGACATGTTCAACTCCAACATCCGGCCCGCCATCGACGTCGGCATCTCGGTGAGCCGCGTGGGCGGCAACGCGCAGACCAAGGCGATGAAGCAGATCGCCGGCGGCTTGCGCCTGGACCTGGCGCAATATCGCGCGCTGGCGGCGTTCGCGCAATTCGGCAGCTACCTGGACAAGGTTTCCCTCCAGCAGTTGAACCGCGGCAAGCACCTGGCGGAAATTCTCAAGCAGGGACAGTATCAACCGCTGCCGCTCGAAAAGCAGGTGGTGATCATTTTTGCCGGCACGCAAGGTTACCTGGACGACCTGGCGGTGGAAGATTGCCGCAAGTTCGAAGACGAGCTGTACCGTTTTGTCGACAACGCCCACCGCGGGTTGTGGGACGAGATTCGAACCAAGAAGGCGCTGGACGACGCGCTGCGCGCCACGCTGAAGAGCGTGGTGGAGGAATTCAAGGCGCGGTTCGTGGCGGACCAGGCGCGGTAGGGGAACATGCCCAGCCTGATCGACATCCGGCGGCGCATCCGCTCGGTCAAGAACACGCAGCAGATCACCAAGGCCATGAAGATGGTCTCGGCGTCCAAGCTGCGGCGCGCGCAGGACCGGGTGATTGCCGGCCGGCCGTATGCGTCGCTGCTCGGCCAGATGCTGGGCAACGTGGCGGCGGCGGCGGCCGGCGACGAGCGGGCGGCCGAAAACCCGCTGCTGGCGGTACGCGAGGAGAAACGCATTCTACTGTTGCTGGTGACCGCGGACAAGGGGTTGGCGGGCGCCTTCAACAGCAACCTCATCAAAGGGGCGCAGCACTTTCTGGCCGAGCATGCGGGCTCGGAAGCGACGCTGGAGACGATCGGCCGCAAGGGGCGCGATTTCTTTCGCAAGCGCGGCGCGCGTATTTCCGGCGAATACGTGAACCTGTCGGCCAAGCCGCAATACGCCGATACGGCGGCCATCGCGCGCAAGGCCATGGACCTGTTCGCCGGCCGGGAAATCGACGCCATGTATCTCCTGTTTAACGAGTTCAAAAGCGTGTCGTCGCAGAAACTGACCTTGAAGCGGGTGCTGCCGGTGTCCCTGCCGGAAAAAGAGGCTCCGACGGATTATCTTTACGAGCAGCCGCCGGCGGAAATGCTGAGCGCGCTGCTGCCGAAGTACGTGGAAGTGGAATTCTACCGGGCGCTGGTGGAATCCACGGCGTCCGAGCACGCCGCGCGCATGATGGCCATGGAAGCGGCCACCTCCAACGCCTCGGATATGATCGATAAATTGACTTTGTACATGAACCGCGTGCGTCAAGCCAGCATCACCAAGGAAATCATCGAAGTGGTGAGCGGCGCCGCCGCGGCGGAGTAGGAAACGGTATGGCAACGAGTGACGGAACTGTAATCGGCAAGGTGGTGCAGGTGGCCGGCCCGGCCGTGGACTGCGAGTTTCCAGAGGGCCGGATCCCGCTGCTGTACACCGCCATCCGCGTGGTGAGCGAAGGTTTCGAGGCGCCGCTGCCCATCGATATCATCTGCGAAGTGGAGCAGCACATCGGCGAAGGGCGCGTGCGCACGGTGGCGCTGCAACCCACCGAAGGCCTGGTGCGCGGCATGAAGGCCATCAGCCTGGGGCACCCGGTGGAAGTGCCGGTGGGCAAGGAAACCCTGGGCCGCGTGCTCAACGTGATCGGCCAGCCGGTGGACAAGATGGGGCCGGTGGATGCAAAGAAGTTTTATCCCATCCACCGCCCGGCGCCGTCGTTCGAGGACCAGGCCACCGAGCTGCAGATGTTCGAGACCGGCATCAAGGTCATCGACCTGATCGAGCCCTATCTGCGCGGCGGCAAGATCGGGTTGTTCGGCGGCGCCGGCGTGGGCAAGACCGTCATCATTCAGGAACTCATCAACAACCTGGCGATGAAGCACGGCGGCGTTTCGGTATTTGCCGGCGTAGGCGAGAGAACCAGGGAAGGCAACGACCTGTGGCTGGAATTCCAGGAATCGGGCGTGATCGATCCGCACGACTACCACAAGTCGAAGTGCGCCCTGATCTACGGCCAGATGACCGAGCCGCCGGGCGCGCGCCTGCGGGTGGGTCTGACCGGCCTGACCGTGGCGGAATATTTCCGCGACGAAGAACGCCAGGACGTGCTGCTGTTCATCGACAATATTTTCCGCTTTACGCAGGCCGGCTCGGAAGTGTCGGCGCTGCTTGGCCGCATGCCCTCGGCGGTGGGCTACCAGCCCAACCTGGCAACTGAAATGGGCGAACTGCAGGAGCGCATCACTTCCACCAAGAACGGCTCCATCACCTCGGTACAGGCGATCTACGTGCCGGCCGACGATTACACCGATCCGGCGCCGGCCACGGCATTCGCCCACCTGGACGCCACCACCAATCTTTCCCGCGACATCGCCGCCATCGGCATCTACCCGGCGGTGGATCCGCTGGCGTCCACGTCGCGCATTCTGGACCCGCGCATCATCGGCGACAGCCACTATCGCACCGCCCAGGCCGTGAAGGGCATTCTGCAGCGCTACAAAGACCTGCAGGACATCATCGCGATTCTGGGTATCGACGAGCTTTCCGACGAAGACAAGCTGAGCGTGGCGCGGGCGCGCAAGATCCAACGCTTCCTTTCGCAGCCCTTCCACGTGGCCGAACAGTTCACCGGTTTCAAGGGCAAGTACGTGGCCCTGGCCGACAGCATCAAGGGCTTCCAGGAAATCGTGGACGGCAAGCACGACGAAGTTCCCGAGCAGGCCTTTTACATGCAGGGCACCATCGAAGAAGTGCTGGAGAAGGCCGAAGCTCTCAAGAAGGCATCCTAAGCGGGTGAAATCATGCCTGAGCCCAATGATGCCTTGATCGAGCTGGAGGTCGCGACCCCGGAGCGCGAATTGGTTCGCGAGAAGGTCTCGGAAATCCAGATTCCGGCCCGCGAGGGTTACCTGGGGGTGTTGCCCGGGCACGCCCCGCTAGTGAGCATTCTGGGCACCGGCGCGCTGAGCTACACCCTGTCGGAAAAGAAGACCTACCTGGCGATTCAGGGAGGCTTCGTGGAGGTGTTGCCCGACCGCGTCCGCGTGCTGGCCGATGTGGCGGAGCGCGGCGCCGCGATCGATCTCGCGCAGGCTCGCGCCCAGCTCGCTGAAGCGCAGGCGCAACTGACGAAGGCCGCGTCCGGTCCGGAGTTCGAAGCCGGCCAGGCGGCCGTGGCGCTGGCCGAAGCCCGCGTGGCGGCCGCATCGTCGTAAAGGCGGCGCCGGCTATTGCCGCCGCTCACGCCGGGGCGAAGATCTCGTGCCCGCTTGCCACCGCCTTGCGGGGGCGGCCGCGCGGACGGCTCCTCAGGGCGAGGCCGGTTTCGGTTTCCAGTTGGTGAATGAAGGCGGGAGAGCCGAGCGGGCGCCCCGTCATGGTGGCGCGCCGGACCAGCTCCAGGTCGAGCGGCGTTTCCTGGGCGCTGAGCAGTTCCCTCCATCGCGGCGGGTCCCAATCGCGCAGCGAGCGCAGCGTGCGGTGATCGAAGATGGTATCCGAATCGGGGCCGATGGCATGGTACCGGGCGCTCGACCAGGGATAGTCCCAGGCGTGCCGTTCCAGCCCGGCGCGCACCGGTCCGCGTTCCACATAACGCAACACCGAGGGCAACAGGCCGGTTTCCACCGGGCACGAACGGAACCGGCTCTGCCACAGGTGGCCGCTGCGGCGTTCCACGCGGTTCCACGCCATGGTGTATTCGGTATTGGTGCGCCCCATCAGGCACGCCAGGGAAAACTCGCGTTCGGGCACCACCACCAGGTGCACGTGATCGGCCATCAGGCAATAGGCCAGAATATGAGCTTCGTAGCGCTGGGCGTAACGCGCCAGCAGATCCAGGTACAGGCGCCGGTCGTCATTGTAAGTAAAGATTTCCTGACGATTGTTGCCGGCCTGGGTGACGTGGTGAGCCAGTCCGGGTACGATCACGCGGGGGCGTCGAGCCATACTTGGCTGGTGGCGAAAACCGCGTGAAAATCTCAATTATTTTGGGGACACGCGGGTCTCCGCCCTCGACTCCCGCGCGAGCGTCGATCGTTTGCGTTGAAAGCGCTTACCCGCCGACGCGGACCGACTCGGCCACATCGCCGCGGCGCTCGGGAACGAAGCGCACCGAAACCGGCTTGTTCCGGTACCCGCTCAAGTCGTCCAAATTCACGGAACGATCGCCGGACTGAATGCGGGTCCGCGGCGTAATCACCATATCGAATGGAACTCCGTTCGCATTCTGAACCACTACCAGCTTCGCGGCAGGGTCGACCATGTCGATCTTGCCGGAGATGGTTTCCGGTGGCCAGGTGCTCCGTATCATCGGAACGGAATGACTTACCGTCGCCTTACCCGGCGTGGG
>JBKQVG010000279.1:0-9425 GCA_052325345.1 Bryobacteraceae bacterium
CCATCTGCGCCACCACCAGCAGGTCCTCGGGATCGGCGGCGTCCACCTCGGAGATCGATTTGGCGTCCCCCCCCATGTCCCGCTCGAATGCCAGAAAGGCCCGCACCCGCTCGCGGCGCTCCGGCTCGGTGGAATCTTCCCGAATGCCGCTCAGCACCGGGAATGAGAACTCCGCCCGAGCCGGCTGATCGAGCAAAACTCCGTTGGCGTCGATGAGCAGCGGCAGGCCCGAGCCAGGCAGAACGAAGGCCACCGGTTGGCGCTCGCGGATGCGCACGGTGAGCCGGCCGGGCCATAGCCGCGAGACGGACGCGTCCGCGACCCAGTCGATCGCGAGCAGCCGGCGGCGCCGCTCGGCCAGCGGAATGGCAAAGACGCTGCGGTTGAAATCCGTGGCGAAGACGCGCAATACCAGGGACCGCGGGGCGTAGCGCAGGCCCTCGATTGAAATCGCGCCGGGATCGTCGCGGGAAAGCGTGAACTGGGAGCTGGTGAACAGGTACGCGCGCACTTTCAGGCCGGCCCAGGCGGTGGAAACGCAGGCCGCGCCCAGCACCGCCAGGCCGGTCCAACGCCGCCAATTCCCCGCTTTGTCCGATTTCTTAGCTTCTCTCGCCATCCGGATCGACCTCAGCCGTGGCGCGCAGCGCCGTCAGCACTTTCTCACCCGCCTGCCACACGTTGCCCGCGCCCAGGGTCAGAATCAGATCGCCTTCCCGCGCCGCGCCCAGCAGCGCCTCCACGCCCCGGTCGATAGTGCCCACATAGGCCACCGCGCGATGGCCCGCGCGGCGAATCCGCTCCACCAGCGTGTGGGCGGTGACTCCTTCAATGGGCATTTCCGAGGCGGCGTAAATATCCATGACGAACACGCTGTCGGCCTGGTGGAAGGCCCGCCCGAATTCCTCGGCCAGGTGCAGAGTGCGGGTATAACGGTGCGGCTGAAACAGCACGTGAATGCGCCGGAAGCCGCACTGCCGGGCTCCCTCCAGGGTCGCCTGGATTTCGGTGGGGTGGTGGCCGTAATCGTCCACCACGGTAATTCCCCGTTCCTTGCCGCGCACCTGAAAGCGCCGCTCCACGCCGCTGAACGTCTCCAGGGCTTCGGCGATCGCCCTGGGCGCGACATCCAGTTCCATGGCCACCGCCGCCGCCGCGGTCGCGTTCAGCACGTTGTGGCGCCCCGGTATCCGCAGGTGAAACTCGCCCAGGTCCGCGGCCCGGTGGCGCAAGCGGAAGCGGCTCGAAAAACTGCCGCAAACGATATCGGTGGCTTCCACTTCCGCCTGCGCGGTGGTGCCGTAGGTTACGACGCGGCGCTGGATCGCCGGGAGAATGCTCTGCACGTTGGGGTCGTCCAGGCAGACGATGGCGGCGCCGTAAAACGGAACCTTGTTTACGAATTCGATAAATGCCGCGCGAATGGCGTCCAGGGTGGGATAGTGATCCAGGTGCTCGCGGTCGATATTGGTGACCACGGCGAGAATGGGAGCGAGCTTGACGAACGAGCCATCGCTTTCGTCGGATTCGGCCACCAGAAAATCGCTGTGGCCGACGCGGGCATTGGAGCCGCCCATGGTTCCGACGCGGCCGCCCACCACGACGGTGGGGTCCAGCCCGGCGTGGCTCAGAATGGCGGCCGTGAGCGAGGTGGTGGTAGTCTTTCCGTGGCTGCCCGCCACGGCTACGCCGTACTTCAGCCGCATCAGCTCCGCCAGCAGCTCGCCGCGCGGAATCACCGGCAGTCCCAAGCGCCGCGCCTCGCGCACTTCGGGATTCCGCTCGTCCACGGCCGAGCTGACCACCAGGATGCGCGCACCGCCCAGGTTCGAGGCGTCGTGCCCTTCGAACACGGTGGCGCCCAACGCGGCCAGGCGCTCGGTGATGGGCGACAGCTTGAGGTCCGATCCGCTGATCTTGTAGCCGTTGTTCAGCAGCACCTCGGCAATGCCGCTCATCCCGATTCCGGCGATACCCACGAAATGGAGATGCTGCGGTCGTAAAAACATTTCAATCTTATATTGTTTCGGTTGTAGGGCGCCATGTCAAATGGGGCGGTTCCGCGGAAGACCGCCGGCGCTACGAAGGAAAAGAACGTCGGCTGGAAAGCCGACGCTGCAGACTGAGAGTCCGCGCCACGAAGATTCGTCGCGGCAGGGAAAGAGTCCGAAAGAGTGTAATACAATGTTTCGGTCATTTGGATCCGCGCCCCCCAGCCACTTCTTCCAGGATTTCCGCCGCTCTTTGGGCCGCGCCGCGCCGCGCCAGCCCGCGCGCCGCCGCGCCCATCCGTTGCAATAAGCCCTCCTCCTCGGCGATTTCCGAAACCATGCGAAACAAGCGCTCTCCGTTCATTTCGCCATCCTTTGCCATGCGCGCCGCGCCGGCGCGCTCGATGGCTTCCGCGTTGCGCGTCTGATGATCGTCGGCGGCGAAGGGAAACGGCACCAGGATGGCGGGCTTTCCCGCCGCCGCCAGTTCCGACACGGCGCCCGCGCCCGAGCGGCAGACCACCAGGTCCGCGGCGGCGAACGCCCGCGGCATGTCAGCGATAAACGGCATCACTTCCCCTTCCAGCCCCGAGGATCGAAAAGCCTCACGCAGTTCCTCGCAACCCTGGGGGCCGCTCTGGTGCACGATTCTCACCTTCATCCCCGAGCTGCGAAACAGCGGCCAGCTTTCCCGCCCGGCGCGATTGAGAGTGCGCGACCCCTGGCTGCCGCCGGTCACCAGGATCTGCAGCGCCTCGCCGCGCGGCTTGGGAGCAATGGCGAAAAACTCCTCGCGCACGGGAAGGCCGGTGAGCTCGCTGCGCCCGGCGGGAAAGCAACCGGCTGTCTCGGCAAAGGAAATCAGCGCGCGGGAGACCCATCGCCCGATGGCGCGATTGGTGAAACCCGGCGCGGCATTGGGCTCCATCACCACCACCGGCACGCCGGCGGCGAGCGCCGCCAGAACCGGCGGCCCGGCTACGTACCCGCCCATGCTGAACACCGCGCCGGCGCCGCGCACCCAGCACCGGCATTGGAAGGTGGCAAGCGGCAACCGGGCCAGGGTGGCCAGCTTCCGCGCCACGCCCACCCGGTTCAATCCGCCGATTTCGATCGTCTTCAATTCGAATCCTTCAGCCGGCACCAGGCGGGCCTCGATGCCGCGCGCGGTCCCGACAAACGCCGCCTCGTGCCCGCGCCGGCGCAACTCGCGCGCCACCGCCAGGGCCGGAATCACGTGCCCGCCGGTGCCGCCGCCCGCCATCACGAATCTCCGGACTCCGGATTTGGCGGAGGCTGCGTCGGGCCTGGTTTCGAGCTCATCGGAGTGCGGCCGGGCCGAGTCCGGCTGGACCGAATTACAATCGGTCCGCAGGTTGGGAACCTGCCCCACAAGGTTGCGGAGCCGCAACCAAAACGAGCATTCGCGGGGAGCAGGAAAGGTTATGCGAGACGAGCGCCGGGACGAGTCCCGGCGTGGCAGACTGAGAGTCCGCTCCACGGAAAAGTCGTCGCGGCTGTCATCCCACATGTTCGGCCACATTCATGAGCATGCCCAGCATGGCCAGCGAGCTCACCAGCGAGCTGCCGCCGTAGCTGATCAGCGGCAGCGGAATTCCCTTGGTGGGTCCGAGGCCCACCGCCACGCTCATATTGATGCATGCCTGCACCACCAACACCACGGTCACGCCGAGCGCCAGGTAGCGCCCGAAATCGTCGCGCGTCAGCACCGCGACGCGCAGGCCGCGCCACCCGATCGCCAGGAAGCACGCCAGCAAACCGACCGTGCCGAGCATTCCGGTTTCCTCGCCGATCACGGCGTAGATGAAATCGGTGTGGGCTTCGGGCAAATACAGGAGCTTCTGCCGGCCGTTCATGAGCCCCACGCCCAATGGGCCGCCGGCGCCCACCGCAATCTTCGACTGGTCCTGCTGGTAGTTGGGATCGTGGGTGCGCAGGGTCTCCTCCATGCGCTGGCGGATGCGTCCCCGCGGATCGATGCGGGAGACGATCTTCAGCTCGGGGTCGTAGTGCTTGACCACCCGGATGAGCCGATACGGTTCCGCCGCGATCGATGCCGCAAACCCCACCAGGGCGATCAAGGCCGCGATCAGACAGTAGCGGAATTCCAGGCCGGCCACGAAGAAGACCGCCGCGGCGGTAAAGCCCAGCACCATCGCCGTACCCAGGTCCGGCCGGACCACCGCGCAAATCACCAGCCCCACGGCGCACGCCGCCGGAATCAACGTGTACCGCGGATTATTGATGGCCCGCCCGCGCCAGGTTACGAAAAAAGCCAGGAACACGACCAGCGCCGGTTTGGCCAGCTCCGAGGGCTGCAAGCCGATCGGACCGACCCGCAGCCAGCGGTGGTGCTCCGGGTCGAGGAAATAGACCGCGAACAGCAGCACCATGGCCACGCCGATGGCTCCGAACGCCACGCCGGGGCTTCGCAGCCGGTGGTAGTCGGTATTCTTCAACAGCATCATCGCCAGCACGCCCAGCGCCGCGAACTCCGCCTGCCGGATGACAAAGTGCCAGCTCCACTGGATGCGGGGATCGAGGCGCGCCATGATCGAAGAAGAGCTGTAGATCATGACCAGCCCGAACGACACCATGGCCAGCACGGTGAAGAACAGGATGCGGTCGGTTTTCAAACGCTGCGACATGGTTTAATACCCGCCTTGCCAATCACGGTCGTGTATCGGGCAACCGCTCCCCGACGGCCGCGGACTCGCGCATTTCCGAGCCGCGACCGCGAGGGAGCGGTTGCACGCGAGGACGTTGCCGAAGTTTTCGAAACAATGCACCTAATTCTTCGCCTCCAGCCTGCCTACGATCTCCTTGAACGTCTCGCCGCGGTGTTCGAAGCTTCGAAACTGGTCGAAGCTGGCGCAGGCCGGCGCCAGCAGCACGGTATCGCCCGGCGCGGCGCGCGCATAGGCGGTGCGCACGGCGCGCTCGAGGGCGCCGGCTTCCACCAGCGGCGCGGCCCCCGCCAGGGCGGACGCGATCTTGGGCGCGGCCGCCCCGATCAGCAAGACCGCCCGCGCTTTGGCCGCCAGCGGCGCGCGCAGCGGCGCATAGTCCAGCCCTTTGTCCTTGCCGCCCAGGATCACCCAGAGCCCGCCGGCGAACGCATCGAGCGCCTTCAAGGTCGCATCCACGCTGGTAGCTTTGGAATCGTTATAGAAATCGACTCCACCCAGCTTGCGCACGAACTCCAGCCGGTGCTCCACGGCATGAAAAGTTTTTACCGCCGCCGCGATTTCCGCGTGGCTGACGCCGGCCCGCGCCGCGGCCAGCGCCGCGGCCAGGACGTTCTCGACATTGTGGCCGCCGCGCAGCGGGATCTCGTCCGCGCCCATGAGCGGCCGACCCTCCAGTATCAGCTCGCCTCCGTGGCGGTACGCGCCGGCTTCCATCGCCCGCGCGCCGTTGAACCAGCGCACGGTGGCCACCGTGTGTTTGGCGAAACTGGCGCAGACGGGGTCTTCGGCGTTCAGCACGGCACAATCGGCCGGGGTCATGGTCTCGAACAGACGCCGCTTGGCCGCGGCATAATTCTCGAAAGTATGATGCCGGTCCAGGTGATTCTGGGTGACATTCAGCGCGAGGCCGATGTCGGCCCGAAATTCGGCGATGGTTTCCAATTGAAAGCTGGAAAGCTCCAGCACGTTCCAGCCATGGGCTCGCGAACTCTCAATCATGGCCGTCACCGGGGTGCCGATGTTGCCTCCCACCTGGACCTCCCGGCCGGCCGCCCGCAGAATGTGGCCGACGAGGCTGGTGGTGGTGGTTTTGCCGTTGGAGCCGGTGATGCCGATGGTGCGTCCCTTCAGAAACGGCGCCGCCAGTTCCACTTCGCCGATGACTCGCGCGCCCCGCCGGCGCGCCGCCTCCAGCGCCGCCAGGTCAGCGGGCACGTCCGGAGAAAGGACGATCAGTTCCGCGTCTTCGAAGACCGCGGCGGTCTGCCGCGCGAAGGGAATGCCGAGCCGCTTCACCAGTTCCTCCGCCGGCCCGAGCGCATCCAGCGGCTTCAGGTCGGTGGCGCGCACCTGGGCGCCCTCGCGCACCAGCAGTTCCGCCGACGCCATCCCGCTCAGCCGCATTCCCACCACCAAGGCGTTAGCCGGCATTTTTCGGAAGCCTCTTGCCGGGGCAGGGCCGGTCCAGGCCCAGGGAGGACCGATTGACAATCGGTCCGCAGGTTGCCAACCTGCCCCACAAAGCAGCAGAACCGCAACCAGGAACCGCGGGGGGTTCCTGGTGGAGCACAGGCGCCGAGATAAGCCTCCGAACTCCTGATGTCGCCGCGCATTTTCCAGGTATTGAGGAAAATTGACTGACCCAACTGATGGGGAATCCATGCGGGAAGCCAGGTGGGACAGGCGATCGTATTTTGTCGTCTGTCGGGCTGTTGTGGCTTGGCTGGGCCTGACAGACCACGAAAAACGATGGTCTGTCCCACCTCTGGATCGCCGAAACACGGCTCAACCTAAATTCCACGACATCAGGAGTTCGGAGCCTCGACGCGGCACGCACGCGTGCGTGCGCCACCAAGATCGAATGCGAATTGGGTGGTTCGATGTTCATGTCTATCGCAGCTTCAACGTGGTCAGCGCGAACAACGCCAGCACCAGCCCGGCAATCCAAAACCGCGCGATCACTTTCGATTCGGCCCATCCCAACTGCTCGAAATGGTGGTGGATGGGGGCCATCTTGAAAAGCCGCTTGCCGTGCCGCAGCTTGAAGCTGCCGACCTGCAAAATCACCGACACCGCTTCCAGCACGAAGACACCGCCGATGAACAGCAGCAGGACCTCCTGCTTGATCAACACCGCGACGGCGGCCATGGCGCCGCCCAATCCCAGCGCCCCGACGTCGCCCATGAAAATCTCCGCCGGATGGGCGTTGTACCACAAGAATCCGAGGCTGGCCCCGGTCATGGCCCCGCAGAAGACGGTCAACTCGCTGGTGCGCGGATTGCGCGCCAGTTGCAGGTACTCGGCCAGTTGGGCGTGGCCGCCGGCGTAAGTCAGGATGGTCAGCGCTCCGGCCGCAATCACCATCAGGCCGATCGCCAGGCCGTCCAGCCCGTCGGTCAGGTTCACGGCATTGGAAGAAAACACCAGCACCAGCGCCACGAAAAGGCAAAAGGGCGCGACCCCCAGCGCGTACGTCCAGGGATTCGCCAGCAGGGGCGTGATGAGCAGCGACGGTTTGAATTGTTTGAAGAACGGAATATTCATCGGCGCCGAATAGTCGCCGTGGCCGCGCATGACCAGCAGCAAGATCGCAAACGCGAATCCCATGGCGAACTGGTAGATCAGCTTGCGCCTGCCGCTCAGCCCCAGGTTGCGGCGGTTGGTCACCTTGGCGTAGTCGTCGATCAAGCCGATCCAGCCATAGCCCAGCAGCGCTCCCAGCGCCGCCCACACGTAGACGTAGCGCAGGTCGGCCCATAAAAGCGTCGGCACCACGATCGAAATAATGATCAGCACGCCGCCCATGGTCGGGGTGCCGGCTTTTTTCTGGTGCGACTGCGGCCCTTCCTCGCGAATGTACTGGCCGATCTGAAACTCGCGCAGCTTGCGAATCAGCCATGGCCCGAGCGCGATGCACAGAAACAGCGCGGTGAGACTGGCGAAGGCGGTGCGAAAGGTGGTGTAACGGAAGACGCGGAACGGGCTCGCGTAGGGAAACAGCTTTTCGTAAAGGAGGTAATAAAGCATGGCTCAGGCCGTGAACCTTTCGATCGCCCGCTCCACGCGCACGCCGCGCGATCCCTTGAACAAAACCGCATCGCCAGGCCGCGCCAGGCCGCGCGCGTAATCGCCGGCCGCCGCGGGGTCGTCGACAAACTTCGCGCCCTCGGCCGCCATGCCGCCATCCACGGCCGCCTCCACCATCAGGCGCGCGTCGCCTCCCACTCCAATCAGGTAATCGATGCCGTGGCCGGCGGCGTAACGTCCCACAGCCTGGTGCAGTTCGCCGGAACAGCGTCCCAACTCCCGCATCTCGCCCAATACGGCGATGCGCCGCGCGGCTGGCGTTTGCCCGAGCACGTCGATCATGGCCTTGGCCGCTTCCGGGTTGCTGTTGTAGGTGTCATCCCAAATCACGATGCCGTGGTGTTCGATCCTGCGGCCGCGGCGCTCTCCAGCCGAGAAGCTGCGCACCGCCTCCGGCAAGCGCTCCGGGGCAATTCCGAATTCACGCGCCACGGCGATGGCCGCCAGCAGATTCAGCACGGCGTGGCGCCCCGCCATATCCGTCTCGAATTCCACGCCCAGCGCGCGAAACCTGGCGCCGCTGCCGCTCTCGCGGTAAGCGCCGGCGCGCACCTCGGCGTCTTCGGCAAACCCGAAGGTCACGGTGCGGCCCGGATGCACCCGGCCGAACCGGCGCACCCTGGCGTCGTCGGCATTCAGCACGGCAACTCCGTGCCGCGGCAGGGATTCGACGAGTTCCCGCTTGGCCGCCGCCACGCCCTCGATTCCATCGGCGAAGAATTCCACGTGCGCGTAACCGACGTTGGTCACCACCGCGATCGAAGGCGCCGCCAGGCGCGCCAAATCGCGAATCTCGCCGGCGTGATTCATTCCCAGTTCGAGCACCGCGGTCCGCGCTTCGTCCGGCAATCGCAATATCGAGAGCGGCACGCCCACGTGGTTGTTGAAATTGCCGATGGTGCGCCCGACCGGCCGGTCGACCTCCAGCAGGTGGGCAATGGCGTCTTTGGTGGTGGTTTTGCCCGCCGAGCCGGTCACCGCCACCACTTCCCCGCCCCACTCGCGCCGGGCCCACACGGCCGCGGCCTGCAACGCGGCCAGCGTGTCGCCCACCAGCATTTCGCGCGCGGCATCCGGCTCGACCGCACGATCCACAACCGCGGCCACGGCGCCTTTTTCGAACGCCGCGGCTACAAAATCGTGACCGTCGTGGCGCTCGCCGCGCAGAGCGAAGTATACCCCTCCCGGCGGTTGTGTCCGGCTGTCCACACTCCATTCCGCGGAGTTTCCCGCGAAAGGGCCGCCCGTGGCGCCCATGGCGCGCGCAAGTTGTTCCAGATTCAGGGTCATGGGTTCACAGTGGGGCAAGTGGGGGCCAGACCACTGCTGCGTTGCCGTATTTCGGGAAACATGTGTTTAGTCGAGGTCATCACCGCGGTCGATATCCATAACCCTTTAGCACTTCTCTGGCCACCACACGGTCGTCGAACGGGATGGTTTTATCCTTCAAGACCTGGTAGGTTTCGTGTCCTTTGCCCGCCAGGATCACTATGTCCCCTTCGCGGGCTTCTTTGAGAGCGTGGGCGATGGCGGCGGCTCGATCCGGTTCCACAATGTGCGCCACGTCGGTACGCCGAATGCCTACCAGGGCATCGTTCATGATGGCGAGCGGATCTTCGGAGCGCGGGTTGTCGCT
>JBKQVG010000280.1:0-8545 GCA_052325345.1 Bryobacteraceae bacterium
TACGAACACCACATCCGGCACATCCTGGTGCGGCACGAAGAGAATGCCGCCTTCGCCGCGGAGGGTTACGCGCGCTCCACCGGCAAGGTGGGCGTGTGCTGCGCCACTTCCGGACCCGGCGCCACCAACCTGACCACCGGCCTGGTGAACGCCATGATGGATTCGATTCCGATCGTGGCCATCACCGGGCAGGTGACTAGCAAGCTCATCGGCAGCGACGCCTTTCAGGAAGCCGACACGTTCGGCATCACCCGCTCCTGCACCAAGCACAATTACCTGGTGAAGCGGCTGGAGGACCTGGCCGAAGCGGTCCACGAAGCGTTCTACATTGCGTCCAGCGGCCGCCCCGGCCCGGTTCTGGTGGATGTTCCCAAGGATGTGTTTCAGGGCCAGGGACATTACCAGCCGGTGACGGCTATCCACCTGCCCGGCTACAAAGTGTTTACCGAAGGCCATACGGGGCAGATCCGCCGCGCCGCGCAATTGATCCAGAAATCGGCGCGTCCGTTGGTGTATGCCGGCGGGGGCATCGTGGCGGCCAACGCGGCCGCCGATCTGCGGGAATTCGTGGAGCTGACCGATTCGCCCGCGGTGGTGACCCTGATGGGCCTGGGGTCCCTCGCGAGCGAGCATCCCAATTTCATCAGCATGCCCGGCATGCACGGCAGTTACGCCGCCAACCAGGCTCTCACCCACTGCGATCTGATCGTGGCCTTGGGGGTTCGCTTCGACGATCGCGTCACCGGCCGTCTGGCCGCCTTTGCGCCCCACGCCAAGGTGATCCACGTGGATATCGACCCGGCCGAAATCGGCAAGAACCGCGCCGCCGACGTGCCCATTGTGGGCGACGTCAAGCGGGTGTTGGGCCGCCTCAACACGCTGATCGCGGAGCGCGACAAGAAGCCCTCCGACAGCGTGGCCGCCGAGCGCCAGGCCTGGTGGCGGCAGATCCGCGCCTGGAAACAGGACCATCCCTTCGACGCCCCCACTTCGGACACGGAGATCAAGCCGCAGCACCTGATGCGCGAAATCGACCGGCTTTCCGGCGGGCAGGCCATCGTCACCAGCGACGTCGGCCAGCACCAAATGTGGGCCGCGCAGCTCATCCGCTTCTCCGAGCCGCGCCTGTGGCTCAGCTCCGGCGGCCTGGGCTCGATGGGTTTCGGCCTGCCTTCCGCCATCGGCGCGCAGATGGCCAGGCCCGATAAGCTGGTGTTTTCGCTGGTGGGAGACGGCGGCTTCCAGATGGCGCTTCCGGAGTTGGCCACGGTGATGAGCCAGGGGCTGCCCATCAAAATCGTGATCATGAACAACGGCTACCTGGGCATGGTGCGCCAGTGGCAGACGCTATTCTACAACCACCGCCTCAGCGGGGTGGAGCTGGATTGCTTCCCCGACGCGGAGAAGCTGGCCGCCGCCTACGGCTTCAAGGGCCGCACCATCGACAAGCCGTGGGAACTGGCGCCGGCTCTGGAAGAAGCCGTGCGCGAGCCCGGTCCGTACCTGCTCAACGTCAAGGTGACGCCCTTCGAATCGGTCTATCCCATGGTGCCCGCCGGCGCCGCCATCAACGAGATGGTGCTCGGCCCGCCTCAACCGGTGGAGGTCCCGGCGCCGTAAAAGCGCGAGGGAAAGCTCATGCTGCAAGTGATTTCGTTACTCCTCGAAAACAAGCCCGGCGCGCTGATGCGCGTCACCGGCCTGCTTTCGCAGCGCGGCTACAATATTGAAAGCCTGACCGTGGCGCGCACGCTCGATCCCGCGCTCTCGCGCATGACCATCGCGGTGGAAGTGGACTCCAGCCAGCGGCAGCAGGTGATCAAGCAGATGAACAAGCTGATTAACGTGCTGCAGGCCACCGACCTGACCGACGTACCGGCCGTGGTGCGCGAGCTGGTGCTGTTGCGCCTCAGAACGCCGCAGGAATCGCGAACCGCGGTATTGAAGGAGGCCGAGATTTTCGCCGGCCGGGTAGTGGATTCCTCCACCGAAGGGTTCGCCATCGAAGTCACCGGCGATCCCGAAAAGTTAGGCGAGTTTATCGACGTCATGGGCAGCTACGGCGAGGTCGACGTGACCCGCTCCGGCGCGCTGGCGATCGCCTTGGAGGCGAAGAAGCTGCGCCTGCAGCCACCGGTGCCCACCGGCGGCGCGGGCGTGGAAGAGAAAGTAATCTGATCGGGAGCTGAAATGGCAAGACGCTTTTACGAAAAAGACGGGAACCTCTTCGGCCTGACAGCGGCTCGCACCTACTCCATGGAGAATCAAAATGTCTAAACGCTATTACGAAAAAGACGCAAACTTGAACGATCTTATGGGCCGCACGGTCGCCATCGTCGGCTACGGCAGCCAGGGCCACGCCCACGCACTCAACTTGCGGGACTCCGGCATCGACGTCGTCGTGGCCGAGCGGCCCGACAGCCCCAGCTATGAGAGGGCCGCGGCCGCCGGGCTTCCCGTCATGAGCGCCGCCGAAGCCGCCGCCCGCGCCGATGTCGTCATGATGCTCGTCGCCGACCATCAGCAGCAGGGCGTCTATGAGGAAATCGAGCCCCACATGACCGCCGGCAAGACGCTCATGTTCGCCCACGGGTTCAACATTCACTTCCAACAGATCGTTCCGTCCAAGGATGTGGACGTCTCGATGATCGCTCCCAAGGCGCCCGGGCACCGCGTCCGCGAGCTGTTTACGGAGGGCGTCGGCGTTCCCGCGCTCGTCGCCGTCCATCAGGACGCCTCCGGCCAAGCTCTCCAGCGCGCCCTGGCCTACGCTCTCGCGCTTGGCTGCCTCAAGGCCGGCGTCATCGAAACCACCTTTAAGGAAGAAACCGAAAGCGACCTGTTCGGCGAGCAGGCCGTGCTGTGCGGCGGCGCCAGCGAGCTGATCCGGGCCGGATTCGAAACCCTGGTGGCCGCCGGCTACGCGCCCGAAATTGCCTATTTCGAGTGCCTGCACGAGCTGAAGCTGATCGTCGACCTGATCCAGGAAGGCGGCCTCGCCTACATGCGCTATTCCATCTCCGACACCGCCGAATACGGCGATTACACCCGCGGCCCGCGCATCGTCAACGAACAAACCCGCGCCGAAATGAAAAAGATCCTCTCCGAAATCCAGTCCGGCGAATTTGCCCGCGCCTGGATCGAAGAGAATAAGACCGGCCGCAAGAATTTCCTCGCCATGCGCGAGGCGGCCCGCAACCAGCCCGTTGAAGTAGTGGGCAAAGAACTCCGCGAAATGATGACCTTCCTTAAGAAGCGTAAGGAAGCCGGAGTACCACAAGAGGTAGCCGGGTAAGCGCTCAGCGCTCTCCCGCAAAAGGCGACATGAAGATCTTCACGTTCGATACCACTCTCCGGGACGGTACCCAGGGCGAGTCCGTTTCCTTCTCCGTGGATGACAAGCTCGTCATTGCGCAGAAACTGGATGAGCTGGGCATCGACTATATCGAGGGCGGCTGGCCCGGCTCCAACCCCAAGGACCGGGAATTCTTCAGCCGCGCCCGCGACCTGAACCTGAGACACGCGCGCCTGACGGCCTTCGGCTCCACGCGGTTCGCCAAGAACCCGGTGGAAGAAGACCGCAACGTGATCGCGCTGGTGGAAGCCGGCACGCCGGCCGTCTCGATTTTCGGAAAGACGTGGGACCTTCATGTCCATCGCGCCCTGGGCATCACCCTCGAAGAAAACCTCAAGCTGATTTCCGAAACCGTCGCCTGGCTGGTGTCGCGCGGCAAGGAAGTCGTCTACGATGCCGAGCACTTCTTCGATGGGTATCGCGCCAACCCGGACTATGCCTTCTCGACTCTCGACGCCGCCAAACAAGCCGGCGCCGGCGTCCTGTGCCTCTGCGACACCAATGGCGGCACCATTACCGGGCGCCTGGCGGAGATCGTCGGCGAGGTGCGGCGCCGGTTCGACGGCGTCCTGGGCATTCACACCCATAACGACTCCGACGTGGCCGTGGCCAATTCCCTCGCCGCCGTGGAAGCCGGCGCCACCCACGTCCAGGGCTGCCTGAACGGCTACGGCGAGCGCTGCGGCAACGCCAACCTGGCCTCCATCATCGCCAACCTGGAATTGAAGCTGGGCCACACCACCGTGGGGCCGGAGAAACTGGCCAACCTAGCCGGCGCGGTACGCTTCATCGCCGAGCTGGCCAACCTGCCCGTTCGCAACGACCAACCCTACGTGGGCAAGAGCGCCTTCGCGCACAAGGGCGGCGTCCACGTGGCCGCCGTATTGAAGGATTCCGCCACCTACGAACACATCCGGCCGGAGATGGTCGGCAACCGGCAACGGGTGCTGGTCAGCGATCTTTCCGGGCGCGGCAACATTCTATATAAGCTGAAGCAGCACGGCCTGGCCGACCGGCTCGACGAAGAGGCCCGCAAAGAGCTGCTGGAGCGGATCAAGCAAATGGAGTACGAAGGCTACGAGCTGGAAGCCGCCGAAGGGACTTTCGAGCTGCTGGTGAGGGAAGCGCTCCGCCCCGGCACGCACTTCTTCGACGTGGAAAGCTACGAAGTCGCCACCCGCGCCGCCGGCGCCGGATCTTCCCGCACCACCGCCACCGTGAGCCTGCGCACCCAGGAAGGGGTGCATTCCGCCACCGAGCATGGCCACGGCCCGTTCAATGCCCTACACCTGTGCCTGCGCAAGTGCCTGTCGAAGTTGTACCCGCAGATCACCCAAGTCAGGCTGACGGACTACAAAGTTCGCGTGCTCGATTCCCACAAAGGCACCGCCGCCAGCGTGCGCGTGCTCATCGAATGGAGCGATCACCGCAAGAGTTGGTCGACGGTGGGCGTATCGGACAACGTGATCGAGGCCAGTTGGATCGCCCTGGTGGACGCCATCCGCCTGGAGCTGATGCGCTTGACCGAGCAGGATACCTCCATCGAGCGCGCCGTGGAAGATTACTGCTGGGGCGTGTAGGGCTGTGGGACAAACTGCGCGGGAAGCCTCGCTGCCGGCGCCCGTGCTCGACAGTCAACGGGCTATTTCGGGTTGTTCTTGCGGATTTCTTCCAGGCGCTTTTTGAGATACTCCTGGTATTCCCGCAACAAGGCCGGGTCGCGCGGAGTGCTGTAGATGTCCGCAGATTTGTACTTGCCTTCGTCGAACTTCTTCTTGGTCCACTCATCGTGAATGTGGGTGATGTCGGCCCGGTCCAGGATCCCCTCGATCGACTGCGGCGGAACGAAAGTGACACCCTCCGGATCGCCGATCACCACGTCGCCAGGCATGACGGTGACGCCGCCGATGCGAATCGGAACGTTCACCGCGGCCACCGTGGCGCCGCCAATGGCGCTCGGATGCACACTGCGGAAGTACGCCGGCATGTCGATCTCGGCGATGCCTTCCAGGTCGCGAATGGCGCCATCCACCACCAGGCCGCCGCCCTTGGTGGCCCGCATGATGTAGTGGAAAAGATTGTCGCCGACGATGGTGCCGCCTTCCTTCTTCCCGTAGAGGTCCACGACCAGGACGTCGCCGGGCTGCAACATGTCGATAACGGTCTGGTTCCGCAGGCGGTCGATACCTTTCGCGCGAGCCTTGGCGTTTACCACGGCGTCCAGGTCGGGGCGTGCCGGCATGAAGGCCATGGTGACGGCGCGGCCCACCATTTTCTTGGAAGGATGGAGAACCTGCCAGCCGTCGGTGTACTGGCTATAAGGGTTGCCGCCGCCTCTTCCCGCGGGCGCTTCGCTCGTGGCCCAATTGACCATGATCTCTTCGCTCGATAGGCCGCGCGCCCGTTCCAGCAGGCCGTCGGAGACCTTGGGCCGCCCGTCGGCGAAGCGTTCCCCGGTCCAGGTCGGCGTGTATTCGATCATCTGCTCGCGCGTCCAGGTCCACAACTGCGCGTGGGCGGGCGCGGGCGCGAGGACGGGTAGGGTCCAGGCGCCCAGAGCGAGCGCCCAATAGCCGAAATCCCGGTTGCGAATCATGGTGAGTATTATCGTCCTTCCGGGTCAACCGCGGCGTCCCGCCTCTTCCGTCTCGATCATGCTCCAGAGCCAATCGCTGGAGTGCTCGTGGTCCCATTGCGGGGTGGGTTCAAAATAGCCGGCGCCGGGCGCGAGATGCTGCCGGACCACGTCCTCGTTCAAGGCGACACCGAGGCCGGGCTTGTCCGGAACCTTGATGAATCCCTTATCGATGATGGGCTTCTCGATTCCTTCCACCAGGTCCTGCCACCACGGCACGTCCAGCGAGTGGTTTTCGCAAGCCAGAAAATTTTCCGTGGCGGCGGCGCAGTGAACGCTTGCCAGGGCGCCAACGGGAGTGCCGGCGTAGTGCATGGCCATGGGCACGCCCAACTCCATCGCCGCTTCGCCGATCTTGTGCGTCTCCAGGATTCCACCGGAAGTGGAAATGTCGGGATGAATCTTGCTGACGGCGTGCTTTTGGCACAAGTTGATGAAGCCTTCCTTCAGGTAGATATCCTCGCCGGTCAGGATCGGCGTGGGGCTTTCGGCGGTGATGTGCGCCAACATGTCGGTGTACTGCCAAGGGATCACATCCTCCATCCAGGAAAGGTTGAACTTTTCGTAAGCTTTCCCCAGCCGGATGATGGAGTTCACTCCCAGGTGTCCGAGGTGGTCCATGGAAAGAGGAATCTCCATGCCAACGGCCTCGCGGGCGGCCTGGACATATTCGGAGAGCTTCTCGATGCCCTTTTCCGTCACTTCATTGGCGATGAAGGGATGGGGCAGCGCTCTTCGCTCCCAGGTGGTCTGCTCGGAAGGCGCGGTCAGCGTGCCGGGAATGTGTTGCACCAGGTTGATGCCTACGTCCATCTTGAGCCAGGTGAGGCCCATCTCCTCCTTGCGGGCCTTCAGGCGTTGCGCGAAGACTTTCGGGTCCGGCGATTCGTCGGTGTCGGCGTAAATCCTGACGCGGTCGCGGAACTTGCCGCCCAACATCTGGTAGACGGGCACGTTGTACACTTTGCCGGCGATGTCCCAGAGGGCTTCTTCGACCGCTACCACGCCGCCGGCCTGCCGGCCATGGAAGCCGAACTGTTTGATCTTCTCGAAGAGATACGTGATGTTGAGCGGGTTCTCGTTCAAGAGGCGGCTTTTCAGAAACAGCGCGTAGGTGGGGCTGGCGCCGTCGCGGACTTCTCCCAGTCCATAGACGCCCTGGTTGGTGTCGATGCGAACGATGGGGCAAGGGCTTGGCCCGGGTTTCGCCACGACGGCCACGCGGAGGTCGGTGATCTTGAGCGCGGAGGGGACCGAGTGGGTGTTGACATTCCGTTGAGCCGTCTGGTCGGCGGCGGCTTCCCGCGACAGAAGCACGCCGCCCACGATCCCGGCGGAGGCCTTGAACAGGTCGCGCCGTCCTATCCCGCTATTGCGTTTCCACATTGCCGTCTTCTCCTCTCTGTCTGCCGGGTTAACCCCGCTAGCTTCCGATTCCTCACTTTTCCATTTCGGACTGATTCCCCTACTGCCTGCCCTTGTCGCCGTCCTGTTTCCAGTGGACTGGACAAGGCCGGCCCACCCGGAGAATTACCAGTATAGTTTCAACCAGGCCTGCCGACGCCGCGGGGAGCGCCACTGTTGGCACATCCGGCGAGATCCTCAATTCCGTCGCGGAAACCCAATCCGCCGTTGGTGTTCACTTTTGAACAGACAACCGAACGGTGTAGATCTACACTATGAAGATCGTCGGCGCGAGGGGTTTTCCCGCCGTTTTTGAAAAGGGAAAGGTTGGGTGATGTTCCGAATCCAGAATGCCCACGTGGCGCTTACGAATGCGGGATGGAATTACCGGACGAATGAGCGCGGCTGGGTGATTTACCGTCACCCGCGTACGGGGCTTTGGCATACGCGAGCGGAGGCGACGGACATCGTCGAAGCCGAGGCGATCCCCGGCGGCCGCCAAACTCCATTTCGAACGACGTGCGACAATAATTGAAAAGCGTTTTGAAAATGTTCCGAACAACCGAAACCTCGGGGGCCGGCATGAAGCCGGCCGGGGAAGTGCGAGTGGATATGACCCCACTGTCACAAACCGATGTTCGCCATGTCGTTCGTCCGCTGAGCGTGTTCAGCTTCTGCGGCCAGATCGTCGGTGGACCGGGCGACGAGCGCCAACGCGCAACCAAAGACCTGCCGCTCTGTCCCGAATGCAAACGGTACCGCGACAAAGCGGCCCTGCTTTTTGGCGGCAGACGTCGAACGCGGAACTAGATCGATAGGCCACCGGATTCGCCGACAAGTGGACAGGCCTGTTCGGCAAGCAACAAAGCGACTCTGTGGTCGCCGCGCAAGACTGAAACTCGAGGGTCCATGAAGAGGCTGCGGATCGGGATTATCGACATCGTTTCCAAAGGTCCCACCCGGGCTTTATACGCTCGCGTCATGAACGCCAGTCTCGCCAGTATCATGCCCCAGGTCATTGCCGTCTGGTGCAAAGAGCAGGGACATGAGGTTACCTTCGTCTGTTACACCGGCTTTGAAGACCTGCTGACCGAGCTGCCGGATAACATCGACATGGTCTTCATCGGCGCGTTCACCGAAGCCGCGCACAC
>JBKQVG010000281.1:0-4450 GCA_052325345.1 Bryobacteraceae bacterium
GGTGGGCTGCTTGGCCTTGCTCTGAAGATGCGCCCAGCGGGCCTCTTTCGGAACCCAGAAAACGTTAGCGGCCCGGTATTCGTCCGGGTCCTCCGGGTCCGCGCCCTGCGCCTTTTCGGCCAGTAGCTCGTCGTGGCGCTCTTTGAAGGCGTCCGAGATGTACTTCGGGGGGAAATGGGTCAGCCTGAACTAATACCTTTTTAGTACTACGAAAAGGGAACAGAGCAGACTGGCACATTATCCGAAAGCCGCTGGCGCTTCAGAGGGCGGCCGGAGGACAGGTAGTCGCCTCATGGGATTGGACTTATCTGACAAGAGCGCGATGACGGCGGTCGGGCGGCGATAACAGTTCGGATCGCGAACGATATCGAGCCGTTGCGTGTGGGGGCACATGTTGGAGAGAGACGAAGCTGCCACGCGGGCGGAACGGGCCAGTAACGCAGTTCGGGAACGATTCGAGGAAAGCCGCAAAAAGGGGACGAAGCCGATTGCGACCTTATCGGCAGGTTGAAAAGGTGTAAGTTCAGGCTGACCCGGTTTTCGTCACCCGGTTTTCGTCCCAGTGCCCGCGGACTGACTCGATGCTTCCAGCGCAAAGCTGAGCAGTTGGCGCGAATCGAGCGGATCGATCACGGCGTCGGTGTGGCCGCGGGCTGCGGCATAGCGGGCATCGAGCCAGCGCTCGTAATCGGCGCGGGTACGGTCGATCGATTGGGCAAGCTCAGGCGGCAGCTCCTGACCCTGGTATTTCTGCAATTCGGCCGCGTAGAGCGCCTGCACCGCCGATTCGCCTTCCATGACGCCGATGCGCGCCGTGGGCCAGCTTAGAGTGAAATTCGGATCGAAACCTTGCCCCGCCATGGCATAGTAGCCGGCGCCGGAAGCGTGATTGAGCGTCAGCGCGATGCGCGGCACAGTGGCGCAGGCCATGCTCTCCACCATTTCGGCTCCGGCCCGAATGATGCCGCCGCGCTCCGCCTCCGGGCCCACCATGAAGCCGGAAACGTCCTGCAGGTAAACCAGCGGATGGCCGAGGCGCTCGCACTCTTCCACGAAGTACGCCACCTTGCGGGCGGATTCGGGGTAGAGGATGCCGCCGATGCGCGGCGCGCCCTGCGTCTTCAAGAAGCCGCGGCGATTGGCGATGACGGCCACGGGGCGGCCTTCCAGGCGCGCGTGGGCGCACAACATTTCGGGCGCGTACTCGGGCTGAAACTCGGCGTAGTCGCCGGCATCCACAAGGCGCAAGATCACCTCTTCCATGTCGTAGGGCAAGCGATGATCGGGCGGCAACACGGCGTCGAGCCCGGCGGGGTCGCGAGCCGGCGGACGGGGCGAGCCCGGCAATGGCGCCGGCGCCGGGAGGCCGCGAAAGCGCTGGCGAATTTGCGCCAGGCAATCGGCGTCGTCTTTGGCACGGAAATGCGCCACCCCGCTCACCGCCGTATGCAGGCGCGCTCCACCCAGCGATTCGGCGTCGATCACCTGGCCGGTGGCGCCCTTGACCAGGTTCGGCCCGCCCAGCCCCATGAAGCTGACGCCCTCCACCATGTAGATCACGTCGCTCAACGCGGGTAGGTACGCGCCGCCGGCGATGCAGGGGCCCATGACGGCGGCGATTTGCGGAATGCGCAGCCGCCGGCGCATGAGCGAGTTGTAAAAGAAGATGCGGCCTGCTCCGTACTTGCCCGGGAAAATGCCGTCCTGAAACGGCAGGTTGACGCCCGCCGAATCCACCAGGTAGACGATGGGCAGGCGATTGCGCATGGCGATTTCCTGCGCCCGCAGAATCTTGGTGATGGTCTCGGGCCACCACGCGCCGGCCTTCACGGTGGCGTCGTTGGCTACCACCACGGCGGGCCGGCTTTCAATCCGTCCCACCGCCGTGACCACGCCCGCCGCCGGAGCCTGGCCATCGTACTGGTCGTAGGCGATCAGCAAGCCGATTTCGAGCATGGGCGCGCCCGGATCGAGCAGCAGCGCGATACGCTCCCGCGCGGTCAGCTTTCCGGCGTTGTGCTGGCGGGCGGCGCGTTCCGGCCCGCCGCCTTCGCGCAGGCGGCCCTCCAGTTGGCGAAGCTGTTCGACCAGGCGGCGCATGTGGGCGGGTTCCAAAACGTTCACGGTTCTCTTAAAATGGCACGCGCAACGGGCGGGAGCAAGTGGGTGCTTAACCGTTTTGGGGAGAATGGGCGATCGACAACCGCTCCCTGGCGGTCGCTCTGTTACGGGCACAAAAACGCACAAAACCGAAGCTCCGATTGCTACTTGGTTGCCAAACGATTACACTGGCGGGTCCGGTATCACTACCAAAGATTATGGCCAACCCCGCCGACCTGGTTTCCGCCGATACCCGATTCTTCGGGCATCCTCGCGGCCTTGCGACTTTATTTTTCACGGAGATGTGGGAGCGCTTCAGCTACTACGGCATGCGCGCCATCCTCATCCTGTTCATGACCGACCAGATCGCCAAGGGCGGCCTGGGCTTCAACGATTCCAAGGCCGGATCGGTTTACGGTCTCTACACTGCCATGGTGTACCTGATGTGCCTGGGCGGCGGGTGGGTAGCCGACCGCATCACCGGGCAGCGGCGCGCGGTGCTGGGGGGCGGGCTTCTGATCGTGGCGGGCGAGTTTTGCCTGGTGGCGCCGGGCCTCGGGTTCTTCTACGGCGGCCTGGTGCTGCTGATCTTCGGGACTGGCCTGCTGAAAGGGAACGTCAGCACCATCGTCGGGCAGCTTTATCGCAAGGGCGATCCGCGGCGGGACTCGGGTTTTTCGATTTTCTATATGGGGATCAATCTCGGCGCCCTGATCGCGCCGATCCTGTGCAGCTATGTCGGCGAGAAGATCAACTGGCGGCTGGGCTTCGGCGTGGCCGGCATCGGTATGTTGCTGGGGGTGGTTCAATACGTTTGGAGCGGAAAATACCTGGGCGAAGCCGGGTTGCAGCCGGCCAGCACCGGCGACCTGGACCTGGACCGGCGGCAGCGGCGGAGCGCCATCCGCGGGGTGGCGATCGGGCTGGGTGTCTGCTTGTTGCTAGCGCTGCTGGCGGCGGCGGGCGCCATCAGCCTGACCGTTACCGAAATTTCCGACGGCCTGGGCTGGGGACTGCTGGCGGTCGCGGTGGTGGTGTTCGCGTGGATGATTTTTTCGCGCGGCTGGACGCTGGAAGAGCGCAAGCGCTCGGCGGCGATCCTGGTGCTGTTCATTGCCTCGGCGCTATTCTGGGCATCTTTCGAGCAGGCCGGCAGCTCGCTCAACCTGTTCGCCGAACGCAGCACCGACCGCATGGTGCTGGGCTGGGAGTTTCCGGCCGGCTGGTTCCAGTTCGTGCAGCCGATCTTCGTGGTCACTCTGGCGCCGGTATTTGCCTGGCTGTGGATGGCGCTGAATCGCCGCCGAGCCGAACCATCGAGCCCGGCCAAGTTCGCCATCGGCCTGGTTTGGGCGGGCCTGGCGTTCGCCATTCTGGCGCCGGCCGCGAAGATGGCCGTAGGCGGCGCGCAGGTTGCCATCTGGTGGCTTACGGGAACATATTTCCTGCAGACTCTGGGCGAGTTGTGCCTGAGCCCGGTGGGCCTGAGCGCCATGACCAAATTGGCGCCCGAGCGGGCCGGCGGTTTTGTGATGGGCATCTGGTTCCTCTCCACCAGCATCGGCAACTGGCTGGCCGGAAAAGCGGGCTCGCTGTACAGTTCCATGCCGCTGCCTACGCTGTTCGGCTCGGTGGCCGTGTTCAGCTTCGCGACCGCGGTATTGCTGGCGCTGCTGATTAAGCCGACGGTCAGGCTGATGTCGGGGGTGAAGTAGGACCTCGGTTGCGGGATAATGATGTGGAGCGTACCGCGATGACAATCATTATTGACCTCAAGCCCGAAGTGCAGGCCGAATTGGGCCGGCAGGCGGCCGCCCATGGCGTCGACTTGGGGGCCTACGCAGCAAGCTTGCTTGAAGAAGCGGCCCATGCGCCGTCCGGATCGAAGACGCTCAGCCAGAGCCAACTCGGCGACACGCTCCAGGAGCTTGCGCAATTCTCGCATAAGATTCCTGTTCTGCCGGATGAGGCCTTCTCGCGCGAGGAACTCTATCGAGATCGCGATTGATGCCGAATGGCGATGCCTGTCTGCTGGATAGCAATATTCTGTTGCGAATCAGCAAGAGCGACGACCCTCAGCATGCCGCGATCAGCCATGCACTTTATGCCCTGGCCGGTCAAGGACTGCGGCTCTGCTATACGTCGCAGACGCTGGGCGAGTTCTGGAACGCCTCCACGCGCCCGCTTGACAGGAATGGCTTCGGTTTGAGCATCGCGGAGACGGATCGTCTGGCTCGTGTGATCGAGCGGGATTTCGAGTTTCTGCCGGACAGCCGGGAAGTCCATGAACGGTGGCGGTCCCTGCTTGTCGCGCAAAACATTCAGGGCGTACAGGTCCATGATGCCCGTC
>JBKQVG010000282.1:0-36847 GCA_052325345.1 Bryobacteraceae bacterium
ACCTCGGCAAGTCCGTCACCTGCATGCCGCCCATGTACATCAACGTGGGAGCGTACGTGGGCGACGGCACCATGGTGGATTCGCACGCCCTGGTGGGAAGCTGCGCCCAGGTCGGCGCCAACTGCCATATTTCCGCCGCCAGCCAGATCGGCGGCGTGCTCGAACCGGTCGGCGCCATGCCCGTGATCGTCGAGGACGACGTCCTGATCGGCGGTAACTGCGGAGTCTACGAAGGCACCATCCTCAAGCGCCGCGTCGTGCTGGGCACCGGCACTATTCTCAATCGCTCGACTCCGGTTTACGACCTGGTGCGCCGCACCGTGCACAAAGCCGGCGAGGAAGACCCGCTTGTCATTCCCGAAGGCGCCGTAGTCATCGCCGGATCTCGCGCCGTAACCAGCGGTCCCGGCAAAGAGTGGGGCATCAGTGTCTACACGCCAGTGATCGTCAAGTATCGGGATGCCAAGACCGATTCCAAAATCCAGTTGGAAGATCTGCTGCGGTGAGGTCGTGGCGCGGGCTGTCAAGCCTGCCGAGCCGAGAGTAGATTCATCTCGGCTTTTCTTCCTCCATCTGGTTAGACCAATTGCTCCAAATGCAACGCGCCGTTGTCTCGAATCTTGAGCCGGAAGCTCCCTTTTCTGGTCCCCATTCGACTGCGGCGCACAGCGTCGGAGATCTTCCGCACGGTCTCGTTGGTTCGCTCACCCTTGTCGTCGACGAACTTGATATCCTCGATGCCGATAACGTCGTAATCGTAGCGCACCGCATCGCTAACGAAATCCTGGGAATTCTTGGTGAGGATTGCCCATCCCCGAGCCTTTCGTTTCAGTGCCTCGTCTGTTAACCCCTGGGACGGCACGATCACCTTGAAACCGCCGTCCTCGAGCCCAGCCTCCAGACCGCGGAGGTTCTCGTCCAACAAGATCGTAAAGTAGCCCTGCTTGGACAACTCGATCAGATCCTCTGGCTCCGATTTAGTGAACTCTTCAAAGGCTTTCATGACCAATGCGCCGCGCTTCGAAAAATACGACACCTGCTTGAACTCTACCACGGCCACTCGGCAATCGTATGGTGCCGGCACCGCGAACGCCGCGAAGTGAGTGTCGAACGGGTCTGTCGAACGGGTCAGCCTGACGGAAGCTGTTGACGAAAACAGCCAAACCGTCAGAGCGCTCCGACATGTTCACGATTTTCGCATTTCCGACGTGAAGAGGTGCGGACAGCCGCCCCCGCTCATCGGGACTCCCTACGCTGCTAGAACCAGTGCCAGATGGACAGGGTTGGTCATCAGGCGCCACGCAGTTCGGCGGGCAACTGTATCGGCATCGAAGAGAGAGCTACTGGGGCGTTTTGAGCCGAGTCGGGGTTGGGCTAGCGGCGGAACCAACGGTTGAAGGACGCGAGGGCGGTTTCGACGGGGTGGTAGCCACGCTGAAGTGCGGAGTGGAGCTCATTGATTTGGTTCAGCCGCTCCCGCGCGGCTTGATCCAGTTCCCGGACGACGCGTTCCTTTTCCTCGAGTTCGGCTTCCAGCACGCGCACTCGCTCGTCCTTGGGGTCAACTCGGTGAATAACAGCGCCCGCATATTGCCCGAAGAAATCGGTCCCTTCTCGGCGGTCGTAGATGCCTAGCAGGCACGCACAAAAGTCCGCGGAAGCATAGAGCTGATCCAAGATCACCGCCAGCTTGAGAATCTGGTTACCCGAAAGGGTATTCCAGGCGGTTACAGGGCGAATATAAACAGCATCCGCCCAGAGTTGCTGGCTGCGCGTGTTTTCGGCATCTAAGAATCCGCTATCACGGAGCGTGCGCCCTTGGGGAAACATGCGGTGAAACATAAATCCGTGGGAGCGTAAGGCCGTGTCGATATCGCCAAATAGCGGCTGACCTTCATAAATGGGCACAAACTCCACTTCGGTGTGAACCACAAGGGCGGACTCCAGACACGTCCGGGCGCCGCCCAGCACCTGCCCCTCCGCCCCCTGCACGTCGAGCTTGATATAATCGGCACCCTGTGCCTCGGGAATGTCGTCGAGCCGCACCGTCGTCACTTCCGATACTTCGGCGACCTCAGAGAACTCGGGTAGGTTTTGGAATGGGCCCATCACCTTGAGGTCGGGTTCCAACAGCGAGGATGTCATCGTAAAGTTGCACCGGTGAAACAACGCCTTGCCGCCATCTCCGATGACATAAGGGAAGAACTTGTGCATCGGCCCAAACTTGGTGTTCAGCAGATCGCATTCCGTTTCCACCGGTTCGAAACCGATGACCGTCGTCCGCTTGCTCGCGAGTAAGCGAGCGTATGGGATCGGCGCCCCCGGCTCGAAAAGTGCGCCAACGTCCAAAATCCGCAAGTGCGGTGCTCGATCGCCAAGTATCGCGAGTAGGTCAGTACTGGTGACGTGAGTCATGGCAGCAACGAGCCGTTAGGGCATTCACGTTTTTCCCACCGCTTGATGGCGGCGCTGAGGATTTCGGCTGTTAGTTTTCTGGGCATGTGTTTTCGTATCGATTACCTGCTACATCATCTTGTCACAAGTGTCGACCCCCTGCGCGCTCGGGCGCGCAGCCCACGCCGCGTGACTCTTGAGAACGGAATCCCGCTGTCGCAGGCAAAATAGGATGATGGTCTTGTGGGCTGGGAGCGAGCTAAAAGAGGTATATATATATTAGGACGCGCGCGGGCACGGCATCTCTATAGCTTTCGCGGTTAAGCGGATGAGCGACGGCGCGTAGCGGCGGACCGATCTGCCCGCGTGATCCGGGCGCGGATGATCCGTGGACGAATAGAGGATCGACATGAACTCAACGGATATCGCTGGAGCCCGTTTCCAAGACGGTTACTCATGTTCGCAATCGGTTTTTTCGGCTCTGGCCGAGCGATGGAACATCGGCCCCGATGTGTCGTTGAAGGTAGCCGCGGGATTCGGCGGCGGGATAGCGCGGTCCGCCGGGACATGTGGTTGCGTGACCGGCGGGATCATGGCTATAGGCCTCGCCCAGCGCGGAATCAGCCCGGAAACGAACCGTTCCGAGAAAGAGAAAACGTACGAAGCATGCCAGCGCTTCATGCGTGCATTCGAGGAGCGTAACGGTTCCACGCTCTGTTGCGAGTTGCTGGGCTGTGACATCAGTACACCAGAGGGACTGGCGAAAGCGCACCAGGAAGGACTCACCCACTCGCGATGCACGAAGTTTGTCCGCGACGCGGTGGAGATCGTCGAATCCATGTTGCTCGCTGTTCCCGGCTCCGACGGACGGTGAGTTGCGAGGCGCGGGACGTGGCCAGAAAGTTCCTCGGCGATCGCATGTCACTCTTCTCGGACAACTGCATCTTGAATAGTGAGCGTGGAATCCAGCTTTGTGCAGCGGTCGCGGAAGCTGCCTTGGATTGGGCAATGCCATGAAACGGGATGATGCGAGATTGAGCCTGGTTGCTTCTCATTGCCACGACGGTGAGTGCGTGGAGGCCATCTCGGTACTCGAGGAGCTGGTTAGGGATCAACCGGCAAACCCGGAAATGCACCACCAGCTCGGGGTCTGCTACAGTGGGGCCTGCAGGTCCCACGCTCTTGTGAGTATCCCGATTTCACTCTCATACTTGCAGCGCGCGGCAACATCGATGGGTTCCGGTGGCCCTCCCCTTATCCGCGCCAAATACCTGGATTCGCTTGGGAATGCCTACCTTCGACATCGTCGTCCGGAAACTGCAATCGTGTATCTGAAGGAGGCCGCCGAACTGTACGCAACCTCCGGACTGGCGGACGAATGGGCGCGGGAGCAATACAATCTCGGCAACGCCTTCTGTGATCTGTCCGAATCCGATGGGCCACGGGGATGGCAATTCGCGGTTGAGCATTACAGACAAGCCCTGACAGTCCGAACCAAGGAGCGCGACCCCGTTCGGTATGCCGCCACTGTGCAGAATCTCGGCACCGCCTATCGAGAGCTTCCAGACGGGGACCGGGCCTCGAACGTCAGGACTGCCGTCGGGTACTACGGCAGTGCGATGCGGGTTTACCGCAATCACAGTTTTCCGGCGCAACACGCCGCCCTCCACAACAATCTCGGCAACGCATACCTATGTCTGCCAGGCTCGACTGAGGCGACGCGCCGGAACATCCGCAGGGCCCTTCTGCACTTCGAACACGCCCTGGAGATCCGGCAACGAGCCCGCTGTCCCTGCGACTACGCGGCAACACAATTCAACCGCGGGCAGGCATACGCGAGGCAGGCCGAACTGGATCCGGGCGCCGGCTTCGACGAAGCGCTTAGCTGTTTCCGCGAGGCCGAAGAGTGCTTTCTGGCTTGCCGGGACTCGGAGCATGCGGCCGCGGCGCGCGCGGAGTTGGCCAGGCTTGAGAACCTCATTAGGGAGCACCGTATATGAGCAATGCTACGACGCCCACGCCGGTCGATGAATTCGCCATTACCGTGGAACAGGTTGAAGACTACGAGTTCAAAGTTCGGTTCGACAAACCGCAGTTCCCGGAATGCCGGCTCGACGAACCGGCCCCGATCGGCCATGATACCGCGCCGAACGCCGCCCGCGTCCTCTCGGCGGCAATTGGCAACTGCTTGAGCGCGAGCCTGCTGTTCTGTGCCCGCAAGGCCAAGATTCAGCTTGGTCCGATTCGGACCGTGGTGCGGACGCAGATTTGTCGCGGCGAGGGTGGCCGCCTGCGGATCGGCAAAATCGAAGTACGAATCGATCCCCGGATTCCCGACGCGGAGAAACGAAAGGCGCTCCGTTGCCTCGACCTGTTCGAAGACTACTGCGTGGTTACCCAGAGTGTGCGCCGGGGCATCGATGTGCGGGTTTCCGTCGAAGGATTCGACGACAGCGGGGAAGATCGGCAGTCCGGATATTAGATTGTGTGCTTTCAGCAGGGCTGCGTAGAACAGAGTGGGGCGGCAGAAGCTGGAGCTTTCTATATTTGAGTTTTGAGACTCGCCGAGGGGTCTACCAGAAGCCAGGCAGCGGCTCCCGCAATGCAGAAGGCGGTCGCCGTCAGGAACGAAGCCGGCCACCCGAAATGCACGGCAATGAGCGGCGTGAGCGAAGCGGTTACCACGCCGCCAAGCTGCCCGACACCGTTCATCACGCCGGAGACCGACCCTGCCGAACCACCCGCCAGATCGGCCGTCACCGACCAGAATGAGCTTTGAGCCAGGTACAACGCTCCCGCTCCTCCCGCCAGGATGAGGCTGGCGAGTTGCGCGTTCTCCGCCAGCATCGCCGCGGCGATGAAGCACCCCGAGAGAGCCATGGCGGCGGCCGCGAACACACAGCGGCCGGCGCGCTTTCCGCGGCGCCTGGTGAGCCTGTCGCTGATCCAGCCCCCGGCGGTGGACGCCAGCGCCATGGCGATAAACGGCAGCATTCCATAGTAAGAGCTGGCTTTCAGATTCATTCCGCGAATGGTGCTCAGATAGATGAAAAACCAGGTGAAGTAAATGTAGGCGGCGTATCCATAGGCGAAGTAACTCGCGGCGATGGCCAGCACTTCACGGCTGCCTAGAATGCTGCGCCACGGCAGGACGGCCGCCGGCGTCTTTTCAGGCAGGCCGGCGAGGATGTGCGCGGCCTCCGCCGGTTCGACCCAGGGGTGGTCCTGTGGCCGGTCGCGAGCAAGCGCGAGCCAGACGGCCCCCGCAACCAGCCCCACGGCCGCGCTCGCCCAGAAGGACCATCGCCATCCGTAGTGAACCAGCAGGTAGGTGACGAGCGGAGGCGCGACACCCGCTCCGGCGCCGACACCCGCGAAAATCCATCCGTTTGCGACGCCGCGTTCCTGGGAAGGAATCCAGGACGCCACCAGCCGGTTGCAGGCCGGATAAACCACCGCCTCGCCCAACCCCAGCAGGAACCGGACGCCCAACAGCAGGGCCAGCATGCCGGCGAGGCCCGCGGGTACAAACGCCGTGAGAGAAGTGAATACCGCCCACCAGACCGTCCCCACGGTGATGATCTTGCGAGGCCCAAAGCGGTCCGCCAGCCGGCCGCCGGGCGCCTGGAAAAGGGCATATCCTAATACGAACGCGCTGAACACCCAGCCGAGTTGCACGTGGGTGAGACGGAAATCGCGTTCGATGGAGCTGCCCGCGATCGAAATATTCACTCGGTCCAGATAGGCCACCGAGCTGATCGCAAACATCCATGCCACCAGCAGCCAGCGGATTCTGCCGCGAAATAATGTCATCATCATGGATTGCGCCGGGCAGCAATGGCCACGTTTCAAAGCTCGCGGGTGGCGGCCAGGGCCTGGTCGATCTGGCGGATGGCGTCGTATTGCGCATCCCAGAAGGTTTGCGATTGCATTTGCGCCAGATAGGAGCGCGAATAGCCGAACTTCGACCAGACCTGTTCTTTGTAGCCGAACAGGCGGAGCTTTTCTTCGGGCGAACGGACGTCCCGAATGTCTTTCGACTCTCCGCCGCGGAAGATGGCTTCGAAGCAATTGCGGAGTTGGCCCGAATCGACAGCGCCGCGGCGCCGCGCCAGGTCGTCCAGGACCGAGGGATAACGATCGAAACCGTCGGTGGCGATGGTCACCACATTATCCTCGGGCCCCAGATTCAAATGCTGGGCAAACCGGATAGCACCGAGCACATTGCAGATTCCCGATACTCCGAACAGGTTCGCCAGGTGCGCGAAGCCCCCTTGGGGCTGGCCCACCATCTCTTCCACCAGCGGGAGACGGCGCTCCAGAAGATCGAGGCCGGCGACGCAATCGTCGTCGTGGATGAGCATCACACAATCAGTATTCAGGACGTTGTGAATGAGGGGGACCATCTTGTCGCCGATGCCCTCGATGCGGTGCGTGCCGCGGCCGTTATTAAACAGCGTCGAGCACTCTTTCGGCTCCACGGCGCACACCACCAATTCCGGAAATCGCTGCTTGATCTCATCGGCGGCCGCCAGCGTACCCGCGGAACCGGGAGCGGAGACGAATGCCGCCACGCGCCCGTTGCCGTACGGAGCGGCCGCTTCGAGGGCGCTCTGGCCGGTGACGTAACGATGAAAGCGGTAGTTGGGCAGCAGCTCGAATTGCGCCAGCACCTTGTATTTCGGGTCCTTTTTATAGTCTTCGGCGCGCTCCAACACCAGGATGACGTCGCTTTCCGAGCCGGGCGTAAGGTCCAGCGCACCGCCATACTGGCGGATGCGCTGGTAGCGCTCTTTGCTCATCTGCTCGGGCATGATGACGACGGCGGAATAGCCCTTCAGGCGCGAAATATAGGCCACGCCGATGCCGAAATTGCCGGTGGAGGGCCCAATGATGGTATGCAGGCCGGGTTCGATTTCGCCCGCGATCTCACCTTCCATCAGGGTGGTGTAGGCCGGCCCCACCTTGTGGCTCCCCGAGGGAAAATCGCGGCCGACCAGCACGATAATGTTAGCCCGTACCCCCGTCAATTGATTGGGAAGCACCACGTGGCGAATGCGGCGGTCGAAGCCGCGCCAGGTGATATTGAAAAGATTGATGGGGTCCATTATATTGGCGGCGCCGGCCTGGGTCAGTTTGCGCACCGCCGGCGGAAGCAGCTCCGGGTGCAGCATCTCTCGATAAGTCGGTCCGGGTACGGTCGTTTTCATAGTCCCTTTCAGAGTCTCTCCCATAAGGCCTTGGCGCAGGCGGCGGCCTTTTCCGCGACCTGCCGCTCGTCGATATTGACGCAATGTCCGTCGCGAACCACCCAGCGCCCGCCGACCATCAGCGCGTCCACGGGCGCATTGGAAATGCCGAACAACAGGTGGCCAAACAGGTTGTCGCTCCCGATCGGGGCGGGCGGATAATAGTCGAGCACCAGCAGATCGGCCATCGCGCCGGATTCGATCCGGCCCACCGGCACGCCCCAGATCTTGCCCACGATGGCGCCGTTGTTCCCGAACGCGGCTCGAAGCACATCGCCGCCGGCCACGCGAGGGTCGCGGGCGCGCAGTTTCTGCAGATGGTAGGCGATCTTGAACTCATCCCACATTCGCGGCGTACATCCGTCCGAGCCCAACCCCACGCACGCTCCCGCCCGGCACAGGGCCGGCAAATTGGCGACCCCGACGGCGTTGTTGCAGTTGGATTGCGGATTGTGGGCCACGTTCACGCGCCGCCGGCCCAGCATGCCTCGCTCCGCGGCGGTCACGTGGACGCAGTGCGCGGCAATCGCCTTCTCATCGAGCACCCCGAACCGGCAGAGGCGGCGGACAGCCTGGCGGTCGCAGCGATCCTCGGCCACGTGTACGTGAAAGCCGCCGCGCAACGACTGATTCGCTTCGACCGATTCGCGCAGCGTTCGATCGCTGAGGGTAAAGGAGGCGTGCAGGCCGAACATCGCGCCCACCTGCGCGGCGGGCCGGACCCGCTCCAGGAAACGGACGTTTTCGCGAATCCCTTGCTGGGCGCTCCGCTTTCCATTGCGATCGCTGACTTCGTAGCAGGTCGCGCCCCGCAAGCCAACCTCTCGAAAGGCCTGCTCGATACGGTCCAGGCTGCCGGCGCAGGCATTGGGGCTGGAGTGATGATCGATCACGGTGGCGACGCCGCACTTGGCGGAATCGATCAGCCCGATCAGCGCGCTCGCGTAAACGTCTTCCTGGCTTAAGGCGCGATCGAGACGCCACCATAACTTTTTCAGAATTGCCGGGAAGTCGGCGGGCGCGGGGCCGGGCAGCCGCAAACCCCGCGCCAGAGCGCTGTACAGGTGCGTGTGACAGTTGATGAGCGCGGGCATGAGCAGGCGGCCGTGAAGATCGACGGCATCGGCGTCTATGGACCGCCCGCCCCTCACCAAACCGATGGCGCCATCCGCGCCGACCTCGACACTGCCGGAATCGAGCACCCGGTTTTCGCCGTCGAAGGTGAGGATACGCGCGTTGGTAAAGATCATGAGGGCACAATATGCGTGCCGGCCGCGCCAAGAATGGCCCGCGCCACGCACTCCGCGGTCGTGATGACACACTCCCGGCCGCCGTGCTCGATAAACTCGATGCCGGCCTCGATCTTTGGGCCCATCGAGCCGGGCGGAAATTCGCCGCGGTCGAGATACGCGCGAGCCTGGGCGGCAGTGATCGTGTCCAGCCATTGCCGATCGGGATATCCGAAGCGGATGGCGACCCGGTCCACGGAGGTCACGATGATCAGCCTGTCTGCACGGAGATCCCGCGCCAGGAGACTGGAGGCGAGATCTTTATCCACCACGCCTTCGACGCCCACCAGCCGATCGCCTTCCCAGGCCACCGGGATCCCGCCGCCGCCGCACGCGATTACCACCACGCGCGCATCCAATAGCGACGCGATAGCAGCTTCCTCCAGGATGCGGATGGGGCGCGGCGAGGCCACCACGCGGCGCCATTTCCCCGGTTCCGTCTCGCGCAGATCCCAGTGCGGCTTCTCGCGCCGGATCCGCTCCAGTCCGGCAGCCTGGTAGTACGGGCCGATCGGCTTGGTGGGATGCACCATGGCGGGATCGCCTTCGTTCACCAGCACCTGGGTGATGAGGGTGGCGGCGGTACGCTCGATACCCTCCCGCCGGAACAACTCGAACGCGATGCGCTGGATCATGTACCCCATGCCGCCCTGCGAATCGGAAACGCAGGTATCGAGAGGAAGCCGGGGAACGCGCCGCTCGCCCTCTTCCACGCGGATCAGGATATTGCCGATCTGCGGCCCGTTTCCATGGGTGATGACGATTCTGGCGTCGCTGCGGAACAGCGGCAGAAGATGGCCCAGCGTATCGGCAGTGTGCTCGAACTGCTGGGGAATGGTTCCGGGTTCTCCAGGCCGCGTGATGGCGTTGCCGCCGAGCGCGACCACCACGGTTTCAGGCATGAGTCTGGTATTCGATCTCGCGATCGGCCATGGTCAGCGCCATGATCGCCTTGGCCGTATGCAGGCGATTCTCAGCCTCGCTGTAGACCACCGAGTTCGGTCCGTCGATGACTTCGTCGGTCACCTCGTTGCCGCGGTCGGCGGGCAGCGGGTGCATATACAGCACATCGGGCTTCGCCAGCTTCATTCTCCGCGCGTCGCAAATCCAATTTGTATATTGCTTGGCGATGCGCAGCGACTCGGCCGGATTGCCGCCCATGGTGTCGAGGCAGCCCCAGCTCTTGGGGATTACCACATCGGCGTCACGGAAGGCTTCGTCCATATCGTCGACCACGCGGAAACGCCCGCCGCTCTTGCTTGCGTTCTCGCGCGCGGCCTCGATGGTTTCGGGCATCAGGCCGTATTCCGGAGGATGCGCCAGGGTCACGTCCATGCCGAAACGCGGCATCAACATGATGAGACCCTGGGGCACGGAGAGTGGCTTGGCGTAGCTTGGAGCGTACGCCCAGGTGACGGCGATCTTGAGACCGCGAAGATCCAAGCCGCGCTTCTCGCGAATGGTCATCAGGTCCGCCAGGGTCTGGCAGGGATGGTCCACGTCGCACTGCATATTAATAACCGGCTTGTCCGCCCACTTCGCCACTTCGCGCATGTAGGCGTTGCCTTCACCGGGGATGAGATCGTGGCGGATGGCGATGGCATGGCCGTAGCTCGAAAGAATGATGCCGGTGTCCTTGGCGCTCTCGCCATGCGAGACCTGCATCACATCCGCGGTGAGAAAATGGGCGTGGCCTCCAAGCTGCGTCATGCCGGCCTCGAACGAGTTCCGCGTGCGGGTGGACTTGTCGAAGAACATGAGGAAGATGGTCTGATCGGGCAGATAGCGGTGTGGGACACGGCCGCGGAACTTGGATTTGAGGTCCCCGGCGACGTCGAGCATGACGTCCAACTCGCCGGTTTTCCATTCCTGGGTGGTGATCCAGTCTCTTCCGCGGAAGAGTGCCTTCCTGGTTTCGGTACTTGGATTCGCAATCACGCAAGGTTCTCCTGAATGCCGCCGGCGTTCGCAAAGTGAACGCGGCGGGAGTCGCCGATGGATTCCGCCAACAGCTTGAGCTTGAGATAAGGCAGCATGTCGAGCGTGGCTTCCTTCTCAGTGTGCCAGCTCAGTACCTGGTTGTCGCTCAGACGAATTTCGACCTCCGCGCCGGGCTGCCGGAACCACGCGCGGTCCCGATCGAACGTGAGCGCGTAGGAATGGCCCGCGATGGTGCCATGGATCGCCGGGCCACCGCTCAAATCGAGATAAAAGCCATCCGCGCCGGCGGCCTTGCGATAGGTTTCCAGGCTGCTGAAGAAACGGGGCTTGGCGAGGTACGGGCCGCCATCTTCGGGACAAAAGATATCGCAGTTTCCGCATTCGTTGCAGGCATCGGCGTAATTGGCGAATTGGTGCGCCTTCCTCACGCGCAAGACGCCGCCGGGAATGCGGCGGATCGAGCCGAGCGAGAGCACGAAGTTGTCGAACTCGATCGTTTCCGGCTGGGTCTCATAGATGAAGTTGGCGTCGTTGGGGCACACCGGCACGCATTTGTCGCAATCGATGCAATCGTAGAGCCAGAGCTTGGATCCGATCTTGCGCGGGACGCCGCGGTTGCGCTCCCACCGGTAGCGGGGATCGGCCGTGGCTTCGGCCACCAGAATGGGGGTGTTCAGCAGGCCCGCCCGCTCCACATCCCCAGCGGCGGCTTCGGCCTGTCCGCGATAATTCAGCACGAAATCGGAGATTCGCGCCGCCCCGGCGCGGCGCATTTCGGCGCCTAGATTTTCGAGGTAACGGAGGAGCCGCGCATACCCGCCGGGGCGCAGAAGGTCGGTGCAGGTGGTCACCGGCACGAAGTTCATGGCCACGGCCGCGGCCACATTGCGCGCATCCAAGCCTCCGGAAAAGGAAACCGGTATGGATACCGGAAGGCGTTGGCGGAATTCCTGGACGAGAGTCATCGCCAGAACATGCAACGGTGCTCCGGACATGTACATCAGCTCGTCGCTGAAGACCTGCTTGTGGTTCTCGACAACCAGCGTATTGGTGAACTTGAGGGAGAGACTTCGGCCATGCCGCCGGGCCACGTCCTGCAGGCGAGGGACAAGATCCAGCGCCTCGGCAAATTGCAGATCGTTTTCGAAGGCCGGCGGATGGAGCCGAATGTCGCGGTAGCCCAGCACGCCGTGCAGCAGGTGCTCGACCCGCTCCCGCCCCAGCAGCGTCGGATTGAGCTTGATGCAGACATGGCAGCCCATTTCGGCGAGCAGGAAGGTGACGATGCCTTCGATCTCGCCGGCGGGGCATCCGTGGAAAGTGGAGAGACTGATGGTGTCGCTGACCGACGACGGGAACGGCAGGTCGCGGTAGGGCCGCCATTCGCCGGTAAGGTCGGCGCGCAACTCGTCGATCACGGGCCCGGCGTTCTGCATCGAGGCAATCCAGGAGCGCACGCGCGGGGAACGAATGCCCTCCAGGTTGTACCCCACGCTCATATCGAATACGGTCTCGGTGGGAAGGCCGCCGCCGGGCAGGCCGGAGGCCTTCCAGATTTCCAGCAACATCGCGGCCTTGACGTACTCGCGCAGGGACTGCTCCAGCTTCAGCTCCTGCGACCACTCGACGTTGTAACCGACATTGGCGGCGTCGATGCACGGCCGCGGGATTTTTAACTCATCCAGAACCTGGACGGTTTTGAGTTCGATGATGCGCGCGCCGCCAAGCCAGGAAAGCGCGATATTCTGCGCCAGTTGCCCGTGCGGCCCCGCGGCCGGCCCCAGCGGCGTGGCGGCGCGATGGCCATGGAACTCGACCGAGAGATCCAGATCGGGGAAGCCGCGGAAAAACTTGGCCGCCGGCAAATCGAAAATCTTGCCTTCGCGCCGGTACTCCAGAAACGCGCGCCGCAACAGCAGGGGCAGCGGAATCGGTACCAGCTCAGCCATGGGAAAAACTCGCGGCCATCAGCGTTTAGCGATCGCCTTCAGGTACACCAGCGGAAACGCCGCATACCACTGAGCCGCGTCCACCAGGTGGCGGATGGGCACGCGTTCGACCACGCTGTGCGCCACCTCTTCTTCTCCGGGTCCGAAGCCGATGGTCGGCACGCCCATCAGACCCATGGTCGCGACGCCGTTGGTGCTGAAGGTCCACTTATCCACCACGGGCTGCTTGTCCCAGAGGCCGCGGAACGTCGCAACGGCAGCCTGCGCGAGCGGGTGCGATTCTTCCAGCACCCAGGTGGGGTAGTATTTTTCCATCGGATAGCGCAGGCCGGTATAGCTGGGAGTATCGTAGGTCAGAATCTCGATCTCGGCGTCTTCGGCGCCGGGCAGGGCTTTCACTTCGGCGATGGCGGTTTCCTTGGTTTCGCCCGCGGTCAGACGCCGGTCCAAATGGATCGAGCACGCGCCGGGGACCGCGCACAACGAAGGCGAGAGCGATCGAATCTCGGTCACGGCGATGGTGCCCTTCCCCAGGAAGGGGTCGCTCTTCAGACGCGTGTTCAGCCGCTCTACCTCCGCCACCAGGCGGCTCATCTTGTAGATGGGGTTGTCGCCGCGCTCGGGTGCGCTGGCGTGACACGATTTGCCGCGCAGGTGAACCTCGATTTCCATGCGGCCGCGGTGGCCGCGATAGATTCCCAGCTTGCTCGGCTCGGTGATGACCACGCAATCGGGGCGCAGGCCATCCTCCTTCAGGATGTAGAGCCAGGGCAGGCCGTCGCAATCCTCTTCCTGCACGGACCCAACCACCCACAAGGTGTAATCACCGGTGAGATCGAGATTGCGAATCAGCTTGCCGGCGTAGACCATGCTGGCCATGCCGGCGCGCTGGTCGCACGCGCCGCGTCCGAAGATGTAGCCGTCTTCGACTTTGCCCCGGTAGGGATCCCACGCCCATTCCTTGGGATCGCCCACGCCTACCGTATCGATGTGGGAATCCATGGCGATTACGGTCTTGCCCGAGCCGATCCGGCCCAGAATATTGCCCATGGGGTCGATACGCACTTCGTCGAAACCGACCTTCTCCATTTCCTGGCGGATGCGGGCCACCACGGGCCCTTCCTGGCCGCTCTCAGCCGGAATGGCGACCAGGTCGCGCAGGAAGGCGACGATTTCACTTTCGTAGGACTGCGCCAGTTCGGCCAGCCTCTCTCGGCTCTGAATCTCGGTGGAAAGAACGCTCATGGCGTTACGAGGACCTCCTCTTGCAGGTTCGCCGGCGGCGCGGCGCGGAGCGCGCGCAAGACATCTTCCGGCCGGATCGGCAACTTGCGAATGCGCACGCCCACGGCGTGAAAGATGGCATTGGCGATGGCGGGAGCCGGCCCGTTGATGGGCACTTCGGAAATGGATTTGGCGCCGTACGGCCCCAGCGGCTCGTCGGTTTCCACCAGGATGGTGGTGAGCTTCGGCATATCCTTGGCGCCGAAGATTTTGTAGTCGAGAAAATTCGGATTGACGGGCCGGCCGGCGGCATCGAGCGTCAATTCTTCGGTGAGCGCGTAGCCAAGACCCTGCGTCACCGCGCCTTCCACCTGTCCTTCCGCCTGCATTGGGTTGATGGCGGTTCCCGGGTCCACCGCCGTCGCCAGGTGCAGCACGCGCACCTGGCCGGTTTCGGTGTCGACCTCGACCTCGGCGAAGGTGGCGCAGAACGGAGGCGGGCTATCCGTATTGAAGTGCGAGGCGCCGTCCATGATCTGGACTTTCTCTTTATACATGGCGTGGAGTGCGAGGTCGGCCATGCCGATGCGCTTGCAGCCGGCAGCGTCAGCGGGGGAAGACCGCTCCCTTTGGTCGCGGCTCGGTTGCCTGGCGAATACTTCGTTGTTGGCGCAATCCAGCGTCTCCACCGGAGCGTTTAGCATTTTCGACGCCATTTCCAGCACCTGCGCGCGAACCTTCGCCGCCGCCTTCTTCACCGCGCCGCCGGAGATGATGGTGGTCGAGGACGCATAAGCGCCCACGTCGAACGGCGTGATGTCGGTATCGCCCGAGGTGATAACGATTTTATCCAGGCTCACGCCGAGCGTTTCGGCGGCGATCTGTGAAAGCACCGTATCCGCGCCCCCACCCACGTCGGACGCGCCCACCTGGAGGTGGAAGGAGCCATCCTCGTTCATTTTGAGAAACGCCGAAGCCCAATCCACTCCGGCGATGCCGCTGCCCTGCATGGTGCAGGCCATGCCCACGCCGCGGCGCAGCGGACCGGGCCGGTTGGGAAGCGACGTGCGTTTCTCGCGCCAGCCGATGGCGTCGGCGGCGCGTTCCATGCACTGCGGCAGGCCGCAACTGCGGACCACCCGCGGCAACCCTTCCTTCCCTTCTCCCAGTTGGGCCGAAAGCCTGTCGATGTCGCCCAGGCGGATCGCGTTGCGGCGATGGAAATCGAGCGGATCGAGCCCTAGTTCGGTCGAGATTTCGTCCACCAGGCTCTCCTGCGCGAAGAATCCCTGCGGGCATCCGTAACCGCGAAACGCGCCGGCCACCGGCATATTGGTGTACACCACGTGGCACTCGAACCGCATGTGGGGCGCGCGGTAGAGCGGCAGGACCTTGCTGCCCGTGTTGCCCTGAACGGTAGTGGAGTGGCTGCCGTAGGCTCCGGTGGTGGCCAGGACGGTGAGTTGGCTGGCCAGCACGGTTCCGTCGCGCTTCACTCCCATTTTCATGCGAAGGATCTGCGGATGGCGGCTGCGCGACATGTAGAACTCTTCCTCGCGGGTGTACTCGATTTTGACCGGGCGCCGGGACGCCAGCGCCAGCGCGCCCGCGATGTCCTCCAGCAGCATCTCCTGTTTGCCGCCGAAGCCGCCGCCGATGCGCGGCTTGATGACGTGCACCCGGCTGACCGGTATCCGCAGAATCATCGCCACCTGCCGCCGGCAATGGTAGGGCACCTGCGTGCTGGTGCGAATCACCAGCCGGCCATCGGCATCGAGCCAGGCGATGGAGACGTGCGGCTCGAGCGCCGTGTGCTGCTGGCGCTGGGTGCGATACTCGCGCTCGACGACGAGGTCGGCTTCGCGAAAGCCTTCTTCCACGTTGCCGATCTCACGTAGAATATAGCCCGCGATGTTGCGCTCCCGGTCGTAGATCCTGGTGGAGTCGGTTTCGTCATGGATCACCGCGGCGCCGGGCGCCATGGCCTGCTCCATGTCCAGCACCGCGGGCAGAATCTCGTACTCCACTTCGATGAGCCGCAGCGCCCGCTCGGCAATCGCCCGGGTTTCCGCCGCCACCGCGGCCACGCGATCGCCGGCGAAGCGCACTTTGCTGTCGAGCAGATAAGTATCGTAGGGCGAAGGTTCGGGCCATGCCTGGCCGGCGGTAGTGTGGGGCACGCGCGGCACGTCCTGGTAGGTCAGAACGGCGTGCACGCCGGGGAGAGCTTTGGCCTTCCTGGTATCGATTCGCCGGATGCGCGCATGGGCGTGCGGGCTGGGGAGTATCTTTCCATGGAGCAGCCCGGGGATGTGGACGTCGTCGGTGAATGCCGCTCCGCCGGTGACCAACTTGACCCCGTCCACCTTGCGCAAGTTTCTGCCGACAACGGATCGCTCATTCATGGCGCCACCTCCGCCGCCGGTTGCGCGCGCCGGGTCCGCTGGTTGCGTTGGGAGGCCGCCGCCTGGATTGCCTCGACCGGCTTCTTGTACCCGGTGCAGCGGCAAAGGTGCCCGGCCAGCATGTCGCGAATTTCGTCCTCGCTCGGGTCGGGACGGCGATCCAATAGAGCCTTGGCGCCGAGAATCATTCCGCCGGTGCAGAACCCGCACTGCACCGCGCCGTGGTCCAGAAAGGCCTCCTGCAACGGGTCGAGCCTGCCGCCGGCGGCCAGGCCTTCAATGGTGACAATTTCGCGGCCCTCCGCCTGGGCCGCAAACATCAGGCAAGAGTTGATCGGCCTGCCATCCACCAGCACGGCGCAGGCTCCGCACTCACCTTTCTCGCAGCCGCGTTTGACGCCGAAATAGCCTTCGCGCCGCAACACGTCCAGCAACAGGTCGCCTGGGGCAATCGTCCAGTTGCGCGGTTGGCCGTTGACCGTAAGGCTCAGTTCCATGGTTGTCATAGCGGACGCTTTCACGGCAAACCTCCCACCCGCGCGGCGCACTCCCGCAAAGCCCGGGCGACTAATACGCCGCTGATCTCGCGGCGGTAATCGGCCGACGCGCGAAGGTCGGAGACCGGCGTCACCGCGCGCGCCACCTCCGCCGCGGCTTGCGCGATCAGGGCGTCGTCGAGAGTGCGTCCGATCATCTGCCGCTCCGCGGTTTCGGCGCGCATGACCGTGGGCGCAACCGATCCCAGCGCGATCCGCGCCCACTTTACGCAGTGCCGGGAATCCAGTTGCAGCCCCGCCGCTACGCTCACCAGCGAGATATCGACCGCGGTCCGTCCCAGCTTCTGAAAAGACCAGCCGCGGCTCTTGCCCGCGGGGGGCTCGGGGATGACGACCTCGACCAGTATCGATTTGGAAAAGCCGTTGTTGCACGCCCCGGCGAGATATTCCGCCAGCGGCAACTTGTGGCGCCCGCGCGCATCCGCCAGTGTGACCGCGGCATCGAGCGCGGCTAACGATACCGCCATATCGGCCGCCGGCGACGCGTTCGCCAGGTTGCCGCCCAGCGTCGCCAGGTTGCGGATGGAAACCGAACCGCAGGTCGCCGCTACGCGCGGAAGAAGGCCGCCGGCGAAGGTGCGGAGATCCCCGGACTCTTCGACTTCAGCCAGCGTGGTGGTGGCGCCGATCGCCAGGGCCGTTCCCTTGCGGCGGATGTAACTCAAGCCGGCGCGGGTGATATCGATCAGCACCCGCACGGACTCGCCGCCGGCTACCACCACATCCGTGCCGCCGGCGACAATTCGCGCCTTACCCTTGCCTCTCTGGAGCAACCGAAGTGCTTCCGGGACACTGGCGGGCCGATAGAAAGCCTCGACCGTATCGAACATAAGCAGACCCAAATTCTGACCCGACTATATCAGGGTTACAAACTCGTTACAACGATACTCGCTGCAGGCTGGCCGCCGCCTTGCGGTGGCGGCGCAGGATTCCATCGAGCGCCATCGTCTGAAGTTCGCCGCCATCCACCACCACCCGGCCATCGACGATCAGGGTCTCAACTCCGGCCGGGGCGCACAGCAAAAGGGCGGAAACGGCATCTCCGCACCCGCTATACCCCACACCGCGCAGATCGAACATGGCAACGTCGGCGCGCTTGCCGGGCTCCAGGCTGCCGATATCGTCGCGCCCCAGGCAGCGAGCGCCGTCCACCGTCGCCATCCGCAATGCCTCGCTTACGCCCAGCGCGGAGGCGCCATGGCGCAGCCGCTGCAGCAGCATCGCCTGCCGCACTTCCGCCAGCATATGGGAGCTGTCGTTAGACGCGCTCCCATCCACCCCTATCCCTACCGCGCAGCCGGCGCGCCGCAACGCGATCACCGGCGCGCAGCCCGAGCCCAGCCGCATGTTCGACGAGGGGCAGTGCGCGATACCCACGCCGGCGCGGCCGAGCCGCGCCACCTCGCGCCGGTTGAAGTAGATGCCGTGGGCCAGCCAGGTGTCCGCGCTCAGCCATCCCACTTCTTCCAGCAAGTCCAGCGGGCGCTTGCCGAAATGCTCCAGGCAGTAGGCTTCCTCGTCGCGCGTCTCCGCCAGGTGCGTGTGCAGCCGCACGCCGTGGCGGCGCGCCAGTTCGGCGCTGGCCCGCATCAATCGCGGCGACACCGAAAAGGGCGAGCACGGCGCCAGGGCGACCCGCAACATGGATCCCGGCGTAGGGTCGTGATACTTGGCGATCACCCGCTCGCAGTCTTTCAAGATCCGCTCTTCGCTCTCGACTACCGAATCCGGCGGCAGACCACCCTTGCGGCGGCCGACGCTCATGCTGCCGCGGGTGGGATGAAACCGCACGCCGATGCGGCGGGCGGCGTCGATCTGGGCATCGATCGGCTCGCCGCAGCCGCGCGGAAACACGTAGTGGTGATCGGTGGTGGTGGTACACCCGGAAAGCAGGAGCTCGGCCATGCCCGCCAGAGCCGCCACATGCACGGCTTCCTCGTCGAGGCGCGCCCAAATCGGGTACAGCGTGCGCAGCCAGTCGAACAGCTCCGCGTTGGCGGCAGGCGCATACGCACGAGTTAAGGTCTGGTAGAGATGGTGATGCGTGTTGACCAGCCCGGGTATTGCCACCGCGTGCGGAGCGCGAATCACGCGGCCGGCCCGCGGCAGCCCCGCGCTACCGCTTCCCACTCGGACAATGCCGCCGTTCTCCGCATAGAGATACCCGTCGCGAAGCACCCTGTTCTTCTCGTCCATCAGGACCAGGGTGTGGATGTTGCGTATCAGCAGGGATGGTGGCGGCGTCATGGGACCAGCTTCCGTTCGCGCAAAATGTCGTCGAGCCCGCTTCCATCCGGCGTAATCTCATACGGCTGGCTCACGGCCGCGCGCGCCGATTGCACGTCCTTCAGCCCGTTTCCGGTAATCAGGGCTACCGCGCTGGCGCGGCGCCCGACGATGCCCTTTTCCAGCGCCAGGCGCAGCCCGGCGACGGCCGTGGCAGCCGCCGGCTCGGCGAAGATACCGGCCAGGCGCCCGGTGTAACGCATCGCGTCCAGAATCTCTTCGTCGCTCACGTTTACCATCGTGCCGCCGGATTCCCGCACCGCCAGAATCGCCTTCTTCCAGTTTCTCGGCACGCCCACGGCGATGCTGTCCGCCAGCGTCGAAGGCTCGACCGGCCGCAGGGTTTCGCCGCTGAAGAACGCGGTGGTGATGGGCGCCGCGCCGGCTGCCTGCACTCCCAGCATCCGCGGCGTCCGCTCGATCAGGCCAAGCGTCCTCAGTTCCCGGAATCCCTTCCAGACGCCCGCTATCGTGCAACCATCGCCCACCGAAACCGCCACCCAATCCGGAGGCTCCCAGCCGAGCTGTTCCGCGATCTCCAGGCCGGCGGTTTTCTTTCCTTCCACCAGGTACGGGTTGATGCCGGAGTTCCGGTTGTACCATCCCCACCGCTCGCACGAACGCTGGCACAACTGGAAGGCGTCTTCATAACTGCCTCGTACCCGCAGCACGGTCGCGCCGAAGATGAGTAACTGAGTGACCTTCGGCTCCGGCGCGCGCTCCGGAACGAAGATCACGCTCCGCAACCCCATGGATGCCGCCATCCCGGCGCACGAAGAAGCCGCGTTGCCGGTGCTCGCGCAGGCGATGATCGAGAGGCGTTTCTCCCGCGCCTTCACCACCCCGACCGAGCTGGCCCGGTCTTTCAGCGACCCGGTGGCGTTCCGCCCGTCGTCCTTCAAGTGCAGCGTCGCCACGCCGATATGCCGTGCCAGCGCCGGCGCGGAGGTGAGCGGCGTCCATCCGACCCAGAGAGCCGGAACCGCCGAGCCCGGGCGAATGGGAAGCAGCTCGCGGTATCTCCAGTGGGACTGCTCCGTTCGCTGCCGCAGCACCCGCCGAGTCAGCAATTTGCCAATCGCGGCGTAATCGTACCGCACATCCAGAATGCCCCCGATTCCGCAACTTGGACACGTGTTGCCGACGCGAACCGGGTGGCGCGTTCCGCAGAACACGCATTGCAAGCCCTCGACGAGGCTCCTCGGCTGCTCCAGGCGCTTCAGAGGGAACAGGGTAGCACCGGGCGGCAGCTCCTGCCTCCGGTCCTTATTCAAAGCTGTAGTCGGACCGGCCTCCTGGGCCCGTCCTGCTTACCGCCTTCCAGGCGAGGTGCGCGGGCGGTCCGGGGTGTTGATCGATTGCCAGTAATCGGCCGCGTCTTCTTCGGTGGCCTTGGCGGCGGCTTTCATATCGTTGCCGATTAACTGCACCGCCGATGCTGCGCCCGGAGCCACGGAAAGAAATACGCCGGCGCCGGGCCATGCAATGCTGTTGCGCAATGTGGCGCCCTCCACCCGGTCCAGCCGCAGCACGGCCACGCCCGCTTTCGGGGCTCGCGTCTGAATGCCATCGAGATCCAGTTGCTTCGCGTCCCGAATCAGAAATGGAATGCCGGTCTCGGCGTCGATGCGCACGTTGTGCAGTTCCATCCCCACCGTGTTGAACGCCCGCAGGCCCTCCTTCGCGCTGGCGATCACGTCGCTCAGCCGCAGCCCCTCGATCGGCATTTCCGGCAGCCCCTCGATGCTCACCGCGGTGCGGCAGCGGTTGATGGTTACCCCCTCAATGGCGATATTGCGGAATATGGGCGTCCGCTCGGAGACCGGTTCGGCCCGCACGCGCGTGTAATAGTTGGTGACTTCGATGGCCGGATCGGGCGTATCTTCGATGACCCAATTGGAGAAGCGAAGATTCTCATACGTGCCGCCGCGCCCGCGCCCGCTCTTGATGCGGATGCCGCGGTCGGCGCCCTGCGCCACAATGTTGTCCGCCACCACGTTGCGAATACTGCCCGAACCCTCGCTGCCAAGCACCACCGCGCCGTGGCCGTGATGCACGGTGCAGTTGGTGATGGCGATATCTTCGGTGGGGCGGTTCACGCGGCGCCCGTCGGCGTCCTTGCCCGACTTCAGGCAGATGGCGTCGTCGCCGGTATCGAAGTAAGAATCCGAAATGCGCACGTGGCGGCAGGAATCGATATCCACGCCGTCCGTATTGGCCCCCGGATAGGTTTCGATCATGACATTGTGAATCACCACGTTTTCCGAATACAGAATGTGCAGCGTCCACATCGGCGAACCCATGATGTGCAAGCCTTCGATGAGCACGTTCTTCGATTCCACCGGGCGAATGAAATCGGTGCGCAAGAATTTCTCGGCGGTGCGGCGGAGTTCCTCGCCCACCGGATCTTTGTGTTGAATCAGCTCCAGCACTTTTCCCCACGCCGTGCGCCACTGCGGGTCCTGCCCCACCAGCTTGCGCCAGTCCGGGTTGCTGGCCACCAGCGTGCCGCGCCCGGCGATGGTTACGTTTTCCAGATTCTCGCCGCCGATCATGGCGGCGGGCGCCATGGTTTCGACGCCTTCATAGCGGCTCTTCACCAGCGGGTAAGCGTCGCGGTCGGCCACGAAGCGGATCACCGCCCCGGCGTCGAGTTCCAGCCTCAAATTGCTAACCAGTTGAATCGCGCCCGAAACGTAACTGCCGGCCGGAACCCAAACCGTGCCGCCGCCGGCCTTGGCCGCGGCTTGAATGGCCTGCTGAAACGCTTCGGTGGAAGGCGCCGAGCCATCGCTCTTGGCGCCGTAGTCCAGAACATTGAAAAACGGTCGCTGCGCCCAAGCGGAAGGGGCCAGGCAAGCGCACATGGCTATCCAAGCGAGTTTCTGCATAGCTTCCAGTGTAAAGCAAGGTTGCCGCAACCGCGGGCTTGTCTTCCGGTGCGGACGTGCGCCGAGTGCCGATCGGCGCGCAGGTTGCCAACCTGCCGCACAGAAATGCACAAAAATGCACAAATGCGAACCCAAGCCGGTGTTCCCGAACGAAGCCATTCTGGCGCCCAAATAATTGAAATAAAATGGGCGTACGCTTCGCCGAGGCCGGAGGAACTACGCCCGCATGGCGCGACCAGGGGGTCGCGCGCGGACGAGGGCGTCCGCCCCACCAAAACGCGCCATTGCAGGGGTCAACATCGAGCCGGTCCGCGACGTTCGTCCTCCTCCCGTTTCGACCATACCAGAGGGGCGGGCCGTTGCCGCAGGGCTCGACCTGTAAGCCATTAAAAACATGGGGGCTATAAGGTCAGTTCCGTGGTGACCAAAAAGAGGGATTGGGTCCATTGTGCAATTTTGTGCAGCTTCGTGCTGTCCAGCCAGGCTCGTAGAGAGGCCGTGTTTTGCTCCTAAGTAATTCCGGCTAACTACTGGAATCCTCGATTCCGGCCCCGGCGATATCGGGCAACCGGCCCGCTGAGTTGCTATCCTCTAACCACGAGGGACCGCCGCATGAATCGTCGAGATATGTTCTCCTCCATCGCATTGGCAGCCATGGCGGCGCAAGCACGGGAAGCGGCGGCCCAGGACTCCGGCGCGCCGCCGGCTGCCTCGCTCTACATCCCCAAACCTCAGATCGTCGAGGACCGCAAGTTCCTGCACGACTTCATGGACGAGTTTGCCTTCGCCGATCTCATCACTACGTCACCGGCGCTGCGCATCACGCATATCCCGGTTCTGCTCGATCGCGCGGCCGGACCGTACGGCGCCATCCTGGGGCACATCTCGCGCCAGAACGAACAGACCCGGGCGTTCGATGGGCGGCAGGAAGCCGTCGTCGTTTTCCACGGCCCGCAGGGATACATATCGCCGGCCTGGTATCACAACCGGCAAGCCGTGCCCACCTGGAACTTCGCCGTGGTGCATGCCACCGGCAAGCTCCGGGCGGTGACGGAGCCCAAGGCTTTGCACGCGTTCCTGACGCGCCTGATCGATAAGTTCGAGAGCTACCAGGGAACCGACTATGATTTCTCCAAGCTGCCGGACAGTTACATCAACGGCATGCTCGCCGGCATTGTGGGATTCGAGATGCCGATCGAGCTGCTGGAAGGCAAATTCAAACTCGGGCAGGACCGCAGCGAGGCCGACCGGCAGGGTATTCTGACGCATCTCGAAAAAGCCCGCGGCGAGCGCTCGCTCTACGAGTTGACGGCCAGCTTCTACCGGCGAAAGGGGTGAGTTGCCCAGGCGGTCGCGGCTGAAGCGGCCCGCACGCCGAAGGCTTGCTCCACTCATTACAATATTAGGGTGCTCCGAAAGCTGGCTCCCGTTCTCTGGTTCTCCGCCGCGATGACGGCGGCGCTTCCGCTCCGTGCGCAAGACACGCGCCAGGTGGCGGAGCCCAAATTCCCTCCCACCTGCACCGTGCTCCAGGCGCGCCTGTCCGCTCCCGGCGGTCTGTTGCCCGAGTCGAGCGAGGCCCAGGCCGATACCGCGCGCATTCAGCAGGCCATCGACCAGTGCACCGCTGGACAAGCCGTGGCGCTCGGCCGTGGAGCGGGCGGCCACAACATCTTCTTATCCGCTCCGCTCACCCTGAAAGCGGGCGTGACCCTGCTCGTCGAATCGGGCGTGGCGCTATTTGCCTCCCGCAATCCGCGCGATTACGATAGCGCCCCCGGCAGTTGCGGAACGGTGGGGCCGCGCGGCCACGGCTGCAAGCCGTTGCTTACCGTGGACCACGCGCCTGGGAGCGGCATCATGGGAGACGGCGCCATCGACGGACGCGGCGGCGCAAAATTGCTGGGCCAGAACGCCACCTGGTGGGACCTGGCGCACACCGCCAAGGTCCTCGACCAATCGCAGAGCGTGCCGCGGCTGATCGCGGTGTCTCACTCCGATAACTTTACCCTCTATCGCATCACCCTCCGCAACTCACCCAATTTCCACGTGGGCGTGGATCAGACCAACGGCTTCACCGCCTGGGCGGTCAAGATCCGCACGCCCAAGACCGCGCGCAATACCGATGGCATAGACCCCTCCTCGTCCAGCAACGTCACCATCGCCTACTGCGATATCTCGACCGGCGACGACGATGTGGCCATCAAGACCAATGCCACCGTGCCTTCCACCCACATGAGCATCGTCCACAACCGCTTTTACGCCGGCCATGGCATGTCGATCGGTAGCGGAACCGCCGGCGGAGTGAGCGCGATTCGGGTGGAAGATCTTACCATCGATGGCGCCGACAACGGCATCCGCATTAAGAGCGACCGCAGCCGCGGCGGGCTGGTGGAAGACGTATCCTACGACAACGTCTGCATCCGCGACGTCCCCAATCCGATCGTGGTCACCAGCATGTACACCACTTTTCCCGGCGGCCACTTACCGGTTTACCGCAACATCCGCCTGCACAGCGTGGAGAGCCTGACGCCGGGGTATGTGACCTTTCTGGGGATGGATGAAGCCGATAAAGTTGAGGTGACGCTGGATAACGTTCGGGTGGACGGCCTGCGCGCCAGCGACCTCGAGTCGCAATTCGCCGACGTTCACGCCGGGCCTGGCGGCACCAATCTGGTCGCGGATGGCGGCACGCCCGCCGGCGTGCCCGGCTGCGAGGCGCGTTTTGAGCGGCCGCACGCGATTCCGACCGCACCCGCGGCCGCCGTCACCGTGCCGCCGGAGGATAAGACGCTCTACGTGGCGGCGTCCGGAACGGGCGATTTCTATTCCATCCAGCGCGCCATCGACGTCGCGCCGGCCGGCGGCGCCGACATCAACATCGCACCGGGCACGTATCGCGAAGTTCTGAATATCTCGAAGCCCAACATCCATCTGCACAGCCCATATAAGGATGCAACCAGGACGGTGATCGTGTTCGACAAGAGCGCCGGCGCCTCCGGCGGCACCATGCACTCGGCCACGGTGGATGTGAGCGGCGACGGTTTCTCCGCCGAGAACCTGACCTTCGCCAACGATTTCAACCCCAAGCATCCGCAGGTGCCGGTGGGCTCGCAAGCGTTGGCCCTCAACGTGACCGGAGACCGCGCCGAGTTCCGCAACGTGCGTTTCCTGGGGCACCAGGACACCGTCTATGCCGCCAGCAAGAATGGCGCGCCGTCGCGTCAATACTTCGAGGATTGCTATATCGAAGGCAACGTGGACTTCATCTTTGGCGACGGCAAGACGGTCTTCGAGCGCTGCGAGATCCGCAGCAATGCCCACCAGATCGGCTACATCACGGCGCAGGGCAGGAAATCGGCGGACGAGGACAGCGGTTTCGTGTTCGACCATTGCCGGCTCACCGCCGACGCCGGCGTGGAGCGCGTCTGGCTGGGACGTCCGTGGCGGCCCTATGCCACGGTGATTTTTCTGCACACCGAAATGGGAGCGCAAATCGAGCCAGCGGGCTGGCGCGAATGGCACCCGGGCCAGACCCATTACCTGGAAACGGTTTTCTACGCCGAGTACGATTCCACCGGTCCGGGCGCCGTGGGCCCACGGGACCCACACACCAAACTGCTCGACGCGAAGGCCGCCGCGCGTTTCGCCCCGCGCCTGTTTTTGGCCGGCAAGGATGGCTGGGACCCGATTCGCTGAGGGCATCCGTGGCGCGGCCACTCCTGGCTGCAGCGCCGAGACGAGTCTCCGAACTCCTGATGCCGCCCCGCATTTTCAAGGTATTGAGGAAAAATGGCTGACCCAACCGACGGGGAATCGGTGCGGGAAGCCAGGTGGGACGGACGATCGTTTTTTGTCGTCAGGCTGTTGTGGCTTGGCGGGGGCCTGACAGACCACGAAAAACGACGGTCTGTCCCACCTCCGGAGCGCCTGCGCCACGTTAGACGCATTCCGCCGCGCCATCGGAGGGGTTGCACGGAATCACGCGCGGGGTCACGCCGTAGCGAGCCTGGTAGGCGGCTGCAATCTGCCGGCCGAAAGCGTCGGCCTTTTCCCGGGCAACCATGGTGACGGTGCAGCCGCCGAAACCGCCGCCAGTCATGCGGGCGCCATAGACGCCGTCGATCGTTAGCGCCGTATCCACCAGGAAATCGAGCTCGGCGCAGCTCACTTCGTAATCGTGCTGCAGACTGCGGTGGGATTCCACCAGCAATTGGCCCATCCGGGCAAGGTCGCCGGCGGCGCTGGCGGCGACGAAGCGGCCGACGCGGGCGATTTCGCTCACTACGTGGCGAGCGCGCCGCGCCACGGTTTCCGGCAGGCTGACCGCGGCCAATTGCTCCGGCGAAGCGTCGCGCAGGCTTGCAACCCGCGGAAACCGGGCGCGGAGCGCTTCCACCGCGGCAGCGCATTCCCGCACGCGAACGGCGTAGGCCGAGCCCGAAAGCGCGTGTTTCACCATGCTGTTCACGGCCACGAATGCGACGCCATCGGGCAGGGCGACATAGCGGCTCTCCAAGCTGCGGCAATCGAGCTCGACGGCGGCGTGTTGGCGGCCGAAAACCGCCGCGTACTGGTCCATGATGCCGCAGGGCATGCCCACGAACTGGGATTCGGCGCGCTGCGCCAGGCGCGCGACCTCGAGAGGATCGAGCGGGCGTCCGCCGAGCAGCGCCAGCGCGGCCGCTACTTCGAGCGCGGCCGACGAGCTCAGCCCGGAGCCTTCCGGCACGGTGCTGCGGATCAGCAGGTTGGCGGGCTCGATGGCGAAGCCGAGGCGGTCCAACTCGCGCGCCACGCCGATTACGTAATCGCTCCAGTCTCTGCTCGGCTCCAGGGTGGGAACCGCGGCGGCATCGAACTCCCGCAATTCCTGGCGATGCTCGGAATAGAGCCGCAGCTTGCCATCGCGGGAAGGGGCGGTGGCAACCAGCGTGGCTAGATCGAGCGCGACGGGCAGCACGAAGCCCAGGTTATAGTCGGTGTGTTCTCCGATCAGGTTGACGCGGCCGGGAGCGCGAAACACGCGCGGGCCCTCGGCCGCGCCGAAGCGGCCCCGAAACGCCTCTCTCATCGCTGCCCGCAGGCCCCCCGGGCCAACCACGGCAAGGTAAGCTGTACGACGCCTGTACCGGTCAATATGCCTCCCATCGGCACGACGCCCGTGGCTAAGGCAATGGCGGCGGCCTTCCGTACCAGCTTACGCCTTCCCGCGAAGCCTGTGGCGCCGGATGGAACATCTCCCCGTGCCGCGACGTATGTTTCTGCTGGAAAGGCGGGGTTCCATGAAAGGGTTTGGTTATCTCTGCATCGCGGGAACTTTGTGCGGGAGCGGTTGTGTGGTTGACAATCGGGCGGCCGGCCCGACCCAATACGAATCGCGATCGATTGACGGCCCGGGCGCCAACCGCGATGTGCCGGTGCGGGTGAACCTCGAGATGGGCGCCGGCGACCTCAGGGTGGGCAGCGGCACCAGCAAGCTGCTGCAGGCCTATTTCACCTACAACGTTCCCTCCTGGAAACCGGAAGTGAACTATGCGAGCGGCTCGCTAACAGTGCGCCAGCCCAGCTCGAGCGGGCCGCATTTCGGAAACTCGAGATACGAGTGGGATCTGCGCTTCAATCGCGACACCCCGCTCGACATGAATATCCACTTCGGCGCCGGCGAGGCACAGCTCGATCTCGGTTCGCTCGACCTGCGCGGTGTATCGCTCGACATGGGCGTCGGCAAACTCGACATGGATCTGCGCGGCCATGCGCGCCACGATTATTCGGTGCGTATCCATGGCGGCGTGGGCGAGGCCACCGTGCATCTGCCCGCCGACGTGGCGATTGACGCGGAGGCGCACGGCGGAATCGGCGAAATCGACGTGCGCGGCCTGCGCAGGGAAGGCAGCCGTTGGGTAAGCGAGGGAACGGAGGACGCCAAGGTGAGAATCCATGTAGAAGTGGAGGGCGGCATCGGCAGGATTGCGTTGATCGGCGAGGGCGCATAGCCCTGGAAAGCTGTGAAGAGATATGGCCATAGATACACAGATAAAGGAAATCAAAAGATTTATTTGTGTTTATCGGCGTTCATCCGTGGCTCGGATTTTTGAATTTTCAGACTTCCTGGAACTCTAAGCCTATACCCGCACCACGCGGTCCATCTCCAGGAACTCGCGGATGTGGGGGTGGTCGGACTTCGCCAGCTCGGCGGTGGGACCGAAGAAAATCACGCCGCTGTCGTAGAGGAAGACGACCCGGTCGGCCACCTTGTACATCAGGTCCAGATCGTGCGTGACCACCACCGAGGTGAGCCGGAGCTGGCGCTTGAGGCGCAGCATCAGATCGCCCAGGTGATCGCTCATGATGGGATCGACCATGGTGGTGGGCTCGTCGTAGAGGATGCACTGGGGCTGGGCGGCCAGAGCGCGGGCGATGGCGACGGCGCGTTTGTAGCCGGTCGAAAGGTCGGCTGGATAGGCGTCGCGCGCCTCGGGAATATCCACAAGCCCGAGCAGCCCGGATACCACGTCTTCCTTGTTACGGTAGTCGTAATCGTCGCGTAGCTCGAGCGAGAAGAGGACGTTTTCGGCCACGGTGAGGGAATCGAACAGCGCGCCCGACTGGAACACCATGGTGACCTTGCGGCGGATGCGGCGCAGGTCGGCTTCGCCGAAGTCGGTGATGTCCTCATGGGCCACGATCACGCGTCCGCTGTCGGGCTTGAGGAAGCCCATGATGTGAGACAGGGTCACGGATTTGCCCACGCCGCTGCGGCCGATGATGGCGACGGTCTCGCCGGGGTCGACGTGGAAATTGGAGTCGACTAAAACCGGGCGGTCGAACGTCTTATAAACGTGGCGGAACTCGATGTAGTGGGGATAGGGGTCAGCACTCATAGGCAGCCCAATCTTCGGGAGTGTTAACATTTTGAAAATAAAACGCTTCCGAGGTTTCGAACAGCTCCACCCGCAGGTCCTCGCCGGTCAGCAGGGCCATCACGCCGCGCTCCCCGGCGGCGAAAGCGCGCTCGGCCCTGGCGTGGGCGCGCCGGCGCCAGACCGCGCAGAGCGGTTCGATCCGTCCGCCAGGACCCGCGGCGGCGAGAACGTCCGGGCGCTTCGCGGCCGCGTCCATGGCGGCCATCAGGCGCGCCAGAAATTCGACCGTCAGTCCGGGCATGTCGCAGGCTACAATCAGGTTCGATTCCGCCTCCGTGCGCCCGAGAACGGAGACAATGGCGCCCAACGGACCCTCGCCTGGCCAGGCATCGGGGAGGAAGGCATAGCCGAGCCGCGCGTGGGCCGCCTCGGAGCCCACCAGGGTGGCGCTGCCGGCGGCCTGTTCCACCTTGCCGGCCACGGCCGCGGCCATGGTGCCGTGATCGAAGGGCAGAAGCGCCTTGTCCCGCCCCATGCGGGAGCTGCGCCCGCCCGTGAGCACGTATCCGGCCCGCTTCACAGGGAAATGATACCATTGGCTTTCGGAAGCGCCGCGCTGGGTTTATACTGAGGAGTGAAACATTTTGGTCAGGGATTGTTTTAAACTGGGATACGTGGCGGCTATGGCGTTCGCCGGATTCTGGGGAACCGGGTTGTGGGCGGCCAGCGATGCCCCCGCCGCCGCCGCGCGCCCGGTGAAAGTGACCAGCGTGGTGCGGGCCGATGCGCGAACGGGGAAGTTGGTTCGAAACGTGGTGGTGACGCCCAGGACGGTAGCCCGCCAAAGTGTGGCGCCGCGCGCCGTGGCCGAGGCGGTGGTGACGCCGCGCCAGGTGCCGCCGCTCGCGGCGGCCAATGCGGTTTCGGCCGGAACTTCGGCCGGAACGGGTGGGAACTGGAACGAAAAAGTGGCTCAAATCGCGGCCCAGCACGATCTGCCGGTGGAACTGTTGCACTCGGTGATTAAGGTGGAGAGCAACTACAATCCGTATGCCGTGTCGCCCAAGGGCGCTTTGGGCATGATGCAACTGGTTCCGGCGACGGCCCAGCGATTCGGCGTCAACGACGTCTTCGACCCGGTGGACAACATTGAGGGCGGGGCGCGATATTTGCGCTATCTGCTGGACCTGTACCATGGCGACTACCCCCTGGCTCTGGCGGCTTACAATGCCGGCGAACAGGCGGTGGCCAAGTATGGGTCGGTTCCGCCGTATGCCGAAACCCAGACGTATCTCAGACTGGTGTCGAGAGAGATTCAAGAGGCCGTGAAAACTACCGCGGCAAAACCGAAGGCAACGAAACCCGCGGAGACCAAGCCGGAGGGGCCCTCCCACATCGAGGAGATCGTGGACCCGGACGGCACCGTGCATTACGTCTCCCGCTAGAGGCTTTTTCGCATGCGATGGACGGCGGCGTTCGTGCTTTTCGTCACCGTGCTGGCGGCCCAGGTCGAACGCCAGCCGGGAGTCGCAGTGACTGCGGTTCGGCATTGGACGCAGGGCGGGGTGGTCCGTATCGCGATCGAGGTGGACGGGGCCTTTCATTTCCGCGGAGACCGCCTGCACAATCCCGAACGGGTGTACTTCGATTTGGCGGATACGCGGATGCGACTGGGCGCCAAGCCGTACTGGTCGGACAGTCTTGCCCCGGGCTCCGTAGTCGAGCGTGTGCGGCTGGCCCAAACCACGTCCAGCGTGACGCGAGTGGTGCTGGACCTGAGCGGGGCGGCGGAGATTTCGACGGTGCAGCTCGCCAATCCGAACCGCCTGGTGATCGAGGTCCGTCCCGCGAAGGGCGGGGCTACGACGGTGACGAGAGAAACCGCGCCTCGGCCCGGGCCGGCCGCGGCGAGCCGGTATGCGTCTCCGCTTGCGAGCCCGCCCAAAGCGGCCAGGCCGTTCGTGCCGCCCCCCGCTCCGCCGCTAAAGGTCGGGTCCGCTGCCCAGACAACCCTGCCGGTCCCCCCGGCGATTCGCCCGGAAACCGCGTTGCGGCCCCTGCCGGCGGCGCTCGAATGGCTACCCGCCCCAGCGCCGCTCGAAAAAGCGCCGGCCGAAACGGCAAAGATAATGGCGCCGCCGGCCGCGTCCCCGGCTTCCGCGGCAAGCGCCGCCGCTCCGCTACCGCCCTCGGAGGCCGCCAAAGCCGCGCGCCGGACCGGTGACGGCGATACCTCGCTGGTGCGAACCCTGGGATTGAAGATTTCCCGCGTGGCGATCGATCCTGGCCATGGCGGCCACGACCAGGGCACCCACGGCCCCACCGGCCTGCAGGAAAAGGACGTCGTGCTGGACATCTCCTTGCGGCTGGGAAAGCTCATCGAAGACAAGCTGGGGGCTCAGGTGATCTACACGCGCACCGACGATAGCTACGTGCCGCTCGAAGCGCGCACGGCGCTGGCCAACGAAAAGAAGGCCGACCTGTTCCTTTCCATCCACGGCAATTCCTCGCCGGCGCCGCAGATCGTGGGCACGGAGACGTACTACCTCAACTTTTCCGATTCCCGCGATGCGCTGGACGTGGCGGCGCGCGAAAACGCGAGCTCCCAGAAATCCATTTCCGAGCTGCACGACCTGATTCAAAAAATCAGTCTGCACGACAAGCTGGAGGAGTCCCGCGAGTTTGCCACCCGTATTCAGAAGGCGCTGTTTCAGCTCACGGCGCGCAACTTTCCCTCCGAGCGCAGCCGGGGAGTGAAGCGCGCTCCGTTCGTGGTGCTGATCGGCGCCAACATGCCTTCGGTACTGGCCGAGATCGGATTTCTGACCAATTCGCGCGAGGAAGCGCTGTTGCGCCGCCCGGAGTACCGCCAGAAAGTGGCGGAAGCGCTGTTTCAAGGAGTGTCGCGTTACGCCGACGGCCTGAGCCATTTCCAGGTGGCCACGCGGACGCAGTGAAGCTTTCAGCGATCAGCGATCAGCGATCAGCGGTCAGCTAGCTGCGTGCTGAAAGCTGACCGCTGAGAGGCTCCTTCTTATGCGCGTACTCGTTTTTCGTCACGTTGAATTCGAATCGTTGGGCTGGATAGAAACGGCGCTCGAGGAGCGCGGCATCGCCATCGATTACGCCGATTTATATCGTCCGGGCGCGAGGTTCCCGCCGCTCAAGCGGTACGCGGGAATGATCTTCCTGGGCGGCCCGATGTCGGTGAACGATCCGCTGGATTACCTGGCGTGGGAATCGCGGGCGATTGCGCAAGCTCTGGCGCGGAACCAGGCGATCTTGGGCGTGTGCCTGGGCGCGCAACTGATCGCCAAAACCTTGGGCGCCAGAGTTTACCCCAATGGGCAAAAGGAGATCGGCTGGTTCGATGTTCATTTCACCGAAGCGGCGGCGCGGGACCCGCTTTTCCACGGACTGAGCGGGCCGGAAACCGTCTTTCATTGGCACGGCGAGACGTTCGACCTGCCCGAAGGAGCGGTGTCGTTGGCATGGTCCGAGGCCTGCCGCCAGCAGGCATTTCGCTATGGCGGCCGCGTCTGGGGCCTGCAATTCCATCTGGAAGTGACGCCCGCCATGGTGGCCGACTGGTGCCGCCAGGATGCCAACTGCGGCGATGTCCGGGAGTTGGCCGTACTCCCCCCTCCGGCCGCGCACGCCGATCGGCTGAAAAGCTTGTCGAATCTGGTGTTTGGCCGCTGGTGCGAGGTCCTGGAAGGTAATGGGTTAACAGGTACGGCAACCCCTCAATTCCCCTCTTAAATGCCTCCTTTTGGGGGGGTTGTTTCCGGCGATGAGATCCAACAGAATTATGGAAGGTGACTTACGATTTGAGCGATCCGCAGTGTGGTGCCGTTGAGCCCGTTGGCGCGGACCGCCGCCCGATTGTGGTTGTGGAAGATCCGCAGATTCAAAAGCTTATTCAGGGCCTTTTGGGCAGAAGTGGTTACCAAGCCCAGGCAGCCGCGCGGGATTACCGCCAGACCTTGCTCGAAGGCGGGACCCTGCCGAGCGTACTGATCACCAATCAACCTTCGCTCTTTCTGGCATTCGCCGATGAGTTGCCGCTGCTGTATGTGGCGGCCATGCCGGACCCGCGGCTGGCGTCGCTGTTTCGCCGCTGCCGGGTGCTGCGCAAGCCCTTTCAAGCCTCCGAACTGGTAGCTTCGGTCGGTCAATTGATGAACGCCGCATAAGCCGGGATGGGGTTCTTTCTTTGGCTCGACGACGATCTGGCCTGGGCCCAGGGGAGCTACGAATACCGGCCGATGGGAACGGCCGTGATCTCCGTGTCCGACTTGTTTCGCGGCCGCGATTTTGACCCGCGCCGCAAACGCCGCCCGTCGCCGGATGCCGCATTCGCGGGACAATTCGCTTCGCTGGGACACGTCAATGCCTACCTGGAATCGCGGCGCTCCGGCCGAGGTCCTCGCGGTCGGCAGCGGCTTGTTGCCTTCAGCAAGCGTAGTTCTGTTTCCGCCGGAGGGAACCGTGGGGCGCGACGCGTCCACCACGGCTGAACCACTCCTGGCAGCAAAACCTCCCACCATTGGACCTCCCAAATAGGGCCGTTTCAATTGAACTTGAGGGAAATGGCCGGCCCCATTCATGCATTCACCCGGGTACAAAAGTCCAGTTTCGTGTAGTTTCGTCTTAGAAGCTTCCGTCCGCCCTTCTACTCGCCGATATGAAGAATGTCACCCGAGCATTCAAGCGCGGGTCTCAAGAAGGGATCACAACGAATGGTTCGACATCGAATTCTCTTAGGGCTGCTCGCGCTTGCCATTTGCACGGGCATGGCACAAGCTACTAACCTGCTGGTCGCAACTCCGACGGTAGTTTCCGCCCTCAAGTGCGACACCAACGCCGGGCCCTCCGGCTCGGTGACGGTCAAGCTCACGGCGGCTACGGCGAGCGCCACGAATATCATCACCGTAGGCTTGGCCGCGCAGCAGCCGGGAATCTTGGCAACGCCGCCTTCCACTCTGACGCTGAACAGCGCGAGCGCGACGGTAACCTACACGCTCACTACAATTGCAGGCTGCGCCGGCGCCACCGCACTGGGCACCTATAGCCCGGTATTGCAATTCACGGAAAAGGTGGGCAGCGGATCGGTGACCAACGATGTCACCTATACGGCGACCGTCACGGTGACCGAAACCGGTGCGTCCCCGCTGACGGCGTCGCCCAGTTCGGTGACGCTCTCCTGCACCAATACGAATGGCAGCTTCACCAACGGGGCCGCCCAAAACTTCAACGTCACCTCATCGGCCACCGGAGGCAACACGGCCGTGAGTTGGGACCCGACCACGGTTCCGGGTTGGCTTACCGTCTCCCAAGTCTCCGGGTCGAACCTCGCGAGTTCGACGCCGGTTCAATTATCCGCGGCCATAAACGGCACCTGTAGCGGCACGGTGGGCAGCAGCAAGAGCGCGATCGTACACCTGCTGAACGTGCCGGCGCCAAGCACGGCATATCAGACGGTAACCGTAACCCTCATGGTAGTCGGTCCGGCCCAATTGACCTTGTCGAATTATGCGACGTCGGGGACCGCGATGCAGCTTCCCTATACGAAGAACCAATCCGGTCTGGAACAGCAGACCGTCACGGTGTACGGCCCGAACATATATTTCAGCGTGGACACGACCAGCCTTCCTTCCTGGCTCACGGTAAACTTCACCAGCGCCGAAGCCACCCCGAGCGCGGGTTTTGCCTTGCAATTCACGGTGACGCAAGTCGCCAACTCGATGACGCCGGGTACCTATCCCGCGCAGATTAATCTGAAAGTGGCGGGCTATGCCAGTACCGTGGTGTACGTCAGCCTGGTAGTGGGAAACACGGCCCCGACTCTGAGCGTGGCCGAAGGAGTCGTGCGCAATCTATCGTGGGCTGTGGGACAAGCGTTGCCCACGGCAACCATTACGGCCGTTTCCAGCGGGGCGCCGATCCCCTATAGCACGGTGGTAACCAATGGAGCCAACGGTGCGGGCGCGGTCGCAACCCCAGCTGCGGGCTTGGCGTATAGTTTCGGAACGCCGATCGCCATCACTTTCAATCCAATCGACTTCGCCGGTGCGCAACCCGGTTCGACGCTGACCTCCACGGTAACCCTCGATTGGACCGGCACACCGATTGCGGTCGCCTTCAGTATCAGCATCCAAGCGCCCACGACCACGGCCTCCCTGACCGGGATCAGCCCGTCGAACCTGCCCACGGCCCCGGCCGGCGAGGCGTTCACGGTGACCCTCTACGGTTCGGGCTTCGTCTCCAGCACGGATCCCACCCAGAAAACCACTGTGGGCATTGTGTCCAGTGGCCACTTGACCACCGACGGCAACATCGTTTCGAACGTGGTGAGCGCCTCGACCATTGTCCTGACCATCACCGTACCCTCGTTAACCACCGACCCATTGGCCTTCACGACTTCCGGCAATACCGTGACCCTCGGCGTCTGCAATCCTAACGGTTCGAGTTGCAGCACGGCCACGGGCACCTGGCCCCTGATCATCGACGCCGGGCCCATCATCCAGTCCGGCGGCGTCACCAGCGCTTCCACCTTCGCCCCGGTCAGCTCGCCGAACGGAACCCTGGCGCCTTACGATCTCATCAGCATCTTCGGAAGTAATTTCTGCACTTCGAGCGGCACGGGATGCACCGCCACCCAGGTGCTGTACCCCACGGTGACGAACTCCGTATACGGGAACAGCGTCACCCCAGATGGCGGCCAACGCACCCTCCAGGTCTGGTTCTGCCCCAACCCCAGCACGGCGACCACGACCACGGGCTGCTGGGCAGCCCCCCTGTTATTCGCCTCGAACACCCAGATTAATGCAGTGGTTCCGGGCGAGATTGTGACTTCTTCAGCCACAAAATACGACATCTACGTGAGGTTCGGCACCCTGAGCAGCACTGCCTATACATTCACCTCGGCGCTCACCGATCCTGGCATATTTGTCGTCGATTCGAGCAACGACGGCGCAATCGTACTGCCTTCCGGTTTCGTCGACAGCTCGACGAACGCAGCCAATATGCGGGCGGTAGACACAGACTCCGACATCGTTTCGATCTTCATGACCGGACTGGGGACACCGCTTTCGACGGCTTCAAACCTAAACACGGGGAGCTATACGTCGTTTACCGACTGCATCGCGCCGACGGGCACCGGGTCGTACGCCAGTGCCGCGGGCCTCACCACCCTCGATGGCGCGGTCATCCAGAGTTCGCTCCTCAACACGGGGAGGGAAGTTCCATGCTTTAACCCAGGTCCCTCGAGCGGCTACCTGACAGCCACAGTCGGCGGCGTGGCCGCGCCGGTCCAATGGGCCGGATGGGCGCCGAACGCGATCGCCGGCCTGTACCAGGTGAACGTGCAACTGCCCGCCTCCGGCGCGGCGATTGAACCCATGGGCAGCAGCACACCCATCGCGTCGTTTACCGGCCCGAATCAAGTGCCGGTCGTGGTTACCATCACGACTCCCGGCACGCACACCCAGACGACGGTCGGCATGTACGTACAGCCGGCGCAGACTCTGAAAACCAGCACATGGCCGACGCCGTCGAATTATCCGATCACGCTGGCCGCATCGACAGACTATGGGACTAACCCGGTCATCATCGACACGGTAACCGCCTCGGGAGGGACGGGTCAAGTGTTATCGGTGACCGCCGCAACCGGCAGCGACGGGAACGGCGCCGCCGCTACAAGCGACTTCACCATCGACGAGAGTGGGGACATCGAGTTCAACCGGGCATTCGGGGTGGGTACCTGGTCGGTCACAATCACCTCGACCGACAAT
>JBKQVG010000283.1:0-6275 GCA_052325345.1 Bryobacteraceae bacterium
GGCGATGGGCTGGATCACGCCCAGCACGCGGTGGCCCTGGCGGTCGATGAAGATGCGGGCGCGGTCGCGGCGGCTGAGCTTGGACAGGGGGGCCGATTGCGAGTGGCAGGCGAAACACTGCTCGGCGTTCTTGTCCACCACCAGGTTGCGCTCCCGGGGGTCGGTCGAAACCGTGATCCGTCCCTCCTTGTTGAAGATGCGGATGCGCTGGATGCCCGGCTCGCTGCCCAATTCCTGGATGACGCTGTAGAGCGCTTCGCGGTCGTTGCGCAGCATCTCGTAACGCGTGCTGCGCAGAATCACGTCGGTAACGCGCTGCGCCGACTGCCTCACCATGTCTTCGCTCTGGGCGCGCTCGATGCGCAAATTGAGAAAGCCGAACAGAGTGAAAAAGACCGCCGTACTCGCAATCACGCACACCGCCAGCTTGGCAGCCAGCCCGACCCGGAGTTGCGGCCTCGGTTTCATTCCACGGCGACCGAATGCGCCTCCGTTTCTTCCAATCCCCCCGGCGTGTCCTCATACGAGTGCGCTTCGAAAATCGGAAAGTAACCGGCGATCACCCGGAACGCCGCGAATCCGCAGGCAACGATGGAAAGCGTTACCGCAACTTCGCTCCACTTGGGAACGTAGTGCGTGCCCGAGCCGGCCTCGAGCCCCGTGGTGCCCACGTTCAGCCGATTGGCGATGAATCCGAAGACCACCATCACCGAGCAGGCGTACAGCTTGCCGGGATCCCAGCGAACACGGGCCTGGAAGAGCAGCACCATGGGCACCAGCATCAGGGCGATTTCCAGCGCGAACAGCCAGGTTTCGATGCGATTGCGCAGCAACAGATCCCACACGTGGCGGTGGCTCAGATCGAGGAAGCGAATCCACAGGTAAACGCTCAGCACTACGGCCAACACCCGCCCCATGCTGGCCAATAACGGCAGTTCCAGCGCGCGCCCGAACGCCCGGCTGCTGTGCCACGATTCGAAGATTGTCATGGCCAGCCCTGCCGCGATCGACGAAACAAAAAACAGCACCGGCAGGATCGGGGTGTACCATAGCGGATACAGCTTCTCCGGGACGATCAGGAACAGCGAGCCCAGCGAGCTCTGATGCAGGGTGGAAAGCAGTACGCCCAGGAGCATGAGCGGCACCGAGATGCGGTGAATCCATTCCATCGGCTTGTGCAGTCCGAATTTCTCGAACACCACCGGGAGGAATTCCAGGAACAGCACGGTGCTGTAGAGAGTCACGCACCACGCCACCTCGAACATCACCGAGTGGGGGTTCCACATCACCAGCGGATGCCACAGGTTGTAGGGGCGGCCGAGGTCGTATAGCAGCCCTACAACCACCAGGAGATACCCTAAAAAAGCCGTGAGAATAGCCGGCCGCAACACCGGTTTGTAACTGTCGATGGCAAAGATATGAACGATTACCACCAGGGTGAAGCCGCCCGCCGCCAACCCAACGCCGCAAATCACGTCGAAGCCAACCCAAATTCCCCAGGGGAACCTGTCGCTCAGATTGGTGGACCCGCCCAGCCCGTAAAACACCCGCAGGTACGTGGCATACAACCCGGCTAGGATGATGGCCGCGAAAACCGCGCGCCAGAACGTGATCTTGGGAAGCCTCAAGCTCATTTCCGCTTGCCCTCCTTCCGCGCCACTTCCGCGCGGCGGTTGGTGATCCACCAGATGCCGCCCAGCAGTACCGACCCGGTGGACACTACATCCGGCAGCAGTTCCAGCACGCGCCAGGTGGTTTCCGGCAGCGGCTCCAGCGGAACATTCGTCCGCAGGCCGATCTGCTCGAAGGGCACCGCCGAAAGGTACAGCACCGACGTGCCGCCGGCTTCTTTCAGGCCGTAAATCCGGTTGTAATACTGGTCCGGCTTTTGGGCGATGCGCTGGCGCGCTTCCGCAATCAGTTCGTCCCGGTCGCCGTTCTTGGTGGCGCCGGTAGGGCAGACTTCGGCGCAGGCAGTCAACTTGCCCGCGCTCTGCCGCGCCCAGCACATATCGCACTTGCGAACCAAAGGCAGCCGCTTCGACCATTCGTAGGTCGGAACCTGGAACGCGCAGGCCTGCATGCAGTACCGGCAGCCCATGCACTTCGACCCGTCATATACGACCGGCCCCAGCGCCGTCTTCTGCAACGCCCCTACCGGGCAAGCCGAAGCGCACGCTGGCTGCAGACAATTCATGCAGAGCCGCCGGCTGTAATGATCGCCGTGTGTTTCGACGGCGGTCAGCTTGTGTGCCGAGAGATATTCTTCTCCGGCAATTCGGTCATTGTATGGCAACCCCCACCGTTCGGCGCAACCCGATTCGCAGGCTTTGCAGTCGATGCAAAGGGTGCTGTCGTACAAAATGGCCCTAGGCATATTGGGACCCTCAACTCTTTTTTAACAGAGTTTTGCCGCAATGTGTAGCAAAAACTGACAAAGGGCTGAAAAGGATGGCAAAAGACCGGGTTATTTCGCCGGTCCGCCGTCCGTGAGAAAGAACTCCGCGGCCGTCTGCTTCCAGTTCGCCCCTGGGACCTCCGCCAGCAGATCGTCGGCCGGACGGCCTCCGTCAGCCGCAAACGCGCCGGCAAACTCCGGTTGACGGGCATACAGCCGTTCCACGGCATCGCGCATCCACTGCCCCATCAAGCTCTTCGGCACCAGGTTCCGCGTCACGCTCTCCTCGTCCAGTACATGCACCGACACCAGCCAGCCGGCTCCGTACGGATCCTGCCGCAGCAACGCTGGATGGTTGCCAACTTCCGCGTTCACTTCGATTACCTCGCCTTCGACCGGTGAAACCATCTCGACGCTTTCCCCGTTCCGGAACAACGTCAGAAACTTTTGCCCTTGGCGCAACCACTGCCCACGCTTCGGTAACTCGATCTTTTCCAGCTTGCCCGCCAGCGCCGCGGCGAATTCACTGATTCCCACCCGCATCACGTTCGTACGGTCGCACGCTAACCAGCCGTGGCCAGGATGATAGGAAATATTGCCGGGAGTGTGGAATCCCTCGACGAAATCTCGCTGCTGCGCTACCGCCGCCAGAACCGTTTGTTTTTCGACAACCATGTGCGGAACTTTACCGCGATTGATTGCCCAATCTATAATCACAAATGCTAAAAATGTCGCCAGAACCAGAATAACCGTCATAATCGTCCAACCTTTCTGCTTCTGTATAGGGCACGGCGGATACCAAACCGGAGGGGGGTCAGTGTTGTTTATCTGGCACAGTTTCAGATAGATCCGTGCCGTAGTAAAACGCTACAGCGGGCTAATGTTGACTACCACGACAGCCAAATGGCGAGAATTACAACAAACCTTCATCAAATCAACGGATTGAAGTATGGTCGTAAAATTCGACGCCCCTGTCGCAAAAGACAGCATTTTTGGGCGTGCCAAGGCCAGGAGATTACCCCACACAGGACGTCCTGCCATTTCTTTCCCGCTTCCCGCCGCCCCCGGTTGGCAGTAGAATTCTCCTTGGGCCGAAAATTAGTGTTCGCCGATCTCGTCGCCGGTCCTTTTATTCAAGGAGAACCCTCACTTGCCCCAACAGTCGTATTCCAACCACCGCCAAACCGTGCCGTTGTTCCACTTCGTGCTGTTACCCGTGCTCCTGTTGACCCTGATCGGTTCCGTCGTGAACCTCTATGAGTCCTGGGGAGATCATGAGCGGTTGTATAGCGCGGCCCTGATCGTCGTGCTAAGCTTTTGCGGTCTTCTGGCGGCTTTGTTTAGCCGCATGTTTGCTCTGAAAGCCCAGGATCGCGCCATCCGCGCCGAAGAGAACCTGCGCCATTTCGTCCTCACCGGCAAGTTGCTCGACCCGCGCCTATCCATCCGCCAGGTCATTGCCCTGCGCTTCGCCCCCGATGGCGAATTCCCTCCGTTGGCGGAAAAGTCCGCTGCGGAAAGCCTCCCACCCGATGCCATCAAGAGATCCATCCGCGCCTGGCGTGGCGATACGTACCGCGTCTGAACATTGCGGTCGCCTGCCCTGGGAGCGGCGCAAAATTGACTTCACAGCGCCAGTGAGCCTATTACGGGAGATCTGGAGAATGCACCTCGACCGGGACGGCTCGCCCCTCTTGGCTGTGCTTGCCGTCCGCGGCCGGGAATTTGGAAAGGATGGTGCGAAAAGGGTTCCGGCTTATTTTGCGGGTCCCGCGTCCGTGAGGAAGAACTCCTGGGCCGTCTTCTTCCAGTTCACCCCCGGGATTTCAGCCAGTAAATCCTGCGTCGGACGGCCACCGTCGGCGGCAAACGCTCCCGCCAACGCCGGCTGACGGGCATACAGCCGTTCCACCGCGTCCCGCATCCACTCCTTCACCAGGGTCTTGGGAATTAAGTTGCGCGTCACGCTCTCCTCGTCCGGTACGTGTACCGATACCAACCACCCCACCCCGTACGGGTCCTGCCGCAGCAACGACGGATGCTTGACGATTTCCGCGTTGATTTCCACTACCTCGCCTTCGACCGGCGAGACCATTTCGACGCTCTCCCCGTTCCGGAACAACGTCAAAAACTTTTGCCCTTGCCGCAGCCATTGCCCCCGCTTCGGTAACTCGACCTTTTCCAGCTTGCCCGCCAGCGCCGCGGCGAATTCACTGGCTCCCACCCGCATCACGTTCTTACGCTCACGCGCCAGCCAGCCGTGACCGGGATGATAGGAAATATTGCCGGGGATGTGGAATCCCGCGACGAAATCCCCCTGCGACACTACGGCAGGAACCGCCTCTTTTGGAGCAACCGTATCGCGAACCTTACCGCGGTTGATCGCCCAATCTATCACCACGAACGCCAGGAACATTGCCAGAACCAGAATGACTACCATAATCGTCCATCCTTTCTGTTTCTGCCTAGGGCACGACAGGTGCCAAACAATCGCATTTATCCTCTGTTTATCTGGTTTAGTTTGAGATAGATGTGGACCGTTGCCAAACGCCACAGCGGCTTGTTGTAGAACACCGCAACGGCTGAATGATGAGAATCGCAGCAAGCTGCATGAAATCAACATCTTGAATCGTAGCCGTAAATCTCGACGGCCCTGCGGTGAAACACAGCGCTTTTGGCATCCCGTCGCTTTTCGATCCGGATCGAAAAACCGCGTCGACTGGAATCCAGGATTGCGGCTGCCCAGAAAACCTCGATTTACCAGAAAGGGTACGTTGATGCTGATGTCATGCCGCGCCGCAAGATCCACATCCGCGGCAAAGCCGCAGCCGCCATGCCCGCTTCCGGCGATCTCCGCTCGGCAAGACACGAAATGACGCTTCCCGCCCCCACCAAGTCTTCGAGACCCGGCCGGATTTCGCCGTTAGGCCAGGTATGCCTTACCGGCGCGGGCCGCCGGTGGACCCTGTGACCCCGAACCGGCCATCCGCCAGCCGGGACCGCGAGTTGGACTCGTCCAACCAACCCGCCCTGCTGGCCGGGTAAGAATCAAACTCCGGGACGTAGGGTTTGATATCCAGCAGCGGCGTACCATCGATCATATCCACATCCGCCACTTCAAGAACATCTTCCTCGATCCCGATCAGCCGGACCGCCGAGATTCCAATAGGAGTAGGGTGAGCGGGTGCGCGAGTCGCGAACACACCGCGCTGTTGCTGGTCGAGAAATGGGGTTACCACCAAGGCGGAGCTTGGCCGCCGGTGAAACCAATAAATGAGCCAGATGCGTTCAAACCCTTCGAGATCCCGCAAGCCTGCCCGAAATGGCGGGTCGACGCGGACCTTGCCTCGCGCTCCGTTCGCCCGTGAAGGTTGGATCGGAGTTCCCGCCGGTTCGTGAAATGGCGTCTCGATCACGCCTATCGGCTCCATCTTCAGTTCATTGGACATAGGTTGACCCTGTTCGGCTTGGGTCGGCTGTGGCGTTCTGCGCCACGCCAGCAAGGCGCCGAAACGCCTGTGCTTCCGCCAGAGGTAAACAGCCCGCCTCATGATTCACTGAGGACCCGTCGCGTGCCGGCCCCCACATCCCGCGCAAGTGGGCGAGAGCGTACACGCAGAAATGAGTGTGCCCCTATGCCGGTACAGTGGCATGGCGCCAGAATCCGCGCGTTTCGCCCGCTCTGCCGCCGGGCCTTGGCTTGACACGGACCTAAATGGCACTTTATCGTAAGTGTTAGTTGCACCTATAATATCGCACAAAGGAGGCCGGAAAGGAAAGCCCCCTGAAAGGGGGTGTGAGACATAGAAGTGGCTGCCGACGCGATTCGTCTGCAAAGAGGCTTGAATCCGAGCGTATGTCTACGCAAGGCCAGGGC
>JBKQVG010000284.1:0-7373 GCA_052325345.1 Bryobacteraceae bacterium
TCTTAATGTTGTGCCGTGCGTCCCCGACCGCCAGCCACTGAAAGCTGTTACGCTGAGATTTCCCTATGAGTCAAATCGAGATCACCCTGCCCGACGGCAGCCGGCAGGCGGTTGACGCGGGTACGCGCCCCATCGACGTGGCGCTCTCCATTAGCCCGCGCCTGGCCGACGCCGCCCTGGTTGCCAGGCTGGACGGCGATCTGGCGGACCTGGACCAGCCGATCGAGAAAAATGTCCACCTGCAGATTTTGACCGCCAAGAATCCCGAAGCCTTGTACGTCTACCGGCATTCCACCGCGCACCTGCTGGCTGCCGCCGTGCTCGAATTGTATCCCGAGACCAAGCTCGGCATCGGCCCGCCCATCGAAAACGGCTTCTATTACGATTTCGACCGTCCCACCGCGTTCACGCCCGAGGACCTGGAAAAGATCGAGAAGAAAATGTGGGAGATCCAGAAGCGCCATCTGCCCTACCAGCGCGTCTACACCCGCAAGGAAGAGGGGCTGAAGAAATACTCCGAGGCCTGGATGAAATGCGAGCTGATCACCGAGCGCGCCGGCGAAATCTTTACTGAATACACGCTGGGGCCCCGGTTCATCGACTTCTGCCGTGGGCCGCACCTGCCCGATACCTCGAAGATCAAAGCCTTCAAGCTGCTTTCCATCGCCGGCGCTTATTGGAAGGGCGACGAGCACAACAAGCAGTTGCAGCGCATCTACGGCACCGCCTTCTTCACCCAGAAGGAACTGGAAGAGTACCTCAACCGGCTGGAAGAAGCCAAGAAGCGCGACCACCGCAAACTGGGCAAGGAGCTCGAATTATTCACCGTAAACGAGGCCGTGGGCGCCGGGTTGCCGCTCTGGCTGCCCAAGGGCGCCACCATCCGCCGCCTGCTCGAAGACTACATTCTGGAAAAGGAACGAGCCACCGGCTACCAGCACGTCTATACGCCCGACCTGGCCAAGGTGGACCTCTACAAACGCTCCGGCCACTGGGAACATTATAAGGACGACATGTTCCCGCCGATGGATCTGGAAACCGAGCAGATGGTGCTGCGGCCGATGAACTGCCCCCATCACATCCTGGTCTACGAATCCAAGCAGCGCAGCTATCGCGATTTGCCGGTGAGGATCGCCGAGCTGGGCACCATGTACCGCTATGAACGCTCGGGCGTGTTGAGCGGGCTCAGCCGCGTTCGCGCCATGACCCTGAACGACGCGCACATTTTCTGCCGTCCGGACCAGATCAAAGAAGAATTCACCAAGGTGATGCAACTGGTCGAGCAGGTATATAAGGACCTGGGCATCACGAAGTACCGCTACCGGTTATCGCTGCACGACGCAGTCAAAAAGGAAAAATACGTCGACAATCCCGAGATGTGGGCGCTCGGTGAGCGGGTGCTGCGCGAGGCCATGGATTCTCTCGGTCTGCCGTACGTGGAAGCTCCGGGCGAGGCGGCGTTCTACGGGCCCAAGCTCGATATCCAGCTCGCGGACGTAATGGGGCATGAGGAGACGTATTCCACCATCCAGGTGGATTTCCACCTGCCCAGCCAGTTCGAGCTGGAATATGTCGCCGCCGACGGCAAGCGGCACCGTCCGGTAATGATCCATCGCGCCGTCGTCAGCACCATGGAGCGCATGATCGCTTACCTGATCGAGCTTTACGCCGGGGCGTTTCCATTGTGGCTCGCGCCGGTGCAAGTCACCGTGCTGCCCATCACCGACCGCCAGACCGAATACGCCCGCGGTATTCTGAACCAGCTTGAAGCCGCCGGCATTCGCGCCACCGTGGACGAGCGCAGTGAAAAGGTGAACCTGAAAATCCGCGAAGCCCAGTTGCAGAAGATTCCCTTCATGCTGGTGGTGGGCGATCGCGAACAGGAGAACGGCAAAGTGGCCGTGCGCAACCGCAAGCATGGAGACCAGGGAGCCAAAACCCTGGACGAATTTCTTTCCGGGATTCGGGCGCTGATCGAGAGCAAAGCGGTAACGGAGTAGGGAATGCCACTCGTGGCGCGGGCTGTCAAGCCTGCGGAGCCGAGATTCCGAACTCCTGACGTCGCGGAATTTAGGTTGAGCCGGAATTCGGTGACCGAGGGGTGGGACAGACCATCGTTTTTCGTGGTCTGTCGAGCCCTCGCCAGGCAGCAAGAGCCTGACAGACGACAAAATACGATCGTCTGTCCCACCCGGTTTTCCGCACCGATTCCCCGTCGGTTGGGTCAGAGAATTTTCCCCAATGCCTGAAAAATGCCCGGCGAGATCAGGAGTTCGGAGATTCGTCTCGGCTTTTCTTCCAGCTCGCCAGTCCGGATCCTCCATAGCGGAGTTAGCCGGCGCTAGCCGGAGTTAGCCGGTGACGGGCTCGATCGACATCGTCGCCGATCTGGCGGAGCTGGACGCCGCCCTGGCCTCTCTGCCCAACTGCCCGGCGGTCTTTCTCGTCTGGCCGGCGGAAGGCGAGCCGTATCTTTCCAAAACCGGCGTGCTGCGCCGCCGCCTGCTGCGCCTGCTGAAGGAGCGCGAGCGCCCGTCCCGTCTGCTCAACCTGCGGCACACGGCGCGGCGCATCGAATATTGGCTCACCGCGTCGGCGCTCGAATCGAGCCTGCTCTTCTACCGGCTGGCGCGCGTGCATTTTCCCCAGACGTATCGCGAGCTGATGAAGCTGCGCCTGCCGCCCTACGTGAAACTGATACTGTCGAATCCGTTCCCGCGGAGCCAGATCTCGACCCACCTTTCACGCTCTGGCGCGCTTTTCTTCGGTCCATTTCGCTCGCGCGCCTCGGCCGAGCGCTTCGAGTCCCAGTTTCTGGACCTTTACCAGATGCGCCGCTGCCAGGAGGATCTGGCGCCGTCGCCCGCCCACCCCGGCTGCATGTACGGCGAGATGGGAATGTGCCTGCGGCCCTGCCAAGAGGTGGTGGGACCGGCCGAATACGGCCACGAAGTGGCGCGCGTGACCGAGTTTCTTCACTCGGGCGGCCATTCCCTGCTCGATTCCATTGCGCATGCGCGCGACCGCTTGAGCGAACAGATGCAGTTCGAAGAAGCGGCGCGCCTGCACAAACGCTACGAAAAAGTGCGCGACGTGCTCAAGCTCCGCGACGAGATGGCGTGCGACGTCGAGCGGCTGAGCGGCGTGGCCGTGACCCGATCGGTCGAGCCGGGCGCGGTGGAATTGTGGTTCTTGCTGGAGGGGCACCTGCAGCCGTCCGTGCGCCTGACCTTCGAGGTAAAGGAGGGCAAACCCGCTCCGCTCGATGCCAAGCTGCGCGAAATATACGACGCGCTCGGGCCGGCGCGCCTGGCCGTGCGCGAGCGAGAAGAGATGCTAGCCCTGTTGTCGCGCTGGTTCTATTCGAGCTGGCGCGATGGCGAATGGCTCGATTGGGACCCCCCTGGCGGCGTGCCCTATCGCAAACTGGTGCACGCGATATCCCGCGTGGCGAGCGCCCGGCCCGAGTGACTCGCCAGTTGGGGGGCCGGCGGACCTCCAGGTCCGCCGTAGACGTTAAAATGTGGCCCCGGGGTCGCCCGTCGGCCGATGGCGCCGGCGCTCCGCCCCGCCGCCAGCTTGAGCCTGTGGCCTCGGCGTATCCCGCCGTTTTCCCCGGTCACCAGTTTTGAAAATTTCCTGCAACTCACCGAATTTGCGGGTGTTAGATCGCTTCGAAAGCTTCCCCGAAGGGCCGGTCTCTCTCGCCCGCCCGCTATAGTGAATTTGGCCATGAAAGACGCGGTCCATTCGCCTGGCTTTGGGCCGCAAACCGGTACTGAAGTACCCGTTTTCATCCCACAAGTTACTGACTGCTTGATGATCTTTGTCTGGCAAACCGGTACTCCAGTACCGGTTTTTGTTTTTGGAGCAGAGGAATGACGGAACAGAAATGCACGATCGATGAAGCCTTCGACGTCGGAACGTGGGTGGGCCGCAGGCAGACGTTCGCCCTTTTGGCTGGACGCTGTTCGGCCGCCGACGTCGAAATCCTGTTCGAAATCCGGGAGAGGAAGCTCTTTCGGACGATGGATCCGACCTGGGAGGATTTCTGCGCCAGGCGCCTCGGCATGACCCGCGGCTACGTGGACCGGCTCATCCGGCAACTCAACGAGCTCGGACCCAACTTTTGCAAATTGAGCTCCTTAACGCGCATCAAACCCGCGGAATACCGCCTGATTGCCGGCGCGGTCGCCGACGAGGGCTTATCCTACGGCGGCGAAGTCATCGCCCTGGAACCCGAAAACGCGCCCAAACTGGCCGAGGCCGTGGAAGCGCTGCGGCGCGATTCGGTCGAGCAAGAAGATCCCGACAATCTCGCGCGGCAGGCCCTGGCCAAAGCCGAAAGGGCCATGAATTCCGCCGTCGCCGAATTCCATCGGCTCCAGGCGATGGAACTGGATGACGCCGTGCGGATGGAACTGCTGATCGCGGTCGAAGCCTGCCGGGATCAGTTGGAACTGATCCGCCTTTGGAGCTGTGCATAAATCAAGTGGCGCGCCCTGCGACCCCACCTTCCATGTCCCGCGCTCCTTGCTGCAGCTAACAGACTATCGACTGTTTCACATGAGGGTAAGTTTTGCACCATTGTCGAAAGGCCGGTTGAACACAGGGCCCTCAATGTTGCAAGTGTCCGGGGCTTGGGAGAAACCGGGGAGAAGCCGGGACAATTACCGCCGCGCCGATTTCTCCGTCGGGGGAACGCACGACCCGGACACTAATGGGCAGCCGCCAGGAACTCCTCAACCGTCAAGCCGGCCTTTGCGATTAGGGCTCGCAGGGTGCCGCGGGCGACTTGCGGGTGATCGGGAACCGAGAGCGTCACAAGAGCGCCCGGCTTCGTCAGCACGATATGGCTGCCTCGCTGCCGTGCGACCTGCCAGCCCAAGCGTTCGAACGCGTGAACAACTTCGCGCGGTCGAAACAGCGGAAGGGCCGGCATCAGACCGTCACTTCGACCTCGCGTGTGGTTACAGTCAGCGGCATACCGAGCTTGGCCCGCACCGCCAGGCATTCCCGGATAGCATCGGCGATGTTCACCTCAGCCTCGACTTCTGTTCGCCCCTGACTGACGCAGCCTGGAATCGAGGGGCACTCGGCGATGTACGTCCCGTCTTCGTCTTGATAGATGCTGACGATAAACTTCATGTCACTTCCTATCTTAGCCTGGTGGAAGGCGCCGGTACTGCGGCCCCACCTTCTAGACCGCGCGGAACCTACCGCTTTTCGCGCGCGTTGACCAGTTCTTCGATATTCACCAGTTCGGTGGGGTAGTCGCCGGTATAGCAGGCGTAACAATATTCGTGGCGCTCGTCGGCTACGGCTTTGCGCAGGGACGCGAGGGAGAGGTACCCCAGGCTGTCGGCTTCCACGAAGCGGCGGATTTCCTCGATGTTGTGGTTGGAGGCGATCAGCTCGCCGCGGTTGGGCGTGTCCACGCCGTAAAAACACGGCGAAATGGTGGGCGGGCAGGAGATGCGCAGGTGCACTTCGCGGGCGCCGGCCTGGCGCACCATGCGCACGATCTTACGGCTGGTGGTGCCGCGCACGATGGAATCGTCCACCAACACCACCCGGTTGCCCTGCAGCAGGTGCCGCACGGGATTGAGCTTGAGCTTGACTCCGAAATCGCGGATGGCCTGGGAAGGCTCGATGAACGTTCGCCCGATGTAATGATTGCGGATGAGCGCCTGGCGATACGGCAAACCGCTTTCCGACGCGTAGCCGATGGCCGCCGCCACGCCGGAATCGGGCACCGGCACCACCAGGTCGGCGTCGGCGGGCCATTCGCGCGCCAGTTGCCGGCCGAGTTCCTCGCGCGATTCGGCCACGGCGCGGCCGAACACCATCGAATCCGGCCGGGCGAAATATACATGCTCGAAGACGCACTGCGCGCGCGGCTGTTCCGGCGCCCAACGTTCGCGAGTCAACCCTTCCGGGCCCACGCTCACCATTTCGCCGGGCTCGACATCGTGCAGATACACCGCCCCGATCAGGTCGAAGGCGCAGGTTTCGGAGGCGAAAACGTAGCAACTGCGGCCACCGGAAACTTCCATCTCGCCTACCGCCAGCGGCCGGAAGCCGTGCGGATCGCGGGCCACGATCACGCGGTTTTCCGCCAGAAAAACCAGGGAGAACGCCCCTTCCAGTTGCAGCAGCGCATCCCGCAGCGCCCCCGTCATGGTGCGCTCGGAGGAGTGCGCCATCAGGTGCAGAATCACTTCGGTGTCGCTCGACGCCTGGAAAATGGACCCGCGCCGCCCCAACTCGCTCCGCAGCTCGCCCGCGTTGGTGATGTTGCCGTTGTGCGCCACCGCGATGCGCCCCTTGTTGCACACCACCGAAAACGGCTGCGCGTTGAGCAGCACCGTATCCCCGGCGGTGGAATAGCGAGTGTGGCCGATGGCCGCTTCTCCCGGCAGCGATTTCAGCACCGGGCTGGTGAAGATATCGGCCACGTGCCCCATCGACTTGTGTGTGAACATCCGCCCGTTGTGGGCGGTGCAGATGCCGGCGCTCTCCTGCCCGCGATGCTGCAGCGCGTACAGCCCCAAATAGGCCAGCTTGGAAGCTTCCGGGTGGCCGTAGATGGCCACTACGCCGCATTCGTCGTGAAACTTATCGAGCATGCCGATCCCCCGTCCAACCGCGCTCTCCGGTCGCGGTCCGGAAATGCGCGGGTTTGCACGCGAACACGTTACCGGACCTCCGAAGCAGTGCGCTTAGTCCACATATTTACTGAGTCCGCCAGCGTGCGCCGCCTGAAGTTCGGCCAGGTCCCAGCAGCCCAGGGTAATGCCGCGCTGCCGGAATTCCAGCTCCGATTCGATGGTAACGCCTACTACCGGCGCGGGAACTCCGTGGGCCGCGGCGATCGCCGCCACTGCCGCCGGTTGCGAGGTGGAGAGCAGAATCCGCGAAGGGGCTTCGTGAAACGCCAGGATCTCCGGGCGCAAGTCGGAATGGAGGTCCACCTGGGCGCCGACGCCCGCCGGCCCCAGACAGCATTCCGCCAGAGCGACCGCCACGCCGCCATCGCTCGCGTCGTGCGCCGATTCGGCGAGGTTCGCCGCCGCGATTTCCCGCATGGCCGCCTGCACCCGCTTTTCGAGATCCATGTCGAGGGCCGGCGGCAGCCCCCACAAATCGTGGGCGATCTCCTTTACGTATTGCGAGCTGCCGAAGCGCACCTCGTCGCACACGCCCGCTCCGCCCAGGAGCACTACGCTGCGGCCTGAGTTGCGGAACGCGATTCCGAGCGGCGCCGCCGTCGGCATCAGCCCCACGATGCCCAGCACCGGGGTGGGATAAATGCCCTCGCCCAGGGTTTCGTTATAGAGGCTGACGTTGCCGCCGGTGATGGGCGTCTCGAA
>JBKQVG010000285.1:0-3664 GCA_052325345.1 Bryobacteraceae bacterium
GCGCCGTCGCGCCCTGCCTTCGGGAAGAAGACCTGGCCGATTTGCGGCTGGCGCTCGAAACTGTCCAGGTGAGCGACGCGTTGGTGGAATATGGGGTAACGGTAGTGCGCCGTACGCGCACCGACGAGGCCATCCTGGTGGGCGCCGGACCGCGCGCCAGCCAGTCCCTGCTGCGCGCCGCGCGAGCCTGGGCGGCCTTGGCCGGCCGCGATTTCGTGAGCCCAGACGACATTCGCGCCGTGGCCGCACCGGTCCTGGAGCATCGCCTTCTGCTGCGCCCCGAATCGGAACTGGAAGGCGTCCGCGCAGCCGATGTGCTGGAGCGCATCCTGCATGATGTGCCGGTGCCGCGATGAATAGCTTTTTTCACAGGCGAAAGCCTGTGCCACCTTATACTGGCATCCAGTCAGCCGTGGTGGCACAGACTTTAGTCTGTGTAGCCGGCCGCCTATGACCTTCGCCCCCACATCCCGCCTCCTGCGCCTGGCCGCCGCCCTGGCCGTTCCCCTCGCCGGTGCGGGAGGTCTGTTCCCCGCGCTCGCCCGTCCATGCTTTGCCGTGCTGGCGCTGCTGGCGCTGGTCGCCGCGTGGGACGCCTGGCGCGGCCGCCGGCGGCTGGAAGCCTTACGTATCACTTGCCCCGCAACCGTCCGGCTCACCAAAGACATTGCTTCCTCGCTGCCGCTAACCATCGAAAACAATCTGCGCGCGACACTGTTGATCAAACTCGCGCCCGCGCTCCCACCGGGCGTCAGTGACAATGAGGAGCAGCCTGCCATTGCCGCAAGGAACGCCCTGGAGGGCAGGCGAATCGCCTGCCCCGCCGGACGCTCGCTCTACTCCTTGCCATTGATCGGGCGCGAGCGCGGCGATCATCGGCTTGAACAAATCCATCTGGCCATGGCTTCGCCCCTCGGCTGCTGGGAAACCCGCGCGGAATTAGCCGTCCCGTGCCGGTTCCGCATCTATCCCAACCTGCGCGACCGCTCCACCGCGGCGCTTTTCCTCCGCACTCCCCAAATCGGGCTGCGCATGCGGCGACAGGTGGGCAAAGGACGCGAATTCGAAAACCTGCGCCAATACCTGAGCGGCGACGCTTTCGAAGACATCCACTGGAAGGCCACCGCGCGCCGCAGCTTTCCGGTGGTGAAGCTGTATCGCGTGGAGCATGCACAGGAAGTGTACGCGGTGATCGACGCCTCGCGGCTTTCCGCGCGCGAAGGGATTTTGGAAAGCTACGTGGATGCGGCCCTGCACCTGGCCTTGGTAGCGGAAAAACAGGGCGACCGCTTCGGCCTGGTCACCTTCAGCGACCGCACCCACCGCTTCGTGCGCGCCCGCGCCGGGCTGGACCATTTCCGTCTCTGCCGCGAAACCATCTACAACCTGCGCGCCCGGCGCGTGAGCCCCGATTTCCGCGAGGTTTTCACCAGCCTCCAGCTCCATCTGCGGCGGCGTTCGCTGGTGGTGTTTCTCACCTCGCTCGACGATGCGCTGCTGGCGGAAAGCTTCGAGCGCGATATCGGCTTGGTGGCGCGACGCCACCTGGTGCTGGTCAACGTGCGGCAAACGGCCGCGCTCACGCCGCTGTTTCAGGAAGAGCCGCCCGCCGATCTGGACGCCCTCTACGCCGGCCTCGCCGGTCAAATGCTGTGCAACCGGATGCGCGCGCTGGCGATGGCGCTGGGCAATCGGGGCGTCAAGCTTTCCGTGGTTTCGGCCAACGGCATCAAGCAGCAGGTGGCGGCAGGTTACCTCGACGTCAAACGGAGGCAGGCGCTGTGATCCTCGATGTGGCCCGTTTCGCCGCGGCCGAGCGGCCTTACTGGGACGAGCTGAGCGCGGCGCTCGAAAGACTTGCCGGCGAGCCGGAGCGGCGCATGGCACTCGCCGAGATCGAGCGCCTCCACTATCTCTACGAGCGGGCGTCGGCCGACCTCTCGCGCATGGATACCTTCGCCACCTTCGCCATCGAACCGGGCCTACGCGCGTATCTGGAGTCTCTGGTATCGCGCGCCTACATGGAAATCCACGAGACGCGCGCCCCGGTCCGCATCCGCTGGCGGCAAGTGGCGTTGGCCTTCCCGCGCGCCTTCCGGCGCCATCTTTCGGCTTTCGCGCTCTCGCTGGGCATCACCCTGCTGGGTTGTGGAATGGGGTGGTTCGCCCTCCGCCAGGACCCGCGCGCCAAGGCCACGCTGATGCCGTTTCCTGGGCTGACGGGGTCGCCCGCCGAGCGCGTGGCCAAGGAAGAAAAGGCGCAACACGACCGCTACCAGGGCGTCAAAGCCAGCTTCGCCGCCCAGTTGATGACCCACAATATTCAGGTCGCCGTCATGGCGCTGGCGTTCGGCCTCACCTTCGGCGTCGGTACGCTGATTCTGCTGTTTTACAACGGCGTGATACTGGGCGCCATCGCGACCGATTACGTCGTGGCCGGGCAGGGCGTCTTCCTGGCCGGGTGGTTGCTGCCGCACGGCTCCATCGAGATTCCGGCCATCCTGCTGGGCGGCCAGGCTGGCCTGGTGCTGGCCGGCGCGCTGATCGGCTGGGGCGATCCCACTTCCCGCACACGGCGGCTGCGCGCGGTGGCTCCCGATCTACTCGCGATCGTGGCCGGCGCCGCCGCGTTGCTGGGGTGGGCCGGCGTGGTGGAATCCTTCATCTCGCAATATCACCAGCCGGTGATTCCCTACGCCGTCAAGATCGCTTTCGGCCTGTGCGAGTTGACCGCGCTGACGCTATTTTTGAGCTGGGCGGGCAGGGAATGAGTTTCGCGGACAAGCCCAGCGGCCGAAGATCCGTGCTCGTCATCGACACGCCCGAGGGCGTGACCTTCTCCTACCAGTTGGCCACCCCGTTCCTGCGCATGCTGGCCTGGGCCGTGGATGCGGCCGCCATCGCCGCCGCTTCGGACGCGGTGGGAACCATCTTCCGCGACCTGGGCAAGTTGAGCCCGGATTGGGCCAACGGGATCGCGGCGGTATCGTTTTTCGCGATCCAGATTGGCTACGGCATGGCGCTCGAATGGCGCTGGCGCGGCCAGACGCTGGGCAAGCGCATTTTCGGACTGCGGGTCGTCGATGTGCAGGGACTGCGCCTGGAATTTTCGCAGATCGCGCTGCGCAACCTGCTCCGCCTGGTGGATCTGTTGCCGGCCTTGTACCTGGTAGGCGGCATCGCCGCTTTCGCCAGCCGCAACGCGCAGCGCCTGGGCGATCTCGCGGCCAATACCGTAGTGGCGCGCGAGCGCGCCGGCCATATCCCGAAGCTGGAGCGCATCGCGCCCGTGCGCTACAATTCGCTGGCGGCTTATCCCCACCTGGCCGCCCGGCTGCGCGCCAGAGCCAACGCCGAAGCGGTGGGTGTTCTGACGCGCGCCCTGGAGTTGCGCGACGGCTACGATCCGCCCGCGCGCGTGGCGCTCTACGCCGAACTGGCCGATTATTTTCGAGGGTTGGTGGAATTTCCGCCGGCCGCGCTGGAGGGCCTCACCGACGAACAATACCTGCGGGGCGTACTGCGCGTCCTGTTCACCTAAACATAGCCAAGGATACTTGAAAACTTCAGGACAGGAGCTTTCAGCATTCAGCGATCAGCCTTCAGCTTTTGAAGCAGCGCGGTCAGCATCCGTTTCAACTCGGTCGCGCGCTGCGACAGTTCC
>JBKQVG010000286.1:0-3047 GCA_052325345.1 Bryobacteraceae bacterium
AGGCCGAAGCCGGCGTAGTCGATTTTCAGGCCGTCGCGGACCGAGCGCCGGACCAGGTACGGGGGGTCGAAAACCAGCATCGCGGTGAGAACCAAAGACATGAGACCGACCGGCAGATTGATGAAAAAGATCCAGCGCCAGGTAAAGTTATCGGTGATCCAACCGCCGAGGGTGGGGCCGACTATGGGGGCCACCACCACGCCGAGGCCGAACACGGCCATGGCCATGCCGTGCTTTTCGCGGGGGAAGGTTTCGACCAGGATGGCTTGCGATATGGGTTGGAGGGCGCCCCCGCCGAGACCCTGCAGGACGCGAAAGAAGATCAGCAAGCCGAGGGTGGGCGCAAGGCCGCACAGCAGCGAGGCGGCGGTGAAAAGGCCCACGCAGATCATGTAAAAGCGTTTACGGCCGATCAACATGGAGAACCAGCCGCCCATGGGCAGAATGATGGCGTTGGAAACCAGGTAACTGGTAAGGATCCAGGTGGCTTCGTCGACGTCCGCCGAGAGATTGCCGGCGATATGCGGGAGGGCGACGTTGGCCACGCTGGTATCGAGCACTTCCATGAAGGTCGCCAGCATTACCGTCAGGGCAACGATCCAGGGATTGATTTGCCTACCTGGCGTAGAGCGCCTCCATTTGGCCGGCGGCGTGGGCCAGGTCGGCGCGTGCCTGGTTATAGCGGTAGAGGGCTCCGATCTGGTTATCGTTGGCGCGGGCGAGGGCGTCCTGGGCGCTGATGACCTCAATGTTGTTGGCCACGCCGGCCTGGAAGCGGTCGCGAGCCTGGTCGACTTCCTGGCGAGCCAGATCGACGCCCTGATTGGCGACATCGACCTCGTTGCGGGCGGACGCGGTCTGCGCCACCGCGGTCTTCACTTCGAGGGCGATTTGATTGCGCAGGTCCTGTTCCCGCTGGGCGAGCTGGCGCAGGGCGAGGTCGGCCTTGGCGCGTTCCGCCTGAATGCGGCCGCCGGTAAACAGCGGCACATCCAGGGCGAAGTAGAACTGGTACTGGGGAACGACGGAGCCGGGATCGAGGCCCAGTTGCGACCACGAGCCGTTGGCCGAGATCTTGGGCAGGCGTTCCTCGGAGGCGGCCTGGCGGCTCAACTCCAGACGCCGGCGGTCGCTCGCGATGCGCTGCAGCTCGGGGCGGGAGGCGTAGGCGTGTTCCAGGGTCTGGTCGGCATCGGTCTGGGGCGTTTGAAAGAACTTGACCTGGTCTTCCAGCTCGATTTTGCGTTTGGGATCGACGTTCAGCAGGCGCGCCAAGCCGAACAGCGAAGTGTCGAGGCCGGTTTGCGCCACGATCAGGCGCTGCTTTTCATTTTGCAGCTCGACGTTGGCGCGCAAGGTATCGATGCCGGTACCGACGCCGTTCTTTTGCAAGTCCGCGGCCTGATCGTAAAGAGCCTGGGCGAGCTTGACCCGGGATTGGGCGGCGGCCACATCGGCCGCAGCCCGCTGGCTGCCCAGGTATTGCGACACCACCAGCAGGACGCTTTCTTCGCGCACCGCGATTTCATCCGAGCGGGCGGAGCCGACGGCGGCCTGGGACACCTTATAGCGGCGCCACAGGGTAAGATCGAAAACCGGCGCCTGAAAGCCGAGGCCGGCCTGGAACACTTCAAAGGGCCCGATGTGGCCGGGAAAACCCGGGACGGGGCCTCCGAACAAGGCCTGGACGTTTTCCCGGGTGACGGATTCGGCGACAATGCCGTTGACGTGCGGAAGCAAGCCGGAGCGAGCCGCGCGCACGTCCTCGCCGCTCTGCGCCACCTCCAGATTGGCCAGAATGATTCGCGGATTCTGCTTGAGAGCCAAGGTCACCGCGTCGTGGAGGGTCAACTGCAATGGAGCCGCATCCTGGGCCCAACCCCGGCCAGCCAGCAGCAACAAAACAGCCCCCGCAATGGTCGTCCATCTGTTGGTCACGCCAAAAAGACTGCAATCCCAGTGCCGCGCGTAAATCGATGATTTTATGGGGAACCGAAGCTGCCAAGTGCCAAAATATGGGCGCTAGGCAGGATTGCCGAACCCTCAAGCCCCACTTTTGACCCATCAGATAAAAACGGCCGGGGGGCCATGGCCTCCCCGGCCGTTCGATTCGGTTCAGGTTGAGTAAGAAGTAAACGCGCAGGCTGTCGCGCGCCTGGTATCCACGGCCTTGTCACACGCTTCGCGACGAACCTGTGTGAGAAAAGCGGCCTAGAAATGGAGGCGGATCCCGAACTCCATGTTGCGCGGCGTGTTGGCCTGGCCGGTAATCCGCCCGAAGGTGGTCGGGCTCGTCAGGCTCAGGCTGGGGCCGGCCATCTGCACGTGGTTGAACACGTTGGTGACCTGAAAGATCACGCTGACGCCCACGCGTTCCTTGATAATCCCAAAGTCCTTGGTGAGCGCGGCGTCCACGTTCCATTGCGGCAACCCACGCAGGTTCGCATAGCCGCCGCAGCTCGTATCGAAGCCGAGGATGCAGGGCCGGAGCTCGCCATACACTTGCGCCGGGTTGCTGAAAAAGTTCACCCCGTACGGGTTGTTGGTTCCGATTCCGCCAGAGCCGGCAATGTTGTACTTGGCGTTGGTGGTTCCGGTGTACGGGGAAAGTCCCACCGCGTTTTCGGCGGACGCGGCAGAGCCGGAAGAAGAGGATTCGCCAAAAGCCTCGGTGGTCGAGCCCGGCTCATAGCCCGCCGCCATGGGCGCGCCGCTAAAGGCGGTGAACAACGGAGCGAGGGTCCAACCGCCCAGCGCCTTCCGCTTGAGTCCCGAAAGGTGGTTTAGCATCGGCGGCTGATAATACAGGGCGGCGTTGTAGGCGAATTTGAAATCGAACAACTGCGACCCGTAATTGGCGGCGATATCGTAGGGATCGAGCGCGGTGCCGCCGCTGTTGTACTGCGCCAAGCCCGCCGTGCCCAGCGCCCGCGACCAGGTGAAGTTGGAGGCGGCGGTCAGATCATCGTCGACAGGACGTTTTTCTTCCGCACCAGCCCGCCGTAGAACAATATCAGGCCGGGTCCGGTCATCATCAGGACGAGGGC
>JBKQVG010000287.1:0-14230 GCA_052325345.1 Bryobacteraceae bacterium
GCGTCCATCAGCAGCCGGTCGCGCGCCCCATCGCCCGCGCCGAAACTGATCACCGGAACCTTGCCGTGGAAAGTCCCCGCCAACGCCGGCGCTTCCGCCGCAATCTGCGTCCAGGTCTGCCACAGCCCGCCGTGCAGTTCCGTGTCGGAAGCCAGCGTTACCCATTCGGCGGCCGACCGCGGGAACCAGCAGAAGAACTTCTCCGGCAGGTCGCGCGCCTCCATCGCCTCGGTAAACTCCTGGGTGATGTCGGCTTCCGTCAATACCACTTCGACTCTCATTTAGAACCCCATTATGTGCATGCCGGAATCCACGAAGATCACGTTGCCGGTTACGCCGCGGGCCAGATCGCTCGCCAGGAAAACCGCCGTATCGGCCACCTCCGCGGGGTCCGTGTTGCGCCGCAGCGGCGTTCTGTCGGTGGCCTCCAGAATGCTCGAAAAGCCCTTGATGGCGCGCGCCGAAGCCGTCTTCACCGGACCCGCCGAAATCGCGTTCACGCGAATCCCGCGTTCCCCCAACTCGCTCGCCAGGTACCGCACCGAAGCTTCCAGCGCCGCTTTGGCCACGCCCATCACGTTATAGTTCGGCACCACCCGCGTCGAGCCCAGGTAGGTCAGCGTGCTGATCGACCCGCCCGCCGTCATCGCCGGCGCGGCCACCCGCGCCACCGCCACCAGCGAATACGCGCTCACGTTCTGCGCCAGCAGGAAACCTTCCCGGCTCGTCTCGGTGAAAGGCCGCTCCAGATCCTCGCGGTTGGCGAACGCCAGGCTGTGAACCACGGCGTGGAGCGGGCGATTCAGCGCCACGAGCGAAGCCGCCAACCCGGCCATTTCCTCGTCTTTGGTGACATCGCAGGGGACTAGCGCGGCCACGTCGAAGTCCTGGGAAAGCTCGGCAATCGCCACCTTCTGCCGCTCGCCCAAATACGTCAGCACCAGCGAAGCCCCTTCCCGCGAAAAGGCTTGCGCGATAGCGTAGGCAAGACTCCACCTGTTGGCGATTCCGAGAATGAGGGCCAGCTTGCCCTCCAGTAGCTTGGACATGAACTCTTCAGTGTAACCGAACGCTGGCGCCCCGACGGATGCTCCGCGGCGGGCGGGTGCTTAACGGTTTTAGGGAGAATGCGCGATCGACCACCGCTCCCTGGCAGTCGCGGCTCTGTAAGTGACTGCAAACACGCGGCGCCGTAACCGAGCCGCGACCGCCAGGGAGCGGTGGTCGGGTTGAATACGGGGAAACCCGGGAATGGGCAGGCGGAAGCGCTCCACATCAACGGTTACCGGTGGTGCGGCGCTACCGCCTAAGAATCGGCTTTCAGTTATGCCCCGGCAAGGTGACGATCACCGTGCCGCCATCTTCGGCGTTGACGATTTTGGTCGCCGGCTTGACCGCGGGCTGAGGAACCGGCGGCACGTATGCGGGAAAAGCTTTGACTTTGGCGGCGGCCGGCGCCTGAGCTGCCGGGCGCTTGGGATGTAACATGCTCATGGTCGCGGGTGGAAGCCCGGGGCCGTGAATTTGCGCCAATACCGCTTTCGTAACCGTATCGCGCTGGGCGGCCAGCGCCTGCTTCCATTCCTGGCGCGGGATGGTGAGCCCGATTTGGATCGTCTTACCCTCGGCATGCACCTGAAATTGCGCGGACCTGGCAGCCGGCTGCGCCTTGAGCATGGTTTCCAGAAGCTGGAGCGCCATCTTCAGCTTGCCCATCTCTTCGGCCGAATGGACGTCGAGCCGGGCGGAAGCTTCCAGTCCATCGTGGAACGATACGCCGAACTGGAGGCCGTCCAGGGGTTTGATGGCCTCGGCCGCGGACGCCGGCAGCGCGGCCTTCTCGGGCCGGGTCCCAAAGCCCCACAGGTCGTATTTGGCGCGCAATTCGGCCGTTCGCTCGGCCAGGTCTCCGGTGGGCGGGATCGCATTGGCCATACGTTCCAGAGCGGCGCGAACCAGCGCCTCATCGCCGGCCAGGGCGATGGTCGGATCCGGGAAAGCGATCGCCCCGCCCTTGGGACCGGCCCGGATCAGGGGCACGCCGCGATCGGTCATCATGGCGGTCTCGGCCAGTTCCGAGACCGGGAAGCGGCCTCGCAACCATATCAGCGCCGGCGGCGCGGCGCCCTCGCCAGTCGAGGAAATCACCACTTCCTCCAAGTCGCGGAAAGGATCGAAACCGGCCAGAGGCGCCGCGCTCAGCGCCGCCGTAGCTTGCGCCCGCCAGTCCGGCGGCAGAAGGTCGGAAATGCCGTCCAGCACGCCGTTCACGCGCAGTCCAATCACTACCTTGGCGTCCGGAAGGATAGCCGGTCCGGGCAGGAGAGCGGCCGGGGCCAAACCCGCGCACGCCAGAAGCAAAAAGGCCGCCCGGCACGGATTGCTGCGATCGAAGTCCGTCATGATGCCAGCATGGGATACTTTTGGCCGCCAGGACAGATTTGCCTCGGATATAAGAGAAACGTTAACCTTTGGGCGCTCGCGGCAGGCCGCAAAAAGGAAAACCGCATCGGCGGAGCCCCCAGACCTACGGGACCCTTACCGATGCGGCTCGCCCTGGGAGGGGCTGGAATCCGGCGTCGGGCTGCCTGGCTCAAGAAACTGAATCGGTCCATCCCTGGTTAGGTCCGCGTCCATTTTTCCTCACCAGAAACGCCAGACAACGCCGATACCCGTGATTCCCTGGAGAGATCGAAGAAATCCGGTTCAAAAAAAAGCCCCTCTGCAACAACCGCCAAGCGAACACGAATGAGCTAAAACCACTGCAAACATCGGCTCCCGCAAGCGCGCTGTCTCTTTCGGCTCAATCTTCATCCGCCTGCCTGTTGCAGCAGAGGGCAGGTTTGAAAGTTTACTTCACCAATTCACCCTTACCAATAGCAACCGTACACCCACCTGTCAATGGGCATTTACTCCTTTTAATTCAATTCCTTCGTGGACTTGTACGGAGAGAAACCGAGGCGCGGGTGGGCAGGCGGTGTGTCGCTATGACACAATCGGAACAGAATGCGAGCACCCCACGCCTGCGCGCTTGCCTGCCTGGTTGCCGCAGCCCCTTGGACCTGGTGCCAGACCGCGGCGGAATCCTCCGATCCCATGGTGGTGGGCACCGAGCACCCTCGCCTTTTTCTGCGGCCCGCGCGGTTGCGTCTGTTGCGCCGGGAGCGCGAGCGGCAGTCTATGCGCTGGCAACAGTTTTCGAGCCTGGTGGCCGGCGGAGCACAACTTCCCGAGCCCGGCTTCGCCCTGGCGCTGTATTATGCTGTTTCGGGCGACCGGGAAGCCGGGCGCAAAGCCGCCGCCTTTGCGTTGAACGCCACCGACCTGCGCCAGATGGCGCTGGTCTACGACTGGTGCGAGGCCGCCATGAGCGCGGCCGACCGAACCCGCCTGGCGGCGCGAATCGCCCGCCGCATTGCGGAAACCGCCACCGACCAATCCGTGCCGGCGGTGCGCTCCCGCCTGCTGGCCGCCATCACCCTGTTCGACGATGTGCCCGACGTGCCGGGCCGGGAACTCGAGCGCGACGTGCGCGGATGGTGGCGCACGCGGGTGGCCGCGCCCCTCACCGCCGGCCGCGTCCCCTTCCACCGCGAAGATGCCTACCCGCTGCTCGAGTTACTGCACGCCGTGCAGGATAACCTCGGCCTCGACCTGCGGGAATCGAACGTGGACTACTTCAAGGACTTCCCTATCGAGCGCCTGATGAGTTACTATCCGGCGCCATTTCACGGCGCGGAGAACGATTTTTACATCGGCGCGGCGGCAACCGGGGCAGGCGCCCCGGATCTGGAAGCCGCGGCGCTGTCCCGCGCGGCGGATTTGGCCATGGTGGCCTACGATAGCAACGCAGCCGGGACGCAGGTGCTGCAAGGCTGGCTGATGCACGACCGCTTTCTGTTGCGCGGGCCTTTCGGCGCGCCCTACGAATTTCTGTGGGCCAATCCTTATCAGCCGGGGCTGAGCTACTATCACGTCCCCACGGTCTACTACAATCCCGGCTACGGGCGCCTGTTCGCCCGCTCCAGTTGGGACGACGATGCCGCCTGGTTCGGGCTGTTCGATGGAGGCGCGCAACTGTTTGCCGACGGTCACGTCACCGTCGTCAGCCCGCAGGTGGAAGCGCCGCCGCTGTCGCTCGACGACGCCACGGTCTGCTTCGGGCGAGCCGTGCGCAATTTTGAGCTGACGCTGGAGGATCGGCAGACCGTCTTCGTGGTGGGCCTGGAGCCGCGGCGATCCTATGACGTTGAAGTCGACGACGAGCAGATGTACCAGGCCGATTCCGACCGCGGCGGCATTGTGGAACTGAACGACGTTCCGGCGGGTAAGCCGGTCGCGGTACGCCTGCGGGAGAACAAATTGAGCCGCCGATGAACGCCGATGAACGCGGATAAGAAAACAAATAACTTATCTGCGTTTATTGGTGTTCATCGGCGGCTCAATTTGATTTTTCAATACGCCCAGCGCCACAGGCTCGCGCCGACCGTGTACCCGGCGCCGACCGCCACGAACAGGGCGATATCGCCCTTGCGAAGCTTGCCTTCGGCCAGAGCGTCGCGGGCGCCCAGCGGAATGGTGGCGGCGGTGGTATTGCCGAAGCGGTCGATGTTGACAATCACCCGCGACCGGTCGATACCCAGGCGCTCCGCGGCGGCGGTGATAATGCGCAGGTTGGCCTGGTGCGGAACCATCACCGCGATGTCGGAGAGAGCCAGACCGTTCCGCTCGATGAGTTCGCGGCTGGCTTCGTACATTTTGCGGACGGCGTACTTAAAGACGTGCTGCCCCTGCTGATGGACGTAGTGCAAGCGCTTCGCCACCGTCTCATGGGAGGCCGGGAGGCGGCTGCCGCCGGCGGGCATCTTGAGGAAGTCGCCGCCCGAGCCGTCCACTTCGCCCAGGAAATCGATGAACCCTTCGCCGTCGGCGGCCGGTTCCACCAGCATGGCTCCCGCGCCGTCCCCAAACAGCACGCAAGTGGCGCGGTCCTGGTAATCGATGATGCGGCTCATGGTGTCGGCTCCGATCACCAGCACCTTGTTGTACATCCCCCCCGATACCAGGTGAGCCGCGGTGGTCAACCCGTACACGAATCCGGAGCAGGCAGCCACCAGGTCGAACCCCCAGGCGCCGCGGGCGCCCAGGGCGTTCTGCACCAGGCACGCGGTGGAGGGAAACATGTAGTCGGGCGTAACCGTACAGACGATGATCGCCTGCACTTCGGAAGCTTCTATGCCGCGTTCCTCCAGGGCGCACCGGGCGGCGCGGATTGCCATGTCGGAAGTGGCCATGTCCGGATCCGCAATGTGGCGCTCCCGGATACCGACCCGTTCGAGGATCCACTGGTCGTTCGTCGCGACCATCTTTTCCAGATCCTGGTTGGTAAGCACACGGGGTGGGATATAGCAACCCAGCGCCGTGATTTTAGCTTTGGGCAATCTTCACGGTCCTCAGTCGAAGAAGTAAGCAACAAGGGTAACCCATGGACGCCCGCCGCGGTACGCTAGAAAATATGGGGCACGACGAGGGCCTGCTGCAGCCGCAAGATCTTCAGACCTCGCTTTTCTTCGAAACTCCCGAGGAAATTTATGCGCGCGTGTTTCGCCAGTTGAAGCCGCGCACGGCAGTGCCGGAAATCGGCGTGGAGTTTTGCCGCTTCGCCAACGTGGACAGCTTCATCCGCCTGGAGGACGGCCGTTTGCGGGTGCGGATTTCCGATCTGCTGGCCGGCGCGCCCGCACCGGTCGCCGAAGCGCTGGCGTTCATTCTGCTCGGTAAACTATACCGCAAGAAAGTCCCGCGCCTGTATTCCCACCGCTATCGCCTCTACCTGAACCGCCGCGACATCCGCCGGCAGGCACACCTGGTGCGACAGATTCGGGGACGCAAATTCATCTCCGGACCGCAAGGACAACACCATAATCTGGAAGACCTGTTCGAGCGGCTAAACCAACAATTCTTCGATGGCCTGATGGGACGTCCCCGGCTGGGATGGAGCCGCCAGGCGTCCAGGACCATGCTTGGCCATTTCGACCCGTCCCACCAGGCCATCATTATCAGCCGCGTCTTCGACGACCCGGCGGTGCCGGCTCTGGCGCTGGAATACGTAATGTTCCACGAGATGTTGCATTTGAGGTATCCAGTGGAACACAGTGGAGCGAGGCGGAGAGTACACACGAGGGAATTCAGGGCCGCGGAAAAACAATTCCCCGAATTAGTGCAAGCCAGGGAAATATTAAAGCGGCTGTAAAGCGAGAAAATCCGCTCCCAGCCGCTCGTAATCGATTAAGAAATAATTTGGATTTTATGCGCCTGCCGCGCTCGCGGCCGGCATCAGCTCGCGCAGCTCGCCCTGCATCCGATTGAAGATCTCCACCAGGCTCGCGGCACTGACGCTGCCGAGACCCAACCGATAGAACACCAGACGGCAGTGGACCACCATCAGGCTGCAAGCGAAATTGATCTGCTGGCGCAGCAGGACCCCGGCCAGATCCGGACGATCTTCCTGCGATTGCAGCAGAAGCAGTTTCAGAGCGGCTGAAATACGCCGAAAATCCATGCTGAGGCTGCGCAGGTAACCGCGAAAAATGTGGTAGCGCTGCGTGCGCAACTGCCGCGCCATCCGGGGCGTGAAACCCGGCTGCGCGCGCAAGTACTCAAGGTCCTGCGGCTCCAGCAATCGGAGCATCGGCCGATATCGTTCAAGCGACAACTCTTCGATCCACTCGGCCGTAACCGGCAGATCGCCACCAGACAACATGAGTTTGCCTACGAAGACCGCAAGGGCCGCAACAATACTCAAGACGATTAACAGGGTAATTTCAATCACTCACTCCCCCCTTTCGATGCCTTTGCTTGCGCTCATCATCAAATTGAGGATACAGTACTTCCCACCGAAATGCAATAAAAGTCCGGGTAATATTGGTACTATGATAACTTTAGTTATCAATTAGATTCGCGGGAAACGCGCAACAGCGTAGCGTTAATGGAATCCAATTGCCTTAGAATCCGTTCCTCGTGTTCCGGCCCAAAACGCGGAAGCTGCACACGAACTTCTTCGCCATGCGGGCTCAGAAGCAGCAGCCAAGCATACACGCAAAGCACGGAAATGGCAAAAAGGAAGGTATTGGCCGTCCCGTTGAAGCGGAGTCCGAACAGCGCTCGTGCCAGCAGGATTAGAGTATTACTGACGAAATACAGAGAGAATATTGCGGCATGCACGATTACATTTCGGCTTAATGGTACTGGATAACGGGTCAGAAAGAGCAGGATCAATATAAGGAAGGTCGCCAGGCTCAGATAAATTCCACGCTCGACGCCGACGGTGTAGCCAAGAAGCCGATCCTCATAACCCATCGATGGCCGGATCTTGGGCAGGAGACTCAGTATCGACACCAGGATCGAAATGGCTAACGCGAAATACATCGCCCAGCGGCCCAAGGTGTAGAGCCCTTTGTGGCGTTCCAAAACTAATCGATACAGCTCCAACAGAGTGAGGGCCAAAAGGATCCAGGAAATGACCTCTTCTACCAGAAAGACGTGGAGGTAAAGCTTAGATCGATAGTCCAGGACGAATGGGATGACTCCATCGGCTACCAGGAGGAGAATATAGGCAACAAAAAAACGGTAACGCCGGAACAGGCCGGTCCAGAATAGCTTAATCGCAGTGGCCAGCGATCCCGCTGCCGAGACAACGATCAGGATATTAACCAGCGCGGAACCTGGCATCTTCGCACGACCCTCAGCCGTATCTTAACACCAGGCCCGCACCGGTTCCCTAGCTTTTTGATGGATTTACCGTACCCAACTGCAGGGGTTGCAGCCGGGGAGAGGCAGACCGATCCTGCCGGCACCAGCGGTCGCGGCAAGAGCAAAGGCAGCCAGGGCCAAAATGAGGAGTCTCTTCATCAAGGGTTCCTTTCTTAACGAGGGGCTTACTAAAGTAAGCTTAGTACTATACTAGTCAGCACCAGACCGATATAAGGGCATTACCCCAGCAAAATTTCCGCTGGCGGAACACCTGTGGCCAAGTCGCTGATTAACGGAAAGGAGGTACCTAAGGTTAGCAATGGAAGACTTTTGCGCAGTGAGATAAGATTATACGAGCGCGCTAGGGTTGCGTGTGCCGTGATCTACAGTATTTCCCTTACTCAGCACGCTGACCGCACGCCGAAAGAGAGGAATTTTCTGGGAGATCCCGCCTTTAGGCGCTGGCCTGCTTTGCTTCCCGGAGCGGAGTACTGGCGCCAGGTACTGAACCAAATCCCCACCTCCTTTGGGAAGCTGGTCTACATGGCTTCTCTCTGGGATGCTCCGGCAGGGTCTTATTATCACGGCGATCTATGTCAGTTGATGGGTAGGGAAGACGCGGATCGAACCTTGTGCCTCAGCCATCACCAGATTTTCTCGCAATGGCTCGGCTTCAGCCTGTCGGAACAAAAAGCCGACCTGGAACGCTACCTGAGTTCTTCGGGCGGGCCGCGATTCGCCCTGGCCTACCGCAACCTGGCGCCCCCGACGGCGCGCGAAGTGGAGCGGCAGCTCTATATCACCGATCTGGAGACTCTGCTGGAGTTGCTGCGCTTCGAATAGGCCGTCTGATCTTTGATTCCAGTAACATAGCAACCCCTACCACCTGTCCCAGGACGTCGATTTCGCTCCAGTCGTAGAGCGCCACGTTCTTCTGGGAGGAAGGGTGGAACTGGACCATCACCCGATCCTGCTGCAAACTGCACCAGCCGCAGAGGTAACCTTGGCGATGTTCCAGGAAGTGAATGGGCCGATCCACTTCGCTGGTCCACTTGCCGCCTCCAATGCGGCGCAGCGTGTCGTCGATGGCGACCAGCGAGCCGGGGTGCAGGATCGGATACATGGACCAATCCTCCGCGCCAATCATTCCATAACGAAACTCCTTTACCTCCCAGCCGTTTAGGAAGCTCAGCGGAAGCTTTCCCCATTTGCGGATGGTCTGGCTCAGAAAGGTGGTCTTGGCTGGATCCAAGGGAGCGTCCAGGGGCAAAGGCACCGTCACTTCCCGCTGGTGGCCAAACCCGGCAGCGTGGGTGGCCCGGTGTTTGATCCGCATGCCCTCCGACACTAGCTCCCCGCTCGGGATGCCATACCAGGTCAGCACCTCGCCGATTTCCAGGCGATACACGGCACAAAGGGTGTACATTCGGAAGATCGAAGGGATGGTGCCCTTGTTCTCGATGTTCGCGAGGCGGCTCAGAGCGATAACGAACTCGTCGTTACCGCGGTGCTGGGCGATCTGCTGGCTGGCGCGCTCCACATCTCGATAGGTGAGGCCCAGCTTTTCCCGAACTCGTTTTAGTCTTTCTCCTGGGCGCTCCACGAAACCGTTTTCCTCCTCCGAAGGGACGACGGGACGGCCCCTTTCGGACCAAGCGGAATTATAAGACATGGCAAAAACTACAGCAATCGAAATCGGCCGTTTTTGTTCCGAATACGGAACAAAAGCTATGCCCTGCCGAAATAGGGACGGTTTATGAAGGCCATATCGGCTCGATCTATCGCTTTTCAGGGGGAGCGCGGCGCGTTCAGCGAGGTGGCTATCCGCCAACTGGTTGGCGCCGATAGCCCGGTGCTGCCGTGCCTCCGGTTCGAGGACGTATTTCGGAGTCTGGCGGAGGGTAAAGCTGTGGGCGCGGTGGTGCCGATTGAGAACACGCTGGCTGGATCGGTGCATGAGAACTACGATCACCTGCTCGGTCACGAGCTGCCGATCATGGCCGAAACCAGCGTCCGTATTGTCCACAATTTGATTGCGCCGAAAAATTTGCGCTTCTCGCAAATTAAGCGTGTCTTTTCCCACCCGGTGGCTTTGAACCAATGTCTGGATTTCTTTCAAAAAAACCCCCAGGTCGAAAGAATTCCATTCTATGACACTGCCGGCAGCGTGAAAATGGTGATGGAGGAGGGCCTTACGGACGCCGCCGCCATCGCCAGTTCGGTGGCCAGCGAGATCTACGGCGCCCGCATTTTGCGGCGCTCGATCGAAAGCGATCGCCAGAATTTCACCCGCTTCTTTCTGCTCCGCACCTCCGCTTATGCGCTCCGCCACGCGGTTCCGGCCAAGCCGAGCACGCCGTGGAAGACTTCCCTTGTGTTCAGCCTGCACAACCAGGCAGGGGCGCTGTTTCGCGCGCTGAGCGCATTCGCCTTGCGCGACCTGAGCCTGACGAAAATCGAGTCGCGTCCGCTCCGTGGAAAGCCGTGGGAATATCTGTTCTACGTGGATTTTCTGGGCCACGTGGATGCCCCGCCGGTGCGCAATGCGCTGGGGCACCTGCGCGAGCTGGCGGATTTTCTGCGCGTGCTGGGTTGCTACCCGAAAGGGGCGTAGCAGCCCGTGGCAGAGGTGAAAGCAGGCCAAAGGCCTACTCCACCGCGCCCGCAAACTATGGATCCACCGTTGCGGAGCAGGCGTTTTCGCCTGCAACCGGTTGTCGCCACGAGTTCCGCGGCCGCTGCGTTTAGGGCGCGGATTGGGGTGGTTATTTCGTGGCAGTCCCTTAGCGGCCCAGGAACCTTTCCAGTTTTTCGATCTCCCGCTCCGCTTTTTCCATGTCGTTGCGGGCGGCCGGAAGGTCCAACTGGTTCAGGTCTTCGGTGGCGCTTTGGAGGTACGCATCCATGAGCGACTGCGCCTCGCGGATATCGGCACGCAGATTCATGCCGTGGGCTCTCTGCGACTCCTCCATGGTACGGAGACTCGCCCGGACGACGGTGGCGCGAGCGGCGAGCATCTGGTGGAACTCGCGCTGTTCGCGCAGGGCACGGGCGTCGACCGGGACGGCCTGCTCGTGGATCTCACGACGCTCGCCGGGTTCCGACTGGCGGACTGCGGGCCGGTCGTTCGTTTCGTAGGGCTGATTGCGCGGCGGGCGGTCGGCGCGTTCGCCGGGAAACCGCCGCTCCCGATTGGGCGGCATGGAATCCCACCTTTGGCGCTGTGCGGGCTCAGCCTGGACTGGCCTATCCTGTAGCGGCGTGGACGCAATCCGGCCCGGCGGCGCCGTGGGCTGCGCGGCCGGAGCGGAATTGGCGGGCGGCGGCGCGGAGGCTGGCGCCGCACTGGCCGGCGCCTCCGCCGCTGGAGAACTCGCCGCGCCCGGCGCGTTTGTTTCCGGCGGACTCGCGGGCGCCGCGCTTGGGGGGGCCGTGACCTGTGGAGACATGCTCTGCGGGGCGGCCTTGCTCGCGCGCCACGGGCCGAATTGGATCGCGGCGACTACCGCGGCCGCGGCTGCCAGTCCACCCAGCGCCATCCACATGCCACGGTGGCTGCGCCGGGCCGGCGGCGGAGTGGGAGCAACCATGTAGGGAGCCGGCGGTATCGCCATCGGCGGCGTAGGGGCAGCCAGCGGCGGAGGACTGGCCGGAACGGCGGTCGCCATTCCGGCGCCGGCGGGCACGGCTCCCAGAGCGTTGCGGAAGGCGGTCGCGGTCTGAAAACGCTGGGTCGGGTCCTTCATCACCGCCAGCAGGATCACGTCGTTGAGCGCCTGCGGCATGGATGGATCGAGCGTGATCGGCGGCAGCGGAACCTTCTCCAAATGCGCCGACATGATGGCGAACTGGCTGTCTCCGTCGAACGGCCGTTTGCCGGTCGCCAACTCGTAGAGCGATACGCCAACCGAGTAAAGATCGGCGCGGGCGTCCAGCGTGGCGGCCCCCTTGATCTGTTCCGGCGACATGTAATAGAGCGAGCCCATGGTGGTGCCGGTCATGGTCAGTTTGTGGTCGCCGGACGCCTTGGCGATACCGAAATCCATCAGCTTCACCACGCCGGAGGGCGTCAACATCATGTTGGCGGGCTTAATGTCGCGGTGAACCACGCCCCGCGCGTGCGCGTATTCGAGCGCCGACAATACCTGGCGAATATAGTCCACGGCGAGGGCCACCGGAATGGGGCCGGCCTTCAGCTTTTGCTCGAGCGTCTCGCCTTCCACCAGTTCCATCAACATGATGAGCTGGTTGTCCACCCGCAGAGCGGTATGCAGCGCGGCGATGTTGGGGTGCTCCAAGCTTGCCTGCACCTTGATTTCGCGCAAGAAGCGGTCCGCCAGCTCGGGCGCCTGGCCAAGATCCGGCAGCAGCACCTTCATGGCTTCGACCCGGTCCGAAATCACGTTTCGGACCTTGTACACTTTGCCCATGCCGCCGGCGCCCAGAATGTCGATAATCTGGTAGTCGCCGACCGTCGAACCGACGCTTAATTCCATACTTTCCTACTTATTGGAAACCGTGTCTTTGACTTGCGGTGTGCCCGGGCCAGCGAACTTGCCCACTGCCGAGCTTTCGTCGACTTCGGTAATCGTGACCGTTCCGACACTCTGTTCGATCCGACGCAACACTTTCCCGGTCGAGGGGTCGCGGATCTCGCGCCCCGGGTGTTTGACCTGCAACGTGTCGCCCACCTTAAGGCCGGCGCGCGAACCAATGTTCAGGATCAGCGTGCCGTCCGGAGAGGCATCGGCCACCATGCCCTCGACGGAAAGCGTTTCCGCCGGGAGTTGCGCCGCGAGCGCACTCAATTGGGTGGACAGATCGGCGACCGCCTTGGTGGTGGCCTCGCCCAGAATGGTGGCCCCGAAATTGGAAGACTTCATGTCGATCCCGGCGCCGCCCTCGGACCCGCCGCCGCCGCCCGCGCCCAGGAGTCCCCCTCCGGAACGCGACGATGAGCCCTTCCCCGTTTTACTGGCCAGGATCTCCGCCGTGTTGGTGTCGATCATCCGCGCCGTAATCTGCACCGTGGCCGTGGACTGAGACTTGCGCACGCCACCCAGCCCGAAACGCCCGGTCACGCCGCCCAGCGCACCGCCGCCCACGTCGGTCTTCTTGTCGTCACGCCCGAACTGGGTGATGCTTCCAATGATAATGGCGTTCACTCCCAGAATGCGGGCGATCTTGACCGCCGAGGTGGGGTCGGCCCGGTCGCTGTTGGAGAAATTCTGCTCCGCCAGCACCTTGTCGAGTTCCTTGCGCTCGATGACGGAATAGGCGCCGTCATTCACCAGCCGGTCCACCAGCAAATCGGCTATTCCCTTGCCGACGTCCTGGTCCGATCCCCATAGCTGGCGTACGCTGGATATCACCGTGGCGTAGTCGAAGTTCATCACTGCCACACGTTTTTTTGTCTGAGCCTGCGCGCCGCCCGCCAGCGCCAGAACCAGAACCAAGCCTCCGAGTCTCGTTAGCATACTAGTCTCCATCAGGACAAACATAGAGGAGTCGGGCGGCGGAGTCAACCACCTCGGTACCACCGGACCAGCCGTGCCGATCAGCGAAAAAGCCGGCCGGGGAGGGAATATAAGCTCTGGCGCATCGTCTCCGAAGACGGCGCCAGGAGCACGTTCATGGCGAACCAGCCGATGGTGAAAGTGATCAGGGAACCCGTCAGCCGGTTGCGGCCGAAGACCAAACGCAGCAGCAACGCCGCGATAAAAGGCGCCGAGGCAATGCTCACGCGGGTTAGGGGCTCGAGATCCGCGAAAACCGTCCCTATCATGGACTGAAGTGTAGGGCCCCACCACTACCGAGAGTCAAGATAACTTTGGATAACCCTCGTGGGTCGCCCGGATAACCTGCCGGTTTTGTCTGCGGGATAATATCGGGAAAGAGACCCCATGGAGTTTGCCGAGCAATTAAAGAGCGTGGTGCGGATCGAAACCGTAGTGGGTGAATACGTACGGCTGCGAAAGTCCGGTCCCAGCCGCTACATGGGGCTGTGCCCGTTTCACAACGAGAAAACGCCCTCGTTTACGGTTCATGTCGTTCACCAGTTTTACAAGTGCTTCTCCTGCGGCGCTGCCGGCGATGTGATCAAGTTCGTCATGGAGAAAGAGGGACTGAGTTTCTTCGAGGCCCTCAAGTCTCTGGCAGAGCGCTACGGGGTTCCCATGCCGAAGCGCTCGCAGTACGCCGACGACGATTCCCGCATGCGAGCCGCCCTGTTCGAGATGCACGAACTAGCGGCGCAGACGTTTCGCGCTAATTTACACGCCTCCGCCGGCGATGCGGCGCGTGCCTACCTGGCGCGGCGCGGCGTGGCCGCGGAGACCGCTGAAGAATTCGGCCTGGGCTATTCCGGGCGCGGCGGCCTCGTCCGGCTATTTACGGAGCGGCGCTTCACTCTCGAGCAATCGGAGCAGTCCGGCCTGGTCGGTAAGCGTCAAGACGGCTCCTTCTACGATCGTTTTCG
>JBKQVG010000288.1:0-2702 GCA_052325345.1 Bryobacteraceae bacterium
CCGGAGCCATCGACCACGTGAACTTCTGGGCCGGCCAGGTGCTGCCCGAGCGTTATCGCGACCGCGAGTTCTTCCGTTACAACGCGCAGAATCTCCTGATGCGCACCAACGCCGAGGAGTTCGAGAAGCTTGGCATCCTCATCGCCGAGCGCCTCAACGCCGCGAAAGGGCCGGTCCGGGTGCTGATTCCGTACGAAGGTTTCAGCGAACACACCAAGCTCCGTGCCAGGGATCTCGCCGGCAACGACCGCGGCCCGTGGCGGCGCCCGGAGGAGTACCAGGCGTTCACGGACACCCTCAGGGCGGGCCTCAAGCCGGAGATCCCACTGGAAGTTTTCCCGCTACACATCAACGATCCCAGGTTTGCCGAAGCTTGCGTGAACGCGTTTGTCGAGATCGCCAAAATCGCCAAAGTGCCAACTCCAACCCGATGACCACAAATCAAACCGAGATTCCCGTCGTTCGCTATAGCACCGACGTGCTCATTGTCGGCGGTGGCGCGGCCGGCACCATGGCCGCTTTCGAATGCGCCGACGCCGGCGTTCCCGTCATTCAGGTGACCAAGGGCCGCGCCACCAGCGGCACAACCACCGTGGCCCGGGGCGGATTCGCAGCCGCCATGGGCAAGGACGATAGCCCCGAACTGCATCTCCAGGACATCCTGAAATACGGCGGCGAACTGATCGACCCGGACCTCACCCGCGTCTGGGTCTACGACATCGTTCAAGTCGTCCGCGACCTGGAATCCTGGGGCGCCGACTTCGTCCGCCGCCCCGACGGCGAGCTGGACCTCAAGATGTTCCCCAGCCACTCGCGCCCGCGCGCGGTCCACAACTACGACTTCACCGGCAACATGGTGACCAAGGTGTTGTCGAAAAAATTGCGCGCCGACGCCCGCATCGACAAGCATTCGATCACCGCCATCATGGATCTCATCGTGCGCGATGGCCGCGTGGTGGGTGCCTGGGGCGTCGATTACCAGAACGGCGCGCTGGCCATCTACTCCGCCCAGCAAACGATCATTTGCACCGGCGGCGGCAGCGGCCTCTTCTACGTGAACGACAATCCGCCCCAGGTCACCGGCGATGGCTACGTCTTGGGCTTTCGCGCCGGCGTCCCGTTGCTGGGCATCGAGATGATCGACTTCCAGGCCATGTGTACCTCGCCGCGCGAGCTGTTTGGCTTCGCCCCGCACCCCACCGGCTTCATCAACGCCGGCGCCGTATTCCGCAATCAGAATGGCGAGGAGTTCCTGAAGCGCTACTTTCCCGAGACCGCCGAAAAGTCCACGCGTTCCGAAGTCATTCTGGCGATGGCGCAGGAGATTCACGCCGGGCGCGCCACCTCCACCGGCGGAATCTTCATGGACGCCACCAAGGTTCCGCTCGAAGTGATCCAGAAGATGATCCCGTATGTTTACAAGACCTGCCTGCACCAGGGCATCGACATCGCCAAGGTGCCGCTGGAGGTAGCGCCTGGCAGCCACACTTGGCTCGGCGGGCTCAAGATCGATATCGACGGCAAAACTCCAGTGGCAGGCCTTTTCGCCGCGGGCGAAACCGCGGGCGGGATTCACGGCGGCAACCGCATTGGCGGTTCGGCGTTGTCGAGTTCGCTGGTCTTCGGACGGCGCGCCGGGCGGCGCGCGTCGGCGTTGGTAAAAGAGGCTCGCGCCAATCTGCCGGCGATTGCGGACGACGCCATTCCCAAAGAGGAGAGCGCCTGGCTTGCGGACTTGATGCGCCGCGACCGCGGTCCATTGCAGTCTGACGTGCGCACGGCGTGCCGCATGCTCGCGCACAATAAACTGGGTCCCATACGCGAAGAGAGAACGCTCCTGGAGGCGCTCACGGAATACGAGCGCATCGAGCGCGAGGACGCGCAAGTGATGCGCCTGGACGATAAGGCCCGCGCATCCGACAAGGAGCGCGGCAATGAGCTGGAAAGCGCGCTTTCGGTGCGAAACCTGGCTTTGCTCGGCCGGATTCTAGCCACAGCCGCTTTACGGCGCACCGAAAGCCGTGGCGCGCATTTCCGCTTGGATTATCCCCACACGGACGAAGTGAACTGGCGGGTAGTCACGCGGCTAGAATCGGGTGCCAACAATGCGATCGAGTTCCATACCGACCCGGTGAAGGTGCCAGCCAACGCCGCCGAACCAGTGCCGCAAGACGAGTAGCCGCGATCGCTCGCCGTACTTGTAGCTCAGGTCGCCCGCGCCCGGCGCGTCAGCGCACGTATTAAAAAGGGAGTCGCGGGAGACCTGAGGCCTTGGGTCTCGCCCTGAGAAGCTTCTAACCGACAACCGCAGGCCTATTTGCCGCCGTAACTAACCCGCCAAATCGAGTTCGAGCCATCGTCGCTCACCAGCAGCGAGCCATCTTGCGCCACGGCTACGCCCACCGGCCGGCCCCACACGCTGCCGTCGTCCAACACGAATCCGGTAAGGAAATCTTCGTACTCGCCGCTGGCGTGCCCGCTTTGATGCAGCGGCACCCGAATCAATTCGTAGCCCGTCCGCACCGACTTGTTCCAGGAGCCATGCTCGGAGGCAAAGATGTCGTCCCGGTATTCGGCGGGAAACTGCTTGCCGGTGTAGAAAGCCAATTGCAGCGAAGCATTGTGCGGCTGCAAGACCACGTCCGGCGTGATCACTTTCGATTTCAGCTCGGGATGTTTTCCTTCATGCCGCGGGTCTTGAT
>JBKQVG010000289.1:0-4574 GCA_052325345.1 Bryobacteraceae bacterium
TTGTCGTCTGTCAGGCTGTTACGCCTTGGCGAGGGCCCGACAGACCACGAAAAACGATGGTCTGTCCCACCGCCTCACCGCCGAACCCTGGCTCAACCCAAATTCCACGACATCAGGAGTTTGGAGATTCTTCTCGACACTTCTTCGCCGTCACCGGCCGAGAGCAGCCCCGGAAGCCGCGATACTTCTCGTGCCCGATGTCGGAAAGACATCTCTGGAGCGGCATTCGCTATGTGCCCGATTTCTGGCCGCGGAATCGGGAAAAGCGCGGTCTGTCCCGCACACACCCGCAAGGACGTGTACCACCGAGTGAAATAACCGAAACCGAACCGAAACCGAACCGAAACCGAACCGAAACCGAACTGAAACCGAACTGAAACCGAAACCGGGTCAGCCTAACCACCGAAACCGGGTCAGCCTGATCTTGCACCTTTTCACTCCACTGAAAAGGTAGCAATCGGCTCTGTCCCCTTTTTGTGCCTGCCGCGGGGTCTTCGCGGACTGCCTTGCTGGCGCCTTCCGCCTAAATGGCAGGTTCATTCTTACAACAAGATTTTGCGAATTAAGCCGCGCTCCCATTCCGCTCGTCACCGAGCGGCGACCCCCCGCGGCTGCTTCCGCCGCTCTTCAGTCGGGTAAGCCCAATCGCGCCAAGCGATTCCCTATCCTGCGGCTGCAATCGGCCTTGTCGGGCGGGTTCCGATATTGTGCCAGTCGGCTCCGTCCCCTTTTCTTTCTATCGAAAAGGTATTAGTTCAGGCTGTCCGAGCGCCGCCCCCCTTCGCATACACGCGTTCGCTCAGTTCCGAAGGAACATATGCCACAGTCGGTGGAAACATGTTCCGACTGTTGCAGTTTCCAATTTTCGGATGGTGCATTCGGAGAACCACAGGCAAAACCGTCCGCTTGATCATGCTGAAGCAAAACCGAGACCTGTTATATCTGAACGAACGTTTTGAAGCCGGACATCTGATCCCCGTGATCGACGGCCCTTATAAGCTGAGTGAATCGCGCGAAGCCTTTCGTCATTTTGGCGCAGGCACTCACAACGGCAAGGTCGTCATCACGATGGAGTGAAAGTCGATCACTAATCGCAGAGGCTTTCTGACGCTCTGCCGCGAGTAAGCCGGCCAGCCGGAAGCAATCCATATGAGCGCGTAGTCGCCGATTCGTAGAATGACTTACCGCGGCAGTGTTAAGACCCGATATCGGTAGCGTTCTGACGGCCGCCGGACAGGCCCGAGTGCCCCGTAACGCCGCCGGAGGTGCTTGGAGTAACTTCCCAGATCCGGACTTGGGGGACACCAACCGGAATTCAGTCTGGAGAATAGGAGCTCTTCGGCGAGTTCTGCGCGAGTTTTTAGGTGACCGGCTCTCCAGTAAAGTCACGGCTGCAGTCCGACCAGCTCCGGCCCGCCGTTCAGAAGATCGGCTTCAGGACTATGCGGCCGTACGCGATGAACGCCATGAGGAGGCCCAGCGCGCCGCTTAAGATGATGGTCGTGATCTCGCCGTACTTGGCGTGCACCCATACGAACACGAGGCTCTCGATCGTCAGGACCGTGGCGGCCACCACTGTGAGCGCCGGATGCCAGTGGAGGGCGTCGGGGACGATCAGCCCGACCGTGCAGACGAGTTCGAGGATGCCGAGGCCCATCCAGGCTGCCCGCGGCAACGCACCAAAGGACGGGACCCCCTCGCTTACCTTGTCGAACATGAAGACCTTCATGACGCCCGACGCTCCGTATAGGAGCGCGGCGAGGACCTGCAGGACCCACAACAGGATGTTCATCGTGTGCCTCCTCCCGGTTTCCGCGTCGGCGCGCGCAGGGCGGTGTCTCCCCGCGCGATCCACGTTCTGAGCCCAGATCTAAAGACCATGGATACCTCATAATATCCAACCGTGCGATCGCAGGTCAAGTAGATTTCATAGTCGGTTCTGGATGCGAAGCCGCCCTCCAGGAACAAAACCGACTTGCCGTCCGTCGAGAGATCCGCGGGACTTGAATAATCGTGCCAGGAAAGGTCCCTAGAGGGCGAAGAGGGTGATTCGGATACAAACATCAACCCTCGTAATGAACAGCGCTTGAGCAGCATTTCCCCCACCGCGTTGACGGCGTGCAGCACATACCATTCGGGGAAGCCGGCGATCCTCCGGACGTGTCCAGTCCTGCTGGCGAGATACAGCGCGACTTCCGAACCTTCCGTGCTGGCCGAATAGAGAACGCCGTCCCCGTCCTTAGGATTGGAAAGGCCTAACAGACTGTCACAGTGCGGAGAGAGAGTCGTCGCCTTGCCGGCAGTGTCGATCATCCGCACGAAGCCGGCAGCGTCACCCCGCAAGGGGTAATCCGCCAGGTATACCACTTGGCCGTCGCGCGAAATCCGGAGATTGTAGATGGAGCCGGGAGACTGGTAGAGCACCTTTCCGGCCGGGTACTCCAGGCGGTTGTGGCCATCGATCGTGCGGACAATCGCGAGTTCTTTGCCGTCGGGCGACCATGCCGCCGAGGAGACGCCCTCGGCGACTGTGCGTGGCGCGCCCCCGGCGACCGGCGCACTCTGCAATTCTCCCGAGGCGTTGCGCAGAGCCATTTGGCCCGTGCTGGATACATCGAGGAGTTTCGCGTCGATGCCCAGATCGCGACGCTCCGGGTTGCCCGGCTGCGCGGAATAAATATGATACTTCACTCCGTCTTCGGTGGAATCGTAGACGACCGTTTTTCCATCGGGTGCGAATCGCGCATTCGAGATAATTTCGCGCCGGAAGGTCAGGGATTGGAACGACGGCGAGTCGGAGTGCGTGCTGCGCAGGAAGAAGAACGCTCCCGCCGCGCACGCGGTGGCCAGCACTGCGAAGGTCACGATTCCATGCCACCGAGGACGGGGCATCGCTGGCTGCGCAGCTTGTTGACCACTCGCGCTGCTTTCCGATAGGTGTTCCCGGGCATGCTTCAACTCACGATAGAGATCGCGCGTGGAATCGTAGCGCTCGGCCGGATCTTTCGCCAGGCACCGCTCCACTACCCAGCGCAAGGGTGCGGGTACGGCAGGGGGCAGGGGCTCGGCCTCATCGCGAATGATGGCCGCCATGGTTTCGGCTGCGCTCGGGCGCGCGAATGCCCGTTTGCGTGCCGCCAGTTCATACACGATCAGGCCGAAGGAAAACTGGTCGCTGCGGGAGTCGACCTCTTCGCCGCGTGCCTGCTCCGGACTCATGTAGGCCACGGTCCCCATCACGGTGCCGGGATTGGTGACGGCAGCGATGGTCTGCGTGGCTTCCGTTTGCGGGATTGACGCTGCGTGCTTGGCCAATCCGAAATCGAGAATTTTGACCCGGCCGGGAAGGGGAGTCTGGGGCCCGGTGATTAGGATGTTATCGGGTTTCAGATCGCGGTGCGTGAAACCTGCCGCGTGGGCCGCCGCCATGCCGTCCGCAATCTGCACGGCGAGATCCAGCAGCCTGCGTGGGGAATCGACCGGGGCGATGGGCGAGCCGTCGATGAACTCCATCACCAGGTAGCTGCCGCCCTCGGGTAGAGTCCCGAGATCGTAAAGCTGGCAGATGTTCGGATGGTTCAGAGCCGCTACCGCGCGAGCCTCGCGCGCGAAGCGTTCGGAGAATTCGGTCTTCGAAGTCTTGATGGCAACGAGGCGGTCTAGGCGAGTGTCCCGCGCCTTGTACACTTCACCCATCCCTCCCGCGCCGAGGGGCGCAGTGATTTCGTAGGGACCGAGTTTTGTGCCTGGAGAGAGCGGCATGTCGGTGAATCAGCTAAGTTTAACCCATCCTGTAGGTCGTTACGTCCTGTATTACGGCGCATCCGGAAGTTATATTGGGCGACGCCGGCTTCCGAATCGATACACCTTGAAATCGCGCTAGCATCCCCCCATCGCGCATTCAACAATGCTGCATCGTCGCCAAACTTTGGAATGGGCCCACAAAGGCACCCGCTTCAGACAAGCGATATCCGTAAATATCGGTAGCCAATGCGGTTCGGTCTTCGCGGCCGCGAACGGCAGCCGTTTCTAGACAGACTGAGCGCCAACCTGCTTTCATGCACATGGCTTCAATTTCGCGATGGCGGTACGCGTCTCCGCTCTCGATCGATAGCTCACCTCCCACTTCTTATCGCAGGGCGACGGTTATCGCGCTGTCGTCGCCGCCTCCAGCGCGAGATAGCGCTCGCGGTCCCCTTCGGGTTCGGCTTGAGACTTCACGTCGATACGCATCCGCTGGTAACGATCGTCGGCGCGGTAGGCCGGCCAGTCCGGCAGGCCGGAGCCGTTCGGGTTGAACGCTTTGATGAAGTTCACGAAGTAGGCCTGCATCGTTTTGGATACTTGGCATGAACCTGGGGACAGACGGGACGTTTCCGAGGTTTTCGGCGATCAGTGTCCGCTCCGGATGCCCATATGTATCTTACCCTTCGCCAGCAGATTACGCAATTTGTTCACGTGCTGCAGACCGCGCTGGTCCCGGTCTTGGAGGAAGAACTCGGGGAACTGACCGAGCCGGCCAAGCGGTTGGTGGCCGCCTTGGAGATGATCCCGCTGGCGCGTTTCGTCCCGAG
>JBKQVG010000290.1:0-15305 GCA_052325345.1 Bryobacteraceae bacterium
ATCGATGGTGGGGCGGACCCCCTGGTCCGCGCGGGTCCCCCCGGACCCACTCTTCTCCCGAGGGGTCAAACGATTGCCGCTTGCGGCAAGCCGGCCGGGGGGCCGGCTGCGGACCAGGGGGTCGGCCCCACTGGGCAGGCGAATCGCCTGCCCCACAAGCAGAAGCAGCACCACAGCCGCTGCCAGGGAGCGAATGCGGCGCAAGCCGGCGAGCACATCCTCGCCCGTCTCAAGCGATTCCGCCTGGAAACATCGCACGGTGTAGACGGCCTGTACCAGCGGATCGGTAGCCAGCCAGGCGGCGGTAAAGACGAGCAGCACGAACAGGGAATTGGCGATGAAGAGAACACCGCTGCGGCTGAAGCTGGATTCGTAGCCGGTGAGCAGGCGCACCAGCGTAGGGAGGATGGCAAGGGCCAGCGCCACGTTCACCAGAGCGACGGCGCGGAACAGCAACAGGGGCGCCATCATGCTCCAACCGAGCCGCGTGCGGATACGAGCCAGCCGGCGGGAGGCCGCGCTCAGCGACAAGGCATCCAAGTCTTCGCGGTCGCCGAGCACGGCGGCGTAGCGGTACGCCGAGACGACCCTGGCGAAAGGCGCTAGCGAAAGCAGGGCCAGCGGCAGAAAAATGAGCTTGCTGCCGGCGACGAAGCTCTGGGCCAGCACCAGGCGCCAGATTCGCCGCCACGTCCAGGGCGGCGGCGGCGCCCCACTCAACTGGCGGCGCAGCCGGCCCGCGAAGACCGCGCGCCAGCAGTGCATCCAGATCCACAGCAGCGCCAGCACCAACGTTTCCAGGGCGCATCGCAGATCGGGAAAGCGCGGTTGGGTGATGTCCGACCAGACCGCCAGCAGACCGAGCCCAAAAGGCACGCTTCCCATCCAGTGAAGGAGCAAGGTTTCGAGTGGCGCCTGGCGGAGCAGGCGCGTACCGTCTTCACACACCAGGATCGAGGCGGCCTGCCCTAACGACTCTGCCATTGGCTGCGCTCCGATCGGTCCACCAAGGTCATGACTACTTCCGCACCGGCAAAATAGACCGCCCATGCCGTCACGATTCCCGCCAGCGCCAGGGCGGCCGGCGCCAGCCGGCGCAGCGAACGCCGGCGCGGCACGGGCCGTCCGGCGAGCGCCTTCAGACATGCCGCGCACAACAGCCGCGATTCGTGCTCGCTCACGCACTCCCGGCAATAGCTGCGCCCGCACTGCGGGCAGCGGCACACCGCTTCGCGGTCTTCGTGATTCCAACAGCGCTGCTGGAAACCCGGCGTCATAACTTAAGCTGCGTCATGCCGGGCGGCCCGGACTGTCGCCCGGTGGCCAGGAGCACCGTCCCCGCCATCGCCAGCAGCACCTGGAGCGCGGCCGCGAAATCCGTGGAGATGTCGGCAAACCGGGCCAACGCTCTTTCCAAAGGAAGCTGGTCAATGCCAGGAGGGGATTGCCGGGACTGCCGGCCGATAGTCGCCGGCACTCCAAATGAAGAGTTCACCAGGTACGTCAGCCCGATGGCGATCAGCGCCACGACGGCGAGACTTCGCCAGGCGGGCCGCAGTTCCCCGCGCCGGCACGTCACCAGAACCGCAACCGTGCTGGCGGCCTGGCAGAGCGTGAACCAGGGAAGAACCCACTGCGCCATCCGGCCAGGCGAACCCGGCAGCAGAAAGTCCGCCGCGCCTCCGGCCACAAGGCTGGCGATGAAGGCGTAGGCGGCCCAAGGGCGGGGAGGGTCAGCCATGATGGACCCCGGCAAGGCGTCAGCGCTAGTTTCTGGGGGCAGGGTTCGCGGCGGGCCAACCGTGTAACTCTCCACCGCTTCGGCCCAGTTGCCTTCCAGGGTTCCCTGGGCGGCGGCGATCGATGGCTCCAATTCGGCTACGAATCGGCGCGCCGTCCAGGAGCGATAAACCGAGGGGAGGTCGTCGGAGCTGACGGCGGTATAAATGCGGCAGCGGCAACTGAACGCCGCCGAGACGATCGCCCATGTGACGGTCAGCAGCGCCGCCACTACCCACAGATAGATAGTGAGGTGCGCGCCCGAAAAACGCTCAGCGCTGGCGGCGACCAGGTAAACGAACAACCAGACCAGCGCCAGCACAATCGACCGCATGGAGAGATGAAATCGCGGCGCACTGGCGGTGGCGATGGCTTGAATGTCGCGCAGATAGTAGCGCTTATATTCTTCGCGGAAGCGAAGGGACTTCACCAGCAGCACGTGGTCCGCGGCCAACCACACGCTGGCGCCGCGAAACATTCCACGCCGGCGGCCGGGGAGCTTGCGGTACCGCTGGCTGGGCGCCATGGCCATCACCGTCCCGTGGCGATCCGCGCCACGATATATGCGACGAGCCAAACCCAGAGGCCCAGTTGCACCAGCGAAACTCCGATTCCGGCCAAGAAACGCCAGCGCCAGCGGCGCACCGGGCTCAGCGGCTTTTTCCAGGTCATGGCCGCGAGCGCAATGGTGCAGGGCGCGGTGAGAGCGGTGAGCGGCCAGAACAAAAGCGCCGCGAACGGAATGGTCAGCGTGATGCTGTCGAAAAGCGTCAGCGCGGTAACCTGGCTGGCTACGCGCGCGCGTCCGCTGCCCGCCGCCACGCAGGACGGGCACCAGGTTTCCCCGCCGAACCCCACCGCGCAGAGCTGGCACACAAAGCGCCCGCACTGCTGGCAGGCGGCGACGGCGCGCTTCGCGGGGTGGTCGAAACAGGCGGCTTCGCCCTCGGCCGCCGCTTGCGGCCGGGCGTCTGCCGGACGGGAAAAGGCGGCCGGGAAAAGGCGAATGCGATTTTCCGCGCCGCATAGGGTACACACCGCCATATCGGCGGCGGCCAGTTCCTCCTTTGGCAAGGGCATGTCACAGCGGGCGCAGGGAACGGGCATCGAGCAATATCAGGTGCGCGTCCTTACCACGCGCGTATCGCAGATCATGTCATGCAGCCCGCGTTTCTCCGAATCGAACGCCACCATGATGAAGCCGATCAATAGGGGAATGGAGCTCACAATCTTTGCAGGATAGCGGCAGAAGGCGCGGCCCACGCCGACCGGGCCGCCGTTCGGACGGACCACCTTGAGGCCCAGCGCCATTTTGCCCGGGGTAGCGGCAAACCGGGCCACGAAGAAACCTTCATACAGCAACCACACGACCATGCTGGCGAGAATGGACATAGCGAACACGCCTAGCGTCGAGCCGAATGCCGCCAGCGCTTCCTCGGGCGTGGAGCTGGGTTGCACCTGCATCTCGGGGCGCAGCAACCTCGGGAAGAACGCCATCTGCACCGCCCCCTGCGCCACCATGAGAATGACGGCGTCGATGAGATAGGCGCCGACTCGAATCCAGAATCCAGCGAATGTCACCGCGGCCGCGGGCGCCACGCCTTCGCGCAGCTTCTGGGCAAAAGTGTCTTTGCAGGAGCCGCAGATGAGCCGCTCGCCAAAATGAGCCAGTTCGTCCGGGGCGGTGGGGCGGCCGCACTCCGAGCAATATCGCATCTCGGGAATCGTGCCGGTTTCCATGGGATCTCGCGCGACGATCTACGCGGATTGTAGCAAGTTCGGTGGGGAGAAAGCAGTCAGCGGTCGGCAAACAGCGATCAGCAAAGCCGGAAGAGGGATCTACCGGCAACCGCGCCCTAAATTAAGAGCTGTGAAGAACAGCCACAGATAAACGCAGATGAACACAGATAAGGAAAACAGAGGTCTTATCTGTGTTCATCTGCGTTTATCTGTGGCTGGAATTTGACTTTTCGACGTTTCTCACGGTGCCGGCTGGTGCCGGCTCTGTAAGGCAAAAACTGAAGGGCAGACGACAAAAAACGATCGTCTGCCCCACGTGTCAGGGAACCGTCAGAAAGTCAGCCGCGCCGATACCTGCAGTTGCCGCGGTCCGGATAACAAGCTGCTGGTGGCCGTGGGCGCCAGAAAAGGCGCGTTGGGTACATAGCACGCGTTGACATGGCCGCTGCAAGCTCCTGAGCCAGCCGCGGTAAAGTTAAACGCAGTGGCGTTCACGCTGACCACGTTGGTGTGGTTGAACAGGTTGAAAGCCTCGCCCTGAAGAGCCAACTTGACGCGCTCCCCGATCGGGAACTGCCGCGCGAGCCGGAAGTCGACACCGTTGTATCCGGGACCGGTGTAAGAATTGCGGCCCAGCCATCCGGCGCGTCCGCTGGTGGCGCCCGCGTAAGAGACGCCGCCGGTCACGCCACCGTCCGGACCGCCGGAAGCGTACCCGCTGGTGTATGGCGTTACCGGCTGGCCAGTGGATTCGGTCACGATCGTTGAGAACACCCATCCGTTCACCAGCAACTGGGCCGGCTTGCTCATGCTCCTCCCGAACGTTGGCGCCCACACCAGGGTGGTCACGAAATGCTGGCGTTGGTCCAGATCCGACAGCGCATATTCCTGCTTCCGGTTATAGGGATCGATGGGATAGTCCGTGCCGTTGAAGGTACCGCTGCTGCCCAGCACCTGGGCCCCGTCGAACGACTTGGCCAGGGTGTAATAGGTCTCAAATTCCAGGCCATGCCGCATCGGCCGGCGCAAGCTGATGACCATCGAGTTGTACCAGGAATTGACGTCGCTCTGCCCGATAAAAACCTCTCCCGTACTAGGATTGAGACGCGTGGTGTAGTACGGAAAAGTTACGGTCTGCGCCGTCTGGTTGCTGGAATTGAGAATATCGTAGCTCTTGGTGGTGGTCGCGGGAGCCAGGTTGGCGTCGTAGAAGATCGGCAGCCGCAGGCCGCGGCTCACCACATAAGACGCCGAAACGGCGAGTCCGGCAGGCAACTGCCGTTCCACGGTTACGTTGCCTTCGTGGACCACCGGGTCCAACCAGTTCGGCGACTGGCCGCGCGCAACCTGGCTGGCCGAGGGCGGCGTGAACGCTGTCACTTGCGGCGTCAGCGCGCCGGTGAACGGCGCCGACATCGCCGGTCCCGGCGGGGAAAAGATGACATTGGGGAACGCCAGCGCCGGGCAAGTCGTGACGGAGCAACTGAACGTTTGCTGAATCACCCCGTTCTCCACGCGGGTGGCGTAGTAGGTGGAGTTGCTGGTCTTAGCGTAGAACATGCCATAGCCGACCCGGACCACGGTTTTCGGCGTCAACTGATACGCCAGGCCCAGACGGGGGGCAAGCTGGCCCTTGGGAATATTGATGGTGGAGGTGTAGAGGGTAGTCAGCGGCGTGAGCGTGTTGGGCATCGACGGCTGCGGAATCGCGAACACGTCGTAGCGCAGGCCCGCGTTCACCGTCAGCTTGGAATTCGCCTTCCAGTTGTCTTCCACAAAACCGGAGAAGTCCTTCTCCCAGAAGTCGTCCTTTCCGACGTGCGTTACCGGATCGTTCACCTGCGTGAAACTGGTCCAGTGCCTGCCCGTCAACCCGTCGCCGGCGTTGATCCCGTACACATCCAGGACCCAACTGGCGAAGGCCGCCGGCCCGGACCCCGTGTAGCTGTACTGCCCGGTGCCGTTGTACAGGTTGATCATCACTTCATGAATGATGTTCAAATCGATTCCGGTCTTGATGGTGTGACGCCCTCGGCTCGCCGAAAGCGTGTCCGCAATCTGGATGCGGTGCTCGTCCGGCTCCGCCGTGCGCGGCAGCGCGTAGTTCTCGCCGTACACCGAATCGCTGGCCAGGCTGACGTAGGGCGCGGCCCCGTTGGCCCCCGCCGTTTCCAGGTCGCGGCCCCATTGGAAACGTAGATTGTTCACCACCGTCGGCGTGATGGTCGAATCCCAGTTGGTGATGAAGACTCGCTCGTGATAGATATAGCTCCCGTTGGCCCCAATCGAGCTGTTGTTGTACGAAGGCGCCGTTTGGTAGGCATTCGGAGCTTTGTAGTCCATGAAATCGAACGAGGTGGCGATATGGTTGCGCGGCGTCATTTGGCCGTCCAGTTTCCCGAAAAGCACATCTTGATTGGTGGCGCGCGGGTATGTCCCCAGCAGGCCGTCCATAAACACATTGGCATTGGCGCACTGCGTAGCCGTCACCTGCACCGGGCAAGGCAGCGCCTTGGTGGTTGCGTTGTAGGTGCTGCTGGTGTAGGCGATCGGGTTCACTTTGCGCGACCCGTCATACGTCGCAAAGAAGAACAGCCTGTCCTTAAGGATGGGCCCTCCCACGCTGGCTCCGAACTGCTGCCATTGGTGGATCGGTTGGGTGTAGTTGCCCTGCGATTTGGGAAGCGGATCGAGCGCGTTCCAGGTGGGGTAGCGCAGGTAATAGAACAGGTCCCCGTGCAAATCGTTGGTGCCCGATTTGGTCACCGCGTTCACCACGCCACCCGCCGCTTGCCCCAGTTCCGCGCTATAGTTCGATACGCTCACCTGGTACTCCATGATGGAGTCCATGCTGAACACATACGCGCCGCTAGTGGCGCGGCCGCGCCCCTCGGAAAACAATGCCTGGTTGTTGTTAGCGCCGTCGACGTTGTTGGAATTGTAAAGACCCGAAATGCCGCGATAGGAGGCTAGCCCGCTGCTACCGTCGTTGGTGACATTGGGCGTCGAGAGCGCGAAAGTGTCCCAGCGCCGGCCCGATAGCGGCAGATTGCTCATCTCGGCTTCGCTGACGACCTGCGAAACATCGGTCTTTTCCATATCCACTACCGGAGCCGACCCCACAACCGTCACTTCCTGCTGCGCCGCCTGCACTGCCAGCGCCAGATTAATGCTCATGGTTTGTCCCACTTGCAGCACCAGGTCCTTGCGCAGCACGCTGGCAAATCCCTTTTTGCCGGCCTGTACTTCATAATGGCCTGGCTGGAGGAACGGTGCGGTATACGCGCCCGCATCAGTGGTCTGCACCCTATGCTCGATGCCAGTATCGGTGTTGCGGATGGTCACGTCCGCACCCGGCACAACCGCACCCGATGCGTCGGTTATCGTACCGGTGATGGTCGCCGAACCCGAAAGCTGGGTGAAAGCGACGCTTGAAATTCCAATCAACAAGGCCGGTACGAGAAGCCAGTACCGCCTGCCCCGTAAAGCGATAGCGCTATTTAAGGTAACGTGCATAACCGAAGATATCATTCGAGCGGTTTCAAGTCGATAACAGATTATAAATATATTAAAATCTTTTGGTTAGCCCGCCCAGGAAGGCGTTTTCTCGATCATTCGGATTCGCCCAAGTCGATCCGGACCTGGAAACTTCGGCCGGACTCTTCCGCATCGGTGCGCTACACGGATTGGCCCGAGATTTGACCCCGAAACTATAGTACTTTAGGCGCGAAGCTTTAGTCCCAGCGGCTCTTCGCCACCCTATCCTTTGTTCCAAAGACAGTATGACAATTGGGCTATCGAGCACAAAACAGTGTTTACCAGGCGCAGTTTTCTTCAGGTTGCGTCCACGGCTCTTTGCCTCTCGCGTTCGGCGCGCGCGGCGACCCTCGTACGGCAACCCTATCTGCAGAACGTGCAGGCGAGCCGGGCATCCGTGCTCTGGACCACTCAGGAAGCTGGTTCGGGAACCGTGACGGTGATTGGCGCCGATGGCGGCTCTTTGACCCGCCAGGCCAGCATGCAAGCGTTTCAGCCCACCGATACAGGGCTTGCGTCCGCCTTTTACCAATACCAGACGGACATTACGGGCTTACAGCCCGGAACGTTGTATCGCTACAGCGTTGCCGTGGACGGCCAGGCTCTGGTCGCGGATGCCAGCCCATTCCGGTTTCGCACGGCTCCGCAGGCCCTGGTTCCGGATGCCAGCCAACTCCGGAGCCGCACGCCACAGGCGGACAAGTTTTCGTTCCTGGCCTTCGGCGACAGCGGAGCGGAATCGCCCCAGCAAGCCTCCCTGGTCCAATTGATGGCCGCCGAGCCGGACATCTCGATGGTGGTTCACGTGGGAGACCTGGCGTACCCGGATGGCACGTTCGAGGAGTTTGAAGATGCATATTTTGGGGTCAACGCCCCACTGATGGCGCGGTTGCCCTTCTTTTCGACGCCAGGCAATCACGAGTACAATACCGACTCCGCGGCGCCGTACCTGGCGGTGGTAGCCGCGCCGGAGAGCGGCGTTCCAGCGGCGGATCTGGGCCGGTATTACTCCTTCGATTGGGGCAATGCGCATCTTGTCTCGGTGGATTCGAACTTGCTGGCGACAGCCAGGGCCTCGGCCATGCTCGCCTGGCTCGACGCCGATCTCGCCGCCACGGACCGCTATTGGCGTATCGTTTTCCTGCACCACACCCCCTACCCGACCGGTTTTCACCTGGGCGACCCTATTTGCGCGGCGGTCGAGCAGTTGGTCAACCCCGTTGTGGAGCGCCACGGCGTTCAACTTCTGCTGGCCGGACACGAGCACGGCTACGAGCGCACGCACCCTTTGGCCGGCGGCCAGCTCGTCGGATCCTCCTCCCCGTCCACAACATACGTGGTCACGGGTGGCGGCGGAGGCGTGCTGGAATCGGTCGGATCTTCGGCGCGGACGGCTATCTCAGTGCAGGCTTTCCACTATTTGCGGGTGGATGTGGAGGGTCAGGCGCTCACCTTAACCGCCATTGGGCTTGGCGGCAGCCGGATCGATCGGGCGAGTCTTGGCGCGGCGAGCCACATCGCCATCGATAGCGTGCTGAGCCAGGGCGACTACATGCCGGCGGTCGCGGCCGGTTCGCTGGTCGCTATCTCGGGACAGGACCTGGCTGGCACCGATGCGGTGAGCCAGGGTTATCCGCTTCCAACCGGCCTCGGCGGCGTCTCGGTGAAGGCAGCCGGTCAACCCGTGCCGCTGCTCTCCGTGTCCTCCACTCAAATCGAAGCCCAGATACCATACCGTGTCTCAGGCCCGGTCACGCTGGAGGTTTCCACGCCGAACGGGTTCGCTTCCACCGCCATCACGGTATTGCCGGAGGCGCCCTCCCTATTGGAAATGGTGACGCAGCATGGCCTTTTTTGCGGTGCGAATCCGGCCAGACCGGGAGACGCCCTCTCGCTTTACCTGACCGGTCTGGGCGAGGTCCGAGGGGACATCGAATCGGGTCAGGCGGCGCCCTTCTCTTCTAATCCGGTGGTTTCGCCGGTAGAGGTCTGGCTCGGCCCTATGCGTCTTGAGACGCGTTTTGCCGGCTTGGCGCCGGGCCGGACGGGCGTCTACCGGGTAGATGTCGCGATTCCCTGGGGTCTGCCGGACGGGATCTATGCGCTCCGCGTAGTGGCTGGAGGCTTCAGCAGCCGTCCAGCTAACCTCGATGTGGTCTCTTGCGGACCGGCATACCGCAACAGCCGCGCTCGATCCAAAGTCCGAACGTGACCCTCACATCCTTATTGAGTCGCGAGTGCAATCGGCATGGACGTCGCTGCCGAGCCAGTGGCAATCACGGTCAAGTTTGCGAGTCCGCCCTGCGGCAGGGTCGGAGGCATAACTACCGTCACCTGGTATAGCCCGACAAATCCCGGTGAGAGCCCAGAGAAGACGACCGTTACCGGCATGTCGCCCAGAGTCACCTGGGGTGTAATCACCGTCGAGACCGGCGGACTTGCCGGAGCTGCCGCGCCGGGACTCAAGTCGGTATTCACAGCGCCCAGGCCGGCCATGTACACGAATAATGTTTCGCCCGCAACGGCCGGATCGGCATCGCATACAGGCGCGCCATCGGATTGGTGGACGACTGCCAGAATCGCGGCTAGAGTGGCCGTTACGTCAGCAACAAACGTATTGCTCATCTCCCCCGCCACCGAGACTACGATGTTTGCGCTACCAGGCGGCAGGTCCCCCGGTATTTGGATCTCGATCTGCCCGTCTGCCGTGGTCACGAGCGGTGCGCGCACACCCTCCACCGCTACATAAGTACTCGCAAGCAAGCGAGGTAGCGGGTCACCGGACGCCTGCGACGCCAGCCCGAGATTCGTTCCCAGAACATTCATCAGGGCGCCGGGCGCGGCGTACCCCCGCGGAAGGGCGATTGCCGCCGCGGATCCCAGAGGGTCGTTCGGCGCGGCCATCGCCGTGGCCGAGATCTGGGGATCGCCGGCGACTGGCTGGAACCCGTCCGCTTGGGCTTCCTGCAGCACGAAGGTGGAGCGAGAGGCGAGGAATGTATGCATCCACTGCACGCCATTTTGGAAATCGGAGGCTCCGCAGGAATATAATACGCCGGATTCCATGCACTGCTTGTTTGGATCGTCCGAGGCCGCGCTGTCGATCACCCCGTATTCGGATGTGACCTGCGTATCCGCCCAACCGCCCGTGCCGCCTAACAGGTTCGCCGCCTTCGAAACCTGGCCGAGATAGAAATTCAGATATTCGGGAATTGCTATCAGGCGTTGCGCCAGGGCGTTGATGTTCGGCGGGAGGGTAAAGCCTGTCATGATGTCCCGGCTCCAGGTGGAGAACGTCATATCCTTATCCCATGGAATCAACTGGTAGAACGTGGTTCCCTGGAATTGATAGAAATAGAAGTTATTCATGCCGACAACGCCGCCTACGAGGGCATCTTCCTCGGCCAAGACATTCTCCGTCGCCGCATAAGCGAGAAACGACTTCGGATCGATGTATTGCGATAGGGCGGCGATGAACTCCGCGTCCGTGAAGGTCGCGCTCGACGGCTGGTCGATCACCTGCACAAGGTTACAAAACGTTTGCAGATCGGGAGTTGTCTGGCCTGTTTTCAATTCGAAGAACTGTGCGTACAAAGACGGGTCGGCCCCGAGATTCTGGAACTCATAATCGTCCTCGAATTGCCATTCATAAAGATATCCTCCATTCTCTCCGAGGTTTCTCTGCAAGAACGTCGCGTTTTCGTGCTCCACGATCATGTAAAAGCCAAAATACTGGCCGTTGACGTAAAGCTGCGCGGGGGCTTCGCGTGGCGCCGGGAAGCCCATCATTCGGAACAATTTCATCGACAGCCACTCGTGAAGATTCGAGGCGTCCTCGTTGTTCGCCTTCAAGAGGATGAACGGCAGTCCGAGAAATGTCTGTTTCTTGGCGTAGTAGGCAAAGTTTACGTCCAGGTTGGGCTTTATAGGGCTCCGGCTTCCACCGCCATGTTGGCGGATTCCCACCTCCTCGAGAATGCCGTTCCAGGTAAACGTCGCACCGTAGTAAGTGTCCGATTCATAATTCTGAAGCAGGGAGGTCCAGTCACTCGCACCCACCGTGAGGTTGATCTGCTGAACCACGGTATCGTCGAACAGCGGGATCGCCTGTCTCTGCGCCAAGGCTGCCGGGACTACGGCAAGAATACCTGCCAGGTAGAGAACTCTGCGAATCTTGGTGGACATAATAAGCGCAATCCGCCGGGCCTCAGAATTGGAACTGGGAGAGCGTGGTTTGCTGATCCGGCGTGAGAAGCTGAAAGACCGCCGCGTTGGCAATCGCGCCGTTTGAGACAAACTGCCCCGTTAAGGCGCCCAGCGCCCCCGAAGCCTGAGCGATGCCGTCGGTATCGTTATTCTCTACGGCGTCGCGAAGCGCTTTGCGCGCGGCTTTCAGGCTGGTGGTAATCGAGGCGCGCGTAACGGCGGCATTGGCGTAAATGGCCGCGACCTGCTGCTGCTGTGAAGAAGTGAGCGACAGCAGAGCGGTTAGAGTGCTCAGGTACTGCGCTTGCTTGACTGAGTTCTTCGGGACCCTATAAGCCCCCTTCGACCCGCTATGCTTGACCAGCGCTTTCCTTGACACGTGCGGTCCGGTTTCGTCGCTTGGTGCGTCCGTGCCCCGCGTTTGGCCGATTGCCTGGCTGGCGGCGAGTGCGGCAAGCCCGGGAAGTGCTACGAAGATCCTTCTTTCCATCCTTCAGCCTCCTTAGGCGTAGTTGTCACCGCGGCCCGCAAACCAAAATGGCGGCATCATGGGCTGCAGCTCTTGATCGTTAAACGAGCCCGGTTAACTTTGCTCGTCCCTACTGTCTTCTTATCGGTTCGAAAACGAAAAAACATTAGGGCAGCGTGTACGGTGCATGACGGAGTTGCAACCCAGTCGCGCTCCTCGACGATTTGCGGCCTAGCGCCCTTCCAGCGCCAGACTGCACCGCCGAAGAGGAGCCGAAAAAGTGGACAATCGGATGCCCGCGGGCCGGCCGGCCGGCTACAATGGGATCTGCAAACTATGGCAACCAAAGTCACCATCGCTCACAACGGCCCGATTCGAATCGAGGGCGATTTCGAAATTCTAGACCCCAGCGGCAAGACCTTCGGCCTCGCCGGCCGTACCGCGATTTCGCTGTGCCGCTGCGGCCAGTCCGCCAACAAGCCCTTCTGCGATGGCGCCCACCGCGCCTGCGGTTTCACCCACGCCGTGGAAGCCCGCGAACTTCCCCCGCCGCAGCCTAAGCCGCTCTGACGGCTGCGGCGGTGACTTACGCAATAATTCCCTTGCGCACGGCGTAGAGGATCAGCTCCGGCACACCGCGCAGGTTCAGCTTTTGCATGATGCGGGCCCGATGGGTTTCCACCGTATACACGCTCAAGTGGAGCAGGCTGGCGATGCCCAGCAGGCCGGCGAACGCCAGCGTCAGAACCCAGCGCAAGCGGGATCGCACACTTCCATTATGCGAAAAAGCCCGGACGGGACACGTGATCGCCTCTCGTCTTCTGTCAAGCGGCCGTACGGCGGCGAGGCATGACAGGCCACGAAAGGCGATGGTCTACCCCGGCGGCTCTGATGTCGCGGCAATACGCTATGGGCATGGCGTCTTTAATCCGCCAGCTTGCGATAATTTCCCGCCCAGTGCACCAGCGGCCGCCCTTCGGAGACGTGGGCGCGAAGCATGCGGCCGATCAGGATGTCGTGATCGCCGGCGCTGACGCGCCGATCGACGGCGCATTCCATTGCCGCCAGGCAGCCGTCGATCAGCGGCACTCCGAATTCGCCGCTATGCCAGGGAACGCCGGTGAAGCGGTTGTGGCCGCGGCGCGCGAAGCGCTCGGAAATCGACTGCTGGTTTTCGGCCAGAACACTGAGGCCAAAGTAGCCGGCGGCGCGGAAGCGATCGATGACGGTGACGGCGTGGCCGAGGCAGATCAGCACCAGGGGAGGGTCGAGGGAAAGGGAGCTGAAAGAGCTTACCGTGAGGCCGTGCGGCGCGCCGCCGGAGTCCGTTACCGTGGCGATGGTGACGCCGTTGGGGAAGCGTCCGCAGGCTTGCCGGAACAGGTCGCTCGACACGCTGGCTGCCTGAGTCGGGACACGGTCGCTTGACATGCAATAAATTCAATCTTATCATGTGGTTGACCGATGCGAGGTGAAAACTTGGCAGGTCCTCGCCCGTGAGGAGGAGTGTTTTGATCAAGCTGGATATCATTAACGAGGTCGTCAACCGCACCGGTATTACCAAGACCAAGGCAGAGATGGCGGTCGAAACCGTGTTCGAGTCGATGAAGAAAGCGCTTGAGCAGGGAGACCGGATTGAACTGCGGGGTTTTGGCGTGTTCAACGTGAAGCCGCGCAAGACGGGGATCGGCCGTAACCCGCGCACCGGCGCGGAGGTGTCGATTCCCCCCGGTAAGGCGGTGCGTTTCAAGCCGGGCAAGGAACTGCAGACGCTGCAGTAGGCCGGCTGCGTGCCCAGAATCTGTGTCCACTCAGGATTTTCCTCCGGCGCCCTTTCCGTTTGCCGCACCGGGCGGCGATGCCGATGCGTTCGCGGCGGCGCCGGCCGAAGCGATCGCTCCGCCCCGTGAACGCTACTGGCTTTATGCGCTGCTGTTTATCGTGACGCTGGTTTCCACTTCGCTGGTGGGCGCGGCGATGCAGTTCGATTTCGACCGCAACGTGCCGTTCGATCTGGAGCGCAGCTTCGAGTTGTATCCGTGGTTCTGGCGCCATCCGGCCGGACTCGTGAGCGGCTTGCCGTTCTCGCTCACGCTGCTGACGATTCTGCTGGCCCACGAGTTTGGCCATTACCTGGCCGCGGTCTATCACGGGGTCGACGCCAGCCTGCCGTATTTCATGCCGTCGCCCGTGCTGGGCACGTTTGGCGCGTTCATCCGCGTACGCTCTCCGATTTATTCCAAGCGCGTGCTGTTCGATATCGGAATCGCGGGACCGCTGGCGGGATTCGTATTTTTGCTGCCGTTCCTGGCGCTGGGGATTTCCTTGTCCAAAGTGATTCCGGGCATCGGCCATCAGGGCAGCCTGGAGTTCGGCACGCCGGGCCTCCAATGGCTGCTGGGGCTGGCGATTTTCCCGGCGTGGCACTCCTCCGATTTGTATCTCCACCCGGTGGCGCGGGCGGCGTGGGTGGGCATGTTCGCCACGGCCATGAACCTGCTGCCGGTCGGTCAACTCGACGGAGGCCACATTCTATACTCCTTTTTCCCGCGCCTTCACCGCGGCGTATCGACGGGGTTGAGCCTGCTGTTGCTGCCGATGGGTTACTTCTTCTGGCCGGGCTGGGCGTTTTGGGGAGCGGTGCTGCTGGTGCTGGGACGCAGGCACCCGCTGGTCTACGATGCGACGCCGCTCCAAGCGGGACGGCGCCGTCTGGGCTGGGTGGCTCTGGGTGTCTTCCTGCTCTGTTTCAGCCTTGCGCCGATATCGACCGGCGGGCTGTAAGCGGATGAAGATCACGGCCACCATCATCACCCGGGACGAGGAGCGCAACATCGCGCGCGCCATCGAAAGCCTGCCCTGCTGCGACGAGATTCTGATCGTGGACAGCGGCTCGACCGACCGCACCACCGAACTGGCCGGGAAACTGGGCGCGCGGGTGGTGGAAGCGGGATGGCGCGGCTATGCGGGGCAGAAGAACTGGGCGGCGGAACAGGCGGCCAACGACTGGATTCTGTCCCTCGATGCGGACGAGGCCTTGAGCGAAGCGCTGGAAGCGGAAATCTGGAACCTGAAGAAGACCGGGCCGCGTTTCGAGGCGTACACCATGCCGCGGCTGGCCCGCTACCTGGGCCGCTGGATTCTGCATTCGGGCTGGTACCCGGACCGCAAAATCCGCCTCTACGACCGCCGCAAGGCGAAGTGGGTGGGCGACTTCGTACACGAGAGCGTGATAGTCGAAGGCCGCGTGGGGCACCTCGAAGCCAACATCCTGCACTTCACCTGCGAGTCGCTGGCCGAACACGTCAAGACCATGGACCGGTACACCACGCTGGCCGCCCAGGAACTGGCGGCGCGGCGGGTGAAAGTGCCGCTGTGGCGGGTGATGGCCGAGCCGGCCTGGACGTTCCTGAAGAGCTACTTCGTGGCGCGCGGTTTCCTGGACGGATTCGAGGGCCTGGTGATTTCCTACATGGCCGCCTTCTACACGTTTCTGAAATATTCGAAAGCGAGAAACATGAGCGGATGAAGGTGCGCCTGCAGCCATTGTGGGGCGGACCCCCTGGTCCGCGCG
>JBKQVG010000291.1:0-9315 GCA_052325345.1 Bryobacteraceae bacterium
GAAGGTGCCGTACAGGCAGTTCGCCACGTAGAATGGCGCCGTGGGGTACTGCGGCGACAGGACCGTGATCTCGTCCACATAGCCCAGTCCGGTATTCGGATCGATGATGCCCTGGAGGTTTAACTGATTGACCACGGGGACCAGCGTGATCCCGAACTGCGTCTCGGCTAGCCCCACCGCCTGCATCACCCAGGCGTAAATCTCGTCGTAAACGGTCGCTGTCGGTGCCGGGTTTACGTTATTCGTAGACATTACTTTTCTCCTGTTTCTCTTTCTTGAAGTTGTTTTGCCTTATTGGCTGTTGAATTTGCGGATGGCCGCCGGCTTTCCCATGAGCTGCCGGCAGTCCGCGTAGATTTTGAGTTCGGCGATTCCCTGCGGCGGAATCTCATAAGGCCGCAGGCCGGCCAGGCCGCCCGCCGCCAGCAGCTCCGCCACCAGCTCGGAGCATACTTCTTCGTGCGAATTGGGTTTGTACCAGAAGGGCAGGTCCTGCACAACCGGAATCATGCGGGCGATATAGGCGCCCAACTCCAGCACGTTGTAGCGGTCCCGGTTCACCCGCTCCATGGCGAACACCCACAGCCGGTCCCAATTGAGATACCGGCGAATTGCGTCGGAGAGGCGAAGCACCCATACCCGCTCGCCCGTGCCGCACATCGCCAGCCGCGCCGCCAGCGGGTTGATCTGCACCCCGTTTCGGCCGTTGAGAATGGTGCTCTCGACGATCTGGGCTTCGGTCTGCGGCTTGCCGTCCACGCGCAGCCGCGGGTCCAGCACCATCGCCACGTGCGACAGCTTCGATCCGGTCAGCGTCTCGATGGCATCGGAGAGGAATCCCGTGCCACCGAAAGCGACGATATCGCCCCCGCCAATATCGTTGGCCAAGGCTATCGAGTCTTGCTTTTCTTCCGTCATTGCCACGTTACCTGTAGTACGGGTTCCTCACCAGATTGCTCACCGCTACCCCTTCGTGGGCCGCCGCCGCGCCGGCATTCAGCGCGCCTACGTACCGGCGCCAGGACGGCTTCAGCCAGCCCACGGCCTCGCTCACCGCTCCGATGCTCAGCGTGATACCTGCCAGCCGTGCCGCGCCCGTGCGGTAGAAGCGCCCGGTTTGCGGCCCGGCCGCCTCCGCGTAGAGCGGGTTGCTCTCCGCTTGCTTCCAACTGGAAAGGCCGTCCAGCGCCGCTGCCATGATGTGCGCTGCCACTGTGCCATGGACCCACCATGCCGACGGCGCCTGCTGCGCGGGCGGCGCCGCCACCGCCATCCCGGCCGCCACAATCGAAAAGAGTAAGAGTTTTGTCATCCGGCTCAAGGCCTCCCCGATACGATCTGCGCCCCGGTCACGGCCAGGCTCGTCACTGGATTCAGGTTTCGATAGATCACCGCGGCATTCAGTCCATACCCGATCACGCGGTCGTACCAGTGCGGCTTGGTCAGCTTATCGATGCTGGCCGTGGTCTCTTCCACGTTTCTGCCGATGCCGTTCCAGGTGCGGAGATAGTCCGGCCAATCGCGCCGGAAATCCACGCTCATGGCCGAGACGTCCCCGGCCGCGTGTTCTACGGCTTTGGCCACGCCCTGGTACCGGTTGAACACGCAATCGGCGTTGTGATCGCAATCGAGAAACAGCGGCAGCCCGTTTTCCACCTGGGCCGTGATCCCCGCCGAATGGGAGAGCACCGGCTGCAACTGGCCGTCTAACGCTTCGGCCACGCTCAGGGCGCGGTCGGCGCGCTCGAGCGCGTCCCCCATGCGCGCATCGGCGGTCGTCCGCACCGCCTCCGCCTCCCCCACCAGGTCCGAACGCAAAGCCGCCACTTCGTGTTCGGACCTGGCCAAAACGTCGCGTCGCGCCGCCGTCACCTCGCCTTTCAGATCGAGCCGCGCGCCGCGCAACTCCTCCACCACCGCAGCCCGTGTGCCGCGGACTTCCTGGCCGGCAGCCTCCACCGTCGCCGTTGCCGCCCGCTCCAGCCGGATCGCGCTAGCCGCCAGCCCTACCAACACCGCCAGCAGTACGCACCGCAGCGCTTGCTCCAGACTCTTCATCGAAAAATCTTTCCTCCAACCGCACGCTACTCCAGCGACTGTCGGCTCCAAGACGGCATGGCGGGGAAGTCGTTGGATTGGTTAGGGAAATTTTCTTCAAACTTCTGTGACCGAAAAAGGCTTGCTCCATTTCGCGGCCTGACAGCGATCGTGGGTGGACAAACTGCGGCACGGGCAGTTTGTCAATCGGTCCAGCCGGGCGCCCAGCCCGGCAGTCCCTCGGCGAGGCCGAAACTTGGCTCAACCTGAATTCCGCGACATCGGGAGTTCGTAGACTCCTTGCGTCCAGCCGGTCTGTCCCACCCTGGACCGGCCACGCCCGGCTCAACCCAAATTCCACCGTCGAGGAGTTCGGAGCCTGCACTCGACGCTTCCGTGCGCTGGGGCAGCGGGCGCCCGGTATCATGCCGTGTTGAAGCCGCACCGGCTGGCGTGTGACAATTACGGTTCATTCCATGGATGAACTAAAAAAGCTGCTGCGGGAGGTGCCGGACTTCCCAAGACCCGGAATCCTGTTCTACGACATCACCACCCTGATTAAAGTTCCGGAGGGGTTTCGGGCCGTCATCGACGGACTCAAAGCACGTTATCGCGGAGCTCACATCGACCTGGTGATGGGCATCGAAGCGCGCGGATTCATCTTCGCGCCCGCCCTGGCGTACGCCCTCGGCGCCGGCTTCGTGCCGGTGCGCAAGCACGGCAAACTTCCCGCGGAGGTATGCGGGGTTACCTACGATCTGGAATACGGCAGCGACACCCTGGAGGTGCATCGCGACGCGATCGGGGCCGGCGCGCGGGTTTTGATCGTGGACGATCTGCTGGCTACCGGGGGCACGGCCGCCGCCGCCGCGCGCCTGGTCGAACAACTGGGCGGCAAGGTGGCCGGCCTGGCATTCGTGATCGAGCTGACCTTCCTCGGCGGCCGAGGCAAGCTGACCGGTTACGAATTGTTCTCGCTGCTGCAATACGACAAATGAGCGCGACACGCCGGGCGCGGGTACGCGCGCTGGCGAAAATCAATCTCGACTTGCGCGTTCTCGGGCTCCGGCCCGACGGCTATCACGAACTGCGCACCATCTTCCAGACGGTCTCTCTCGCGGACACCATCGACCTCGAATTCACTCCCGGCCGCCGCACGCGGGTCGATCTCGCCGACCCGCTGGCCATACCGGACAACCTGGTGCTGCGCGCGACTCGCCTGGTGCTGGAATCGGCCCACGTTTCCGGCGCGCTCGATATCCGGCTCCGTAAGCGGATTCCCCTGGGGGCGGGCCTGGGCGGCGGCTCGAGCGACGCCGCCGCGGTATTGCTCGCGTTGCCGGTTCTGGCCGGCTGCCATCTTCCGCTCGAAACGCTGCTCGGGTTGGCGCAGCAACTCGGCAGCGATGTGCCTTTCTTCCTCCTCGGAGGCCGCGCCGCGGGCGTCGGGCGGGGCACCGAAATCTTCCCGCTTCCCGACGGCCGGCCGTTCGCGGGCGTGCTGCTGGCCCCGGCGATCCACGTTTCCACCGCTGCCGCCTACCGCGCCTTGAGCCCCGGTTTGACAAGTGAATCCCAACAAAATAAAATAGTTAGTTTCCAGTCGCAAGCATGGCAAGCGGCTGGCTCCGGCGCCCCTGTTAACGATTTTGAAACGGTGGTTCTCAAACAGCACAAGGCGCTGGCAGAGCTGAAGCGGCGCCTGGTGAAGTGTGGCGCGGTCCACGCCATGATGACCGGCAGTGGTTCCGCGGTGTTTGGTTTGTTCCCATCGGCCGCGCTGGCGGCAACGGCGCTTGGACGCTTTGGAAAGGAAAACGCAGTTCGCATTTCGTTGGTAACCAGGGCGCGCTACCGTTCCCTTTGGTGGCGGGCTCTGGCGGAGCACTCGTCCAATAAGATATGGCCGCCCCAAAGCCGATACATGCCATGATGCACGACCGCATCCAGATTTTCACCGGCACTGCCCATCCTGCCTTGGCGCACGAAATCTGCGCCCATCTCGGACTGGCTCTGGGCAACGCCGACGTGCGGCAGTTCGCCGACGGCGAAATCCGCCTGCAAATCAATGAAAACGTGCGCGGCGCGGACGTTTTTGTGATTCAGCCCACCTGCGCCCCGGTGGAGCGCAACCTGATGGAGCTTCTGCTGATGATGGACGCGCTGAAACGCGCCTCGGCGGAACGCATCACGGCGGTGTTACCCTATTATGGATATGCCCGGCAGGACCGCAAGGATAAGCCGCGGGTCCCGATTTCGGCCCGCCTGGTAGCCGCGGTTCTGGAAACCGCCGGCGCTAGCCGTGTACTGACGCTCGATTTACACGCCGCGCAGATCCAGGGTTTTTTCGATATTCCGGTGGATCATCTGTTTGCGTCCCCGGTGATGATCGAGTATTTCCGCAGCGGCACGTCGGCGGAATGGACCGTGGTGTCGCCGGACGCGGGCGGCGTGGAGCGCGCGCGGGCGTTCGCCAAGAGATTGAATGCGCCGCTGGCGATTATCGACAAGCGGCGGGAGGAAGCCAACGTCACCGAAGTGATGAACGTGGTGGGCCACGTCAGGGGCCGGCATTGCCTGCTGGTGGACGATTTGATCGATACCGCCGGCACCCTGGTGAAGGGCGCCGAAGCCCTGATCCGGAATGGGGCGTCGGGTGTTTCCGCCTGTGCCACCCACGCCGTGCTGTCCGGTCCGGCAGTGCAGAGGATCGAGGAGTCGGCGTTGCAGGAAGTGGTTTTTACGAATTCGATCCCCCTTTCGACGGAGGGGCGGGCATCGAAAAAGATCAAGTCGTTGTCGGTGGCGTCTCTGCTTGCCGAGGCGATCAAATCGATTCACGAAGAGACTTCGGTCAGTGTGTTGTTTATTTAATAGCCGTCGGCGATCAGCGGTCAGCCTTCAGCTTGCCGCTTCGCATCGAAGGGGTCAGCTGAATGCTGACGGCTGAATGCTGAGAGCTTAATTTCGCGGAGCGCACGAACCCACGGTAACCCGGGCTTTTAATTTCGGGCCCCGGCCAACGGACTTCGCCTCCGCCAGGAGACTATCGAGTGAGAAAAGATATTACCGTCGCCGCCGAGGTGCGTGCCTCGCGCGGCAAGAATGAAGCGCGCCGTACGCGCCGCGAGGGCCGTATTCCGGCCGTGGTCTACGGAGCTTTCCAGGATCCGGTCAGCGTATCGGTCAACCCGCGCGAGATCCTGAAGATCGTGCGCAGCGCCACCGGTTTCAACACCATCTTCAACCTGGCCATCGCGGGCGGCGAAACCACGCCGGTCATGGTGGTCGATCAGCAGATCGATCCCCTCAAGGGCACTTTGCTGCACGCCGATCTGAAGCGCATCGATCTGAGCCGCCGCATCCGTGTCACCGTGCCGGTGCAGGTGGTCGGCGAGCCCATGGGCGTCAAGGTGCAGGGCGGTCTGCTCGAAATCATTACCCGCGCCATCGAAATCGAGTGCTTGCCGGACGAGATTCCGGATTCTTTCACCATCGACGTCGGCGAGCTTACGATCGGCCAGAGCAAGCGGTCGAGCGACGTAGCGCTCTCCGGCTCCGTCAAACTCCTCAGTTCGCCGGACACCGTGATCGCCCACATCGTGACACTCCGCGCCGAAGAAGTAGCCGCGCCGGAAGCCGCCGCCGTACCCGAGGCCGCACCCGCCGAGGGCGCCGAACCGGAAGTCATCAAGAAGGCCAAGAAGGAAGAAGCCGCCCCGGCCGAGGAAAAGGGCAAGAAGAAATAGCCCGCCATGTTTCTGGTTGCCGGCCTGGGGAACCCCGGCGAAGAGTACGTTCTCACGCCGCACAACGTGGGTTTTCTCACCGTGGACCGGCTGGCGGAACGGCACGGTATTCGCATCGCGCGGAAGGATTCCAAGGCGCTGGCCGGTGTGGGCGACATCGGCGGCCAAGCCGTGATGCTGGCCAAGCCGCAAACGTTCATGAATCTCAGCGGTGTTTCGCTCGCGCCGCTGATGGAAAAGCACGCCATCCGGCTCGACCGCCTGGTGGTGGTTTACGACGAGCTCGATCTGGACTGGCTGACGCTCAAGATTAAGCCGAAGGGTTCGGCCGCGGGACATAACGGCATGAAATCCATCATCGGCTGCCTGGGAACCGGCGAGTTCACGCGGGTTCGGTTGGGAGTTCATCCGGGTCATCCGCGTTTGGGTGGCAAGGAATATCTGCTGGCGCCGTTCCGGCGCGCGCAGAGTAAGGAATTGGATGGCTTCATCGGCTACGCGGCCGATGCGGTGGAATCCATAATTGCCGAGGGCGTCGAAAAGGCCATGACGAAATTCAATCGTCGCGCCCCAGGCTGAAATAAAGAGGAAGCATGAGGATTTACGAAGAGTTGTTTATCGTGAAGCCGGATGCTCCGGACGAAGAAGTCGATCAGTTCGTGGAGACCCTGCGGACCCAGTTGACTTCGGCCGGAGCCACGGTGGACAAAGTGGAAAAGTGGGGCAAGCGCAAGCTGGCCTACAAAGTGGGCAAGTACCGGGAAGGGGCCTACGTCCTGTTCCAGTTCTCCGGCGGCCCGGAAATCGTCAAGGAACTGGAGCGCCGCCTGCGCGTTTCCGACGTCGTGATCAAGTTCCTGACCGTGCGCATCGACGAGACGCTCAAACGGCTGGAAAAGCGGAAGAAAGCGCGCGACAAGCGAGCCGCCAAGCGGGGCTCGAATGCGCCTCCCGCCAATGCCCCCGCGCAGCCCTCCCTGGCGCAACAGATTAGTGAAGCTCCGGTCATGCCGGGCGTACCGAAGGAGTCCTAACCATGGCGGAATCGAAAGGTAGACCGGGCAGCGCGGGCCAGCGCCCCACGGGCGGCGATAAGGCCGTCGCCACGCAAAAGAAACAGTACTTCCGGCGCAAGAAAGTGTGCCGCTTCTGCGTCGAGAAAATGGACGACATCAATTATAAAGACGTCAAGACGCTGCACGCCTTCGTGGCCGAGCGCGGCAAGATCGTTCCCCGGCGCATTTCCGGCGTCTGCGCGCCCCACCAGCGGCGGCTCGCCGATGCCATCAAGAAGGCCCGCAACATCGCGCTGCTGCCCTTCGCGGCGCAAATCTAAGGCAGGAGGATTCCGACCATGGAAGTCATTCTCAGAGAAGATATCGATAAGCTCGGCGCCCGCGGCCAGGTGGTGAAAGTGGCCTCGGGGTATGCCCGCAATTACCTCCTGCCCAAACACCTCGCCGTAACCGCCACCGACGCCAACAAGAAAATCGTCGAGCAGGAACGCCAGGCCCACCTGCGCAAGGAAGTCAAGCTCCACAGCGAGGCCCAGGATCTGGCCAAGCTGCTCACCGGAGTTTCGGTTACCATCGTCCAGAAAGCCGGCGAGAACGACCAGCTCTTCGGCTCGGTAACCGCCAAGGACGTTGCCGACGCCTTGGCCGCCAAGAACTTCACCATCGACCGCCGCAAGATTCAGCTCGATGAACCCATCAAACAGTTGGGCGAGTTCAAGGTGCCGGTCAAGGTGCACAAGGACGTGACCGCCGAGGTGACGGTAATCGTCGCGAAGGAAGAGTAAAGCAAGGGCTTCGCCCTTGATATCCCTTCGGGATATGGGAGCCGGAAGACAGGAGTCAGAAGAAAGAAGTGGGTGCTTCTGGCTCCTGGCTGAGGTATATGCTCTCACCGCGGAGGGGCGCCGATAATCGTTCCGCCCTTGACGCCGCCGCCCGCGAAGCGACTTCAGGGCGTTCAGTATCCCAGTACATTAGCCCGTCCGCAAGTTAAAGATTCGATTGTTAAAACGCAATAAACGTAATACACTCCAATTAGGTACGTATGGACCTGGCGAAAGTGCTGGTTGAGTTGCGTGCTGAGTTGGATAATCTGGATGCCGCAATCCTGAGCTTGGAGCAACTCAAACAGGAAGGCCATCGGCGGCGCGGGCGTCCTCCGAAGTTGCTTGCGGAACTGCGCAAAGCGGAGCGAATTCATGAGCGGCCCTCACGCGCCGCCCGGACCAAGATCGAGTCCGAAGAGTCCTTAGCCTAAAACGGAAGCCGGCAACGGAAGGGAGATTCCGATCAGGCCAAGGCCAGGGTGTATCCGCGGCTCGCCGGCAGCGGCGGTCCCTGCGAGCCCCCTCTCAAACCCGATGTGACCGTAAACCCCTCGCGGGAAACCCCGGAGGAAAGCGTGCAACGAATCTGGGCTACACTGGAGCGTTCAGGTCTCATCGGCTTTGATCGATCTACATTCCCACACCAATGAATCCGACGGCTCCTCGCCGCCGCAACAGCTCATAGACGAAGCTGTCCGCGTTGGCGTGGACGTTCTAGGCATTACCGATCACGATACCTTTACCGGCTACGATCTGGCCCGGAGCGCGGCGCGGGAAGCCGGGGTCGAATTGATTTGCGGCATTGAGCTTTCCACCAAGCTCCACGGAAACTCGGTGCACCTGCTGGGATATTTTCCACTGGAGGACGGCCTGGAGAACTTCCGCGGCTGGGTGCTGGACCAGCAGGCTTCGCGGCGGGAACGGAATGCGCGGCTGGCCACGCGCCTGCGCGAGTTGGGACTTGACGTGACCGTTGCCGAAGCCGAAGCGTTCGGCAAAGGCATGACCGGCCGGCCCCACTTCGCCAAACTGCTGGTCGACAAGGGCTATGTCTCCAACCTGCGCCAAGCCTTCGACGATTACCTGGACGAATCCGCCAAAGGCTACGTCCATCGGCGCGAGCCCGGGTTTGCCGAAGGCGTGGCGGCCATTCGCCAGGTTGGCGGTATCGCCTCCCTGGCGCATCCCATTCGCGTGCACGGGGACGTTGCCGCCCTGATGCCGGAACTCTGCGCCGCCGGGATGAACGCCCTGGAAGCGTATCACAGCGACCACGGCCCGGCTGAAACCGAATTCTACCTGCAGCTTGCCCGGCGGTATGGACTGCTCGTCACCGGCGGGTCCGACTACCATGGAACGCTGAAGCCCGAGGTGCGCCTGGGTACGGGATGCGGCGGCAATCTCCACGTGCCTCCCGAAGTAGTGTACGCTCTCAAGGCCGCTGCCGGCGCATAGCCGGTCCGGAGACCGCTTGCCGTCAGCGTTGACGGACTCCACATAGGCTACATGTCCATAGCTGAAATAGGCAACGGCACCAACGGTCGGCTCTGCGTCTACTGCTAACTAGCCAAGGGCTCCGCCCTTGATATCCCTGCGGGATATGGGAGTCGAGGAAGTCAGGAGTCAGAAGCCAGAATGGCGGCGGCGTACGCGCCGAGAAGCCGGCTGACTTCTTCGAGCAGGGTG
>JBKQVG010000292.1:0-6576 GCA_052325345.1 Bryobacteraceae bacterium
GGGAAAATTCTCTGACCCAACCGACGGGGAATCGGTGCGGAAAACCGGGTGGGACAGACGATCGTTTTTTGTCGTCTGTCAGGCTGATGCTGCCTGGCGAGGGCTCGACAGACCACGAAAAACGATGGTCTGTCCCACCCCTCGGTCACCGAATTCCGGCTCAACCTAAATTCCGCGACGTCAGGAGTTCGGAGATTCGTCTCGACATTGCTTCGCCGTATCACCCAGCCCCCAGCGGGAAACGTCGGCACGACTGCCGACGCAGCAGGCTTGACAGCCTGCGCCACGACTTAAGTGAGTAGTATCGGTTTGGCTGCCAGACTGTCCACTCAACCCGGCCACGGTGACAGTCCCGATCTATTCTCGCGCTTCGAGAGCCCCCAGCACTGTTGGACTCCATCGTCCCGGCTCTGCTTGCCCGGCGCCGCTCGGTCGGGATACGTTGCCAGCAACTCGAGAACGCGGCGCACTGTGATCCTCATACCCCGGATGCAGGGCTTTCCGCCACACTTCCCAGGCTCGACCGTAATTCGATCGAACGATTGTACCGTCGCCATGTGCCCAGTTTAGACCATACGCACCGCGTCCGCTTCGCGGAACGCGCATCCGGGCAGGCGAATCGCCTGCCCCACCAGGCTGAAAGCTTTTCTACCCCGTTCCGCCCACCGTCATGCGGTCGATCTTGAGGGTCGGGATGCCCACGCCTACCGGCACGCTCTGGCCTTCCTTGCCGCATATGCCGATACCTTCGTCGAGGCGCAGGTCGTTGCCCACCATGCTGACGTATTTGAGGGCTTCGGGACCGTTGCCGATGAGGGTGGCGTTGCGCACCGGGCGGGTTAGTTTGCCGTCCTCGATCAGGTAGCTTTCCGAAGCTGAAAAAACAAAATTGCCGCTGGTGATATCCACCTGCCCGCCGCCGAAATTAGCGCAATAAATGCCCTTCGACACCGACCGCACGATGTCCTGGGGATCGCTTTCCCCGGCCAGCATGAAGGTGTTGGTCATGCGCGGCATGGGGATGTGGGCGTAGCTTTCGCGGCGGCCGCTGCCGGTGGAGCGGGTATCCAGCAGGCGGCTCGAAAGCTTGTCCTGCAGGTAGCCGCGCAGCACGCCGTTTTCGATCAGAACGTTGCGTTGGGTGGGCTGGCCCTCGTCGTCGACGTTGAGCGAGCCGCGGCGGCTGCGGATGGTGCCGTCGTCGATGACCGTACACAACTCGCTGGCCACTTTCTGTCCGATCCGCCCGCTGAATGCCGAAACACCCTTGCGGTTGAAATCGGCCTCCAGCCCGTGGCCCACGGCTTCATGCAGCAGAATGCCGGGCCAGCCGGGGCCCAGCACCACCGTGGTTTCGCCGGCGGGCGCATCCACCGCGTCCAGCATGACCACGGCTTCGCGCGCGGCTTCGGCGGCGAAGTGCTCGGGGGTCTTCTCTTTGAGAAAGAAATCCAGCTCGACGCGGCCGCCGCCGCCGGCATGGCCCCGCTGCGGCGGCCCACCGTTCTGCCGCGCCAGGGCGGACACGCTCATGCGCGCCAGCGGCTGGCGGTCGGCCGTGAGCACGCCTTCGCTGGTGGCCACCATCACATAGCGCAGGTTATCGGCGTACGTCGCCTGCACCTGGAAGATGCGGGAGTCATACGCCCGCGCAGCCCGGTCGGCACGCTTCACCAGGTCCACGCGATCCGTAAAGGCGGTCTCGGTGGGCGCGATCAGCACGGGATACAAGTTGTGGGCCGCGCCTTCGTTCAGGTCGAATTTTTCCACCTTGCTGGGCGCGGAGGCGATCGAGGCCGCCACGCGCGCCGCCTTGCGGATTCTCTCCGGCGCGAGGTCGTCGCTATAAGCGTAGCCGGTACGCTCGCCCGCGATGACGCGCACGCCCACTCCCATCCCGACGCCCTGCGACGCGCTCTTCACCATCGATTCGTCGATACCGATGGAACTGGTCAGGAGGTATTCGAAATACAGGTCGGCGTAATCGCCGCCCGCCGATAACGCTTCCGCCAGGTAATTCTCCAGGTCGCGCCGCGTGATCTGAAAACGGGTGGCAAAAATGGACTCCGAGAACCGCATAATCCCAGGCTACCATCGAAGCTGTCGGCGATCGGCTTTCAGCGGTCAGCCAGGGCGCCGCTCCCTGTGGTCGCGGTTGCCTGCCAGGCTGACAGCTTTATTCCGGCCGTACGGTGGGATACTTGATTCCTAGCTGTTCCAGATACGTGTCGTACTTGGCCGGATCGTAATAGAACGGGCGCATTTTGTCGCGGTAGGTTTCCATGATCTTGGTGTTGAGCCAGATGGGCGGCTTGTCGTCGGGGCGAAGGAAGCTCTTGTACTTGGTCTCCTTGGTCTGGACGTCGTTGAAGTAGTCCCAGGACTGCTTCACCAGTTCGGGATGGAGCAGGATGTCGAGCACGGTCATCGCCTGGACTTTGGCGCCGGCGACCACGCCCTTGTGCGCGATCGGCGTCGCCATGGAAACGCCGTTGGCCCAGTTGTGGCCGGGACCGCCGGGGATATTGGACGGATAGCGCAGGGTGACTGTCGGCACGTTCCAGGAAACGTCGCCGATATCGTCCGACCCGCCGCCGGTGGGCTGCTGGCCTTGCCCCATGCCTTCTTCGCCGGTATCCTGCGCAGGCTGCGGGCGGGGTTCGCGCATCGGAGGAATCCGGGTAGAAAGGCCGCGTACCGGCACCTTCAGTTCTTTTTGGAGGCCGCGCGCCAGGTTCTGGTCGTCTTCCGACCACGCCGGCATGCCGACTTTCTTGATGTTCTCGTACATGTCCAGAGCGATGGGCTTGTTGAAGTAGCCGGGCCACGCCTCGCCCAGCAGGCGCTCGGTGAAGGTGGTATCGGTCATGAGCGTGGCGCCCTTGGCCATGTTGTCGCCTTTGTGCCACAAGTCCATGATGTGGTCGTAGTCGGCCTCGCGGAAGTAATACCAGACGGCGGCGGTGGGCGGCACCACGTTGGGCTGATCGCCGCCATCGGTGATGACGTAATGGGAGCGCTGCGCCAGGCGGAGGTGCTCGCGGCGGAAGTTCCAGCCCACGTCCATCAGCTCGACCGCGTCGAGCGCGCTCTTGCCGCGCCATGGTGCGCCCGCGGCGTGGGCGCTCTCGCCCTTGAAGGAATACTCGACCGACACCAGGCCGTTCTGATTGACCGCCGGACCGTAGGAGACGCCGAAGCCGGCCGCTACGTGGCAGAACAACACCACGTCGACGTCCTTAAACATGCCCGCGCGGACGTAGTAAGCCTTGCCCGCGACGAGTTCCTCCGCCACGCCGGGCCAAAGGCGAATGGTTCCCTTCAGGTGTTCGCGCTCCATAACCTTCTTGACCGCCAGCGCCGCGAGGATGTTGAGCGGCACGCCGGAGTTATGCCCCTCGCCATGGCCGGGCGCGCCGGCAACCAGCGGGTCGTGATAACCCACGCCAGGCTTTTGCGAAGCTTGCGGAATGTCGTCGATGTCCGAACCGAGCGAAATCACGGGCTTGCCTTCGCCCCAACTCGCCACCCACGCGGTGGGAATGCCGGCATAGCCGCGCTCCACCTTGAAGCCGGCCTTTTCCAGCACGCCGGTAAGATACTTCGAGGTCTCCACTTCGTGGAAACCCAGCTCGCCAAAACTGAAGACGCTGTCGACCATGACCTGCGCCTGTTTTTTCATGCCGTCAATCTGGCCTTCGAGATCGGCCTTCATGCCGGCTTCCTTTTCGGGCGAAACCGCCATCTGCGCGAACGCACAGGTAGCAAAAAGAACGGCCAGCGCTACACTTCGCACTCAGACCTCCCTGGTTGGGTAATGGATATTGGGAATAGTGTACCAATCGCGGGCGGGCCGGCGCGCGAGAAACCGCCGGAAGGCGGGATTGGGTTGTGCCGGGTCCCGCCCGGCGAAATCCGAATGCGTCGCGGTATCCGCCATAGCGGGCGGCCCAAGAAGCGCTCGAAAAATGGGTCCGGCGGCCAACGGTGGCTTCGTCCGGTTTGGCGGGCTGTTTGTTTTCAATGACACGGGCTAAATTACCTGTTGACAATAATAGAACGACGTGTCATTCTATTTTTTAAGTTAGGAGGTAACCATTTGCGGGGGATCGGTGTGGAGGAGGACGGCATACGAAGGGTTGGGGTGGGAAAAGGGACGGCTGGCATCACATGACTGAAGCCGATGGCAAGAGGCGATTTGGGATAGCGTGGATGGTGTTTGCGGCGTCGCTGGCCGTGCACGTGGCGGATGAGGCGACGCACGATTTCCTGGCGACATACAATCCGAGCGTGCGGGCGATCCGGGCGCGGCTGCCGTTTCTGCCATTGCCAACCTTCAGTTTCCAGGTTTGGCTGACGCTCCTGATAGCGGGGATTCTCTTGTTGCTTTGTCTTTCCCCTTTCGCATTTCGAGGAGACGCCTGGCTGCGAACCGTCTCGCGGCCCCTGGGCATAATTGTGGGAGTGTTCAATGCCGCTCTCCACATCGGCAGTTCCGTCTATTTCCACCGCTGGATGCCCGGCGTGTACAGTTCGCCTTTGCTTCTAAGCGCCGCGATCTTTTTGCTGGCAAGTACCCGCTTCTCAGCCCCAGCGCCGAATGTCGTCTGCCTATTCCGCGAGGAGCAGCCCTTAGGGCGCGGTTGCTCGTTATTGGAGTGGCTATTGCGTGGCAGTCCCTTGGGTTCGGAAAGAAGTGAGGCTCCCCCCGCCGGGGGCCGGAGCCCTCTTCGGAAACCGGGGCAGTCGCATCGAGATTCGACATTTGTTAGCATCACCGGTGATCCTTGGATCCCGCGGTTTGCTTTGAAACCGCTTTTCCAAGGCGATAGAACCTACCGATCGTTTCACAGGGAGACAACACTCGATGAGGTATCGTCACATAATATGGACTTGCCTGCTGTCGGCGCTGGCGCCGGCGATGTTGCTGACTCAAGAGCAGCCGAAAGCCGGGGCTAACAAGCTGCCGGTCTTGCATTCGAAAGCGTATCGCGCCGAGGACCTGCAGACAAAGCCGGACCACGGCATACAAAGGACGGGGGTATTCGACGGAATTACGACGAGGGGTGAGCGGATCGGGTTGCACTTGAGCGAGCTGGACCCGGGTGCGGAGCCGAGTCCCGCTCATGTTCACCGCAACGAAGAGATTGTCGTAATACGGGAAGGAACCCTGCAGGTGACGATCAACGGAGATTCTACCAACATGGGGCCGGGATCGGTGGCATACGTCCAGGCAGGCGATTCCTATGGATTGAAGCTGGTCGGGACGACGCCGGCAAAATACATCGTAATCGCGTTAGGCGACAGGTAGAGGAACGGGGGAGATAGGCGGGTGGAGTTACCCCTGTGGCGCGGGCGGAAAAGAACGCCGGCTCGAAAGCCGGCGCGGCAGGCCAGGAGGCCCGCGCCACGAAGAATCGCGGGCGCTACTGCACCAGGGTGAAATTGATGTCGATCGCGGTTTCCACCGTAACCGGGTTTCCATTGAGCAAGGTGGGCCGGTAGACCCAATCCTTGACGGCCTCCAGGGCCGCCTGAACCAGCAGGGGGTGGCCGCTGATGACCTTCAGGTCCTCGACGCGCCCGTCGGGACCGATTGTGGCCTCAAGCTGGACCACGCCTTGAATGCCCGCTTCTTTCGCCGCCGGGGGGTAGACCGGGCGAACCTTCGTAATCAGGTTGGTGGCCTGGACATTGCCGCCGACGCGGATCTTGGTGGGTCCGGCGCCGTCGGCAGGGGCTTCGCCACCGCTCGCGGCCGGAAGCAAAGAGATGGTCAACTGCGCGTTGCCCGACTGGGTCGGCAGGAGCGTGGTATTCAAGTGCCTGTCGAATTCGCGTACCGTGGCAAAGATCTTCGGGGCCACCTCGGTGAAATCATCGCCGACCTTTACCGGCAGCCGGGCCAGGAGATCCGCCTTGGCTTCCTCCGACAGACCCGAGATCTGAATCGATTCGATGACGCGGGAGCCGGAAGTCGCGGGCGTTGCGGACAGCGCTCCGGAAACCGAGCCGGCGACGGCCCCCTGCCGGCCGTTTCCGGCCAGGAACACGCCGGCGCGGCGAGGCGCGGTTGGCGGCCCGGTTTGCGCGGCGGGCAGCCCAAAGGTAACGCTCACCTGGCGGCTGGAGTTGGCCGAAGCGCTGGTGAAGTGCCAGTTCAATACGGATAGCTGCACGGCGCGGCGCAATTCGTCCGGGCCGCTGAGGACGTTGGCGTCGGAGACTTCGCCGTTGGCATCGATGGTCACCTGGACTACCACGGTTCCCTCGATGTGCTTGGCTTGAGCGGCGGCCGGATAGGCGATGCCGCCGCGGTGGAGGAGGTCGGCGCCTCCGGTGTCGACAGTGACGCCGGGCCCGTCGGACACGGTTTGCGGCGCGGCAGCCAGCGGGATGGCGCCGGAAACGAACCAGCAGGCGGCGGCCATGGTTGCGAGTCCGGCCGCCAGCACACCGGCGGTGAGCGATTTCGACATATTCGCCTCCTTGAGAATGCCCATTACCCTTTGTTTCAGGTGGCGCCGGCGCAGGAACAGCGGCGCCGGCGCCAGGTCGAGTTCGGGAGTCGCGCCG
>JBKQVG010000293.1:0-15851 GCA_052325345.1 Bryobacteraceae bacterium
GGCCACCAGGCGGTCCCGTTCGGCTTGCGTCATCAGTAGTTGTCCTTCTTGCACCTCCCCAGCCTGGGCGGTGTCAATAGGACATTTCTACTTTGCGCAAATAGGACATTATCATTTTGCGGCGACAGGCCCAATTCTGGAGGTAGCGGGGACAATGGGAAATGTGCTATCCTAATCCACGCGCGAATGTCTCAACTGCAGATTCTGTGACACGGTTGTGGGTTTCGCCCACCGAATCCCACCCTCAGCACCAATTCCCCGGTCGTCTAATGGTAGGACAGCGGCCTTTGGAGCCGTGAATCGTGGTTCGAATCCATGCCGGGGAGCCAGATCTCAAAGCTCCAGGTTGGATTCGAACGGCGCGCTCGGCTGTGCGGCGCCGATAAGCGCCCCTTGCCGACAGCGAGGAGAACTTCTTACAATGAAGGCGATGGCCCGCAGGATAGCCAAGACCCGTTCGTACTCCGTCTTCTATGAGCAGGCGCCCGAAGGCGGCTATGTGGCGTTCGTCCCGATTCTTCCCGGCTGTCACATTCAGGGCGAGAGCCTGGAAGAGACGGAGCGCAATATCGCGGAGGCCATCGAATTGTGCCTCGAGAGCCTGACGGCCCACGGCGAACCGGCACCCGAGGAAGGACGATCTTTTCAAGGGAGAGTGACGGTTCCCGCCTGATCCATGGCGAAGCTCCCGTCTCTGGCTGCGCGGCGATCCAGACCGCGATTCCACCGAAGAGTTTTCCCGACAATTCGCATCCCCGGGTTCCTGCGCCCGCGGCACTGTGAACGCGAACGGCCGACCCTTTCGCGAAGGGGCGCTGCGCGGCGGGCGCTTGGGATCGGCTGGCGGCTCTTGTTACACTCGTTTACTCGTGAAGCTCTCGATTCTGATACCGGTGTACAACGAGCGGACGGTGGTGGAGCGCTGCCTGCTGCAGGTGCTGGCGGCGCCGCTGCCGGAAAACATGGAGCGGGAGCTGATCCTGGTGGACGACTGCTCCACCGACGGCACCTTCGCCATCCTCGAGCGGTTCGCGGCCCAGCATCCCGAAGTGAAGCTGTACAAGCACGAGCAGAACCGGGGAAAAGGCGCGGCGGTGCGTACGGCTATCCGGGAAGCCGGCGGCGACTTTTCGCTGATCCAGGACGCGGACCTGGAATACGACCCATCCGAGTACCCGCGGCTGATGAAACCGCTGCTGGACGGCCACGCCGACGCGGTTTTCGGCTCGCGCTACCTCTCCGGCGAACAACGGCGGGTATTGCTGTTCTGGCATTCCATGCTGAACCAGGGACTGACTTTGATCTCGAACATGTTCTGTAACTTGAACCTTACGGACATGGAGACCTGTTACAAAGTGTTCCGCACGGACCTGCTGAAGAGTATTCCCATCCGCAGCGACCGGTTCGGTTTCGAGCCGGAGATCGTCATGAAGAGCGCCAAGCGGAAACTGCGGATCTACGAAGTGCCCATCAGCTATCACGGGCGCACTTACGAGGAAGGCAAGAAGATCGGCTGGAAGGACGGAGTGAAAGCCCTGCTGGTGGTGCTGCGCTTCTGGGTGATCGACGATCTGTACGCGCAGCCCTACGGCCGGGGGGTCATCAACACCCTGACCGGGACGCCGCAATACCTGAGCTGGCTGAGCCAGAAACTGCGGCCGTACCTGGGCGACACGGTGCTCGAGATCGGCGCCGGAATCGGCAACTTCGCCGGACGGCTGATGTCGCGCAGGCTGCTCTACGTGGCGGCGGAAACCGATCCGCTGCATCTGCACGCGCTGCGGAACCGTTTCCTGCGCACGCCCAATGTGGAAGTGCGGCGCCTCGATCCGGAGGCGGCCGGGGATTTCGCCGGGCTGGAAAGCAGGTTCGATACGGTTCTGTGCCTGAACATTCTGGAGTACATGGAAGACCCGGGCCCGGTGCTGGATCGTTTGCGCGGCACTTTGAAAGCTGGCGGGACACTGGTGGTGCTGGTGCCGAACGGGCCTTTCCTTTACGGCAGTCTGGACCGGAGCCTGGGGCATAAACGGCGCTATACCCGCTCGCAAGCGGCGGCCCTGCTGGAATCGCATGGATTTCGGGTGGAAAAGTCGTATAGCCTGAATAAGGCGGGAGTGGCGCCGTGGCTGGCGGACAGCCGGGTGCTTGGCTCGCGCCGCATCAGCAAGCTGGTTTTGAAGTTGTTCGATAAGACGGTCTGGTTCTGGCGGCGCGTCGACGGGCTCATGCCATGGCCCGGCCTGTCGCTGATTCTGGCCGCGCGCAAAAGCGCATGACGGCGGCGTTCGGCTTTGGAGTTCGGAATCCCGGCTCGGCAAGCTCGACAGCTTGCGCCCCCATTTGTTCACCGCGGGTGAATTACCGTCGCCTGCCGCAACCGCTCCAACTGGCGGCGGGCGATTTCGGCCCACTCGCCGCTACGGTCCAGCTTGAGGTAAACCTTCCAGTGATGCACCGCCTTCAGGTTGTCGCCGGTGCGTTCGCACAGCAGCGCCAGGTTGAAGTGCGCGTCGGCGTAATCGGGATTGAGCGCCAGCGACCTCTGATAACGCACGAAGGCTTCGTCGGTGCGGCCCAGTTCGTCGTAGAGATTGCCCAGGTTGAATTGCGCCAGCGGGTAGTTCGGGTCCGCTTCCACCGCGTCGCAATAAAACGCTTCCGCCTCCGGGTATTTGCGCATCCGGTAGTAAATCGTACCCAGGTTGACCATCGCCCCGGCGGCTTCCGGATTCAAGGCCACGGCTTTCCGATAGGCTTCGACGGCTTCCTCCACCGGTGCGCCGGTCTCCTCCAATTCCAGCCCGCGCTGGAACCAGTATTCCGAATCCCGCTGGTGGCTGGCGCTGACCTTGGCCTGCGGCAGGCTCGTGACCGCCCCTATTTGGGCGGCTTCGAAATCGAACAGAATCTGCCCGGTCAGGGCCTCCATCTTGTGCCCGGCCAGTTGCACCGCGATCCGCTTGCCGTCCGAAGAGATGCGCAGCTCGCTGAGCGGCTGCTTGATGTCGGTGAGCTTGCTGCGCAGCGATTGCAAAGCGCGTCCGATCTGCCGCGCCTGGATACGGTTTTCCCGCAGCTTGATCAGGGTTTGGATGGCGATCAGGTCGGAAAAGGAATAGTGCTTGGCGGAAGGGATTAGATCCTCACGCTCCCAACTTTGCAATTGCCGCTCGGTGATGCCGAACTTGCGCCGTACGTCCGCTCGCGACAACTCCTCTTTCGGGACCTTGGGGGCCACGGCACTATTCTAGCAGGGACCTTGTGGGAGGACTCCGCCTGTAGTCGCTGGTGCCTTGGGCCGTTAGCGGTTCGGCCGCCCGGGCGGAGGCGGCGGTGGCGGCGGAGGGGGAGGCGGAGGCGGCGGTGGCGCTGGCTTCGGCATGGGGGGCCAACTCTCTCTGAACTCTTCCCTACCCATGCTGACCTGTCAGATGGTACAGGGCAAACACGCGGTCCTGCCACTGGCCCAGCAACTTCTGGTCATTCGGCGCATCCGTGGTGGCCAGTTCGGAAGGCTCCCGCGACATTGCAACGATCTGCTCCAGCCGGCCCTCCGCGTCTTCGTCAGCCGTGTGGCTCCAAAGATGGTTGTACTCTTGAGATATCCTGTTCCACGCGGAATGGAGCTTCGCCATGGTGGCGATCCTTCTGTCGAGCCCGACGGCAATCGAATACGCCGTCATTCCCGCCACCGCCAGGGACAACACGATCGGCACATATGCCGGAGCCTTGCCAATGAGCGTTGCTGCGGCGCCGGACGAAGAGAAGAAAGAGAGACCCGTTATCCATTGCTTTCGGCGGGTATAGCGGGACGCCAAGTCGCCAAAATACAGGGCGCGAGTCTCCGCCGCCAGCATGTTCTCCCACGCCTGTATTCGTTGGAATTCGTCGAGCATTCGTGCACTCCTGCCCTAAAACCAATTATACAGCCATCCAGCTCTTGGCGACCGCGTTGTAGCCCCTTACCTCCCTGTCGGCCGCCGAAACGCGCCCCGAATCCACTCCAGCTTGGGCGGCTCCGTCAACACGATGCTTACGATGTCGAACCTCGTCTTCGACCACGGCACTTCCGTGCGCCGCAGGTAGTCTTCGGCCGCGCGCAAAATGAAGCGCTGCTTTTCCTGCCCGACGTTGCGTTCCGGTGCGGCAAAATCCGCGCTGGCCCGCGTTTTGACTTCCACGAAAACCAGCGTGTCCCCGTGCCAGGCCACGATATCGATCTCCCCCGAGCCCGCCGGCGGCCGGTAGTTGCGCGCCACCACCGTGCAGCCGTGCGCCCGCAGATAGCGGTGCGCCAGGTCTTCGCCCCACCGGCCAATTTCGTCGGGCCGAAAATGCCGTCGCAAGCGCGCCGCCCCGCGCCACAGCCAGCCGATCATCGCTCGGCCCTCAGGGTTTCAAGACTTCGAATTCGAACTCCATCGCCTTCCCCCGCACCACGTAACAAAGGTAGTATTCCCAAAAGCGCCGGTAGCGCGGAAAGTGGTTCACCAGAAATTCGAATCCCAGCCATCTCCAGAAAGTCAGTAGCTTCACGCGCACCGAAATCTCACGAAATTTCACCGGCGAATAGTAGCCGAAGCCGGCGTTGTCTTCGCCGAAATAACGAAAACTGAAGCTGGTGAGATGGCTCTTGTGGGTGGGGTCGCAAAACGAGCTGAAGTCGGTGTAGTGCGGGGTTTCGATGCGTACCGTGCCGCCGCCGCGCACCAGCCGGTGGAATTCCTGCATGGTCCGAATCACGTCGTTGACGTGCTCGATTACATGGATCGCCGTCACCCGGTCGAACGAGCTGTCGGCGAACGGATAGGGGAAGCGGTCCAGATCGGCCAGCACGTCGGCGCGGCTGGCGGGATTGCGATCGAGGCCGATGGCCCCCGGCTGCTTGTGAACGCCGCAGCCGACGTCCAGCGTTTTCACCGCTCCGCCATCGCCAGTTTGAGGCAATTTTCGATCGTCTCCATCGCAAAATCGCACTGCTCCCGCGTCACCACCAGCGGCGGGCAGAGCCGAAGCGTATTCTCTCCGGCGCCCAGGATCAGCAGCCCGCGTTCAAACGCCAATTCGATCACCCGGTTGCGCAGCGCCGGGTCGCGTTCCTTGCTCTCCCGGTCCCGCACCAGCTCGATGCCGATCATGAGCCCCAGCCCGCGCACTTCCCCCACCGCCCGGAACCGGTCCGGCCACGCGCGCAGCCGCTCCATCGTGTGCGCCCCCATGCGCGCGGCGTTTTCCATTAGACCTTCTTCCAGCAGCGCGATGGTCGCCAGCGCGGCCTGGCAAGCCACCGGGTTGCCGCCAAACGTGGAAGCGTGCGCTCCGGGCGGCCAATTCATGATCTCCGCCCGCGCCACCGTGGCCCCCAGCGGCATTCCGCTGGCAATCCCCTTGGCCACCGCCAGAATATCCGGAACCGCGTCGAAATGCTCGGCCGCCCACATCCGCCCGGTCCGCCCCATGCCGGATTGGACTTCGTCGAAAATCAGAAGAATACCATTTTGTTCGGCCACCCGCGCCAGCTCGTCGAAAAACTTGCGCGGCGGCGCCACGTACCCGCCTTCCCCTTGCACCGGTTCCACCACGATCGCCGCCGTTTCCCCTGCCGGAGCGATGGTCTTGAGCAGCGTCTTTTCGATGTGCTGGACGCATTCCACGGCGCAGCGTTCCGGCGTCCGCCCGTACGCGCAGCGGTAGCAGTAGGCGTAGGGCGCATGCACCACTCCCGGCACCAGCGGCCCGAAGCCGGCGCGCTGCACCGCCTTGCTCGCGGTCAGCGACAGCGCGCCCATCGTCCGGCCGTGGAAAGACGAATAGAAGGCGATAATCTTGTCCCGCCCGGTGGCATACCGCGCCAGCTTGATGGCGCCCTCGATCGCCTCCGCCCCGGAATTGCCGAACGATACCCGCCGCGGCACGCCGCCGGGCGCAATCCGAGCCAGTTTCTCCGCCAGCGCGGTCATCTCCTCGTAGTAGAAATCCGTTCCCGACATGTGGATCAGCCGCGCCGCCTGACGCTGAATGGCCTCCACCACGCGCGGGTGGCAATGCCCCGTGGCCACCACCGCGATACCGGCGTTGAAATCCAGAAACCGGTTGCCGTCCACGTCCTCCACCATGGCGCCTTCCCCGCGCTCGGCCACCAGCGGATAGGCCCGCGTGTAAGAAGGCGACACCACCGCCCGGTCGCGTTCGATAACGGCTCGCGCCTTCGGGCCGGGCACCGTGCCGGAAAGATGCGGCAGATCGGGCCGCGTCAGTTCGAGAATCTTCCCCATGGCATTCTCCTTCATATTCTGTTGTTGGTTTGGAATCGCCATGCGCGCCTGTAAGGAAACCGGCGCGCGCCGCTAGAATGCGGTGGGAAGCTTAGTCGGACCCGAACAAACCCGGACGGGAGTGGGAGGGAATGATCCCCATATCTCATTCTACGCCAGGCGAAGCCCGCGGCGAAAGGTTGTCGGAGTTTGCGCCTGGTAGGGCGAGAGAAACGTGGCCCGCGGCGTAAGCCGTCGGGTTGCGGACACCCAGAGCGCCCAGCCCTGCCCAGAGGCGTAAGAGCGTTCAGCAGCCGGCGCCGGCGGACGATCGCGCGCCGGTGCAACCGGTGCAATCTCCCGCATGCGGCCGGTCCGTCATTGGCGTATAATAAAGCGAAGTGGGCGAGATGATCGCGGTCGTGGAAACCGAGGAGTTCCTGGCCGACGTGAAAGGCGTGCTTTCAGAAGAAGAACACGACGACCTCATCTTGTATGTTGGCCTGTACCCGGAAGCGGGCGCTGTAATACCGGAGGCCGGCGGGCTGCGGAAATTGCGCTGGACAGCGAAGGGTAAGGGCAAGCGTGGCGGATCCCGAGTGATTTACTACTTCCACAACGTGGACGTTCCCGTGTTCTTGATGGCGATTTTCACGAAGAGCATCCAAACTGATATGTCGACGCGGTAGCGGAGGGCGCTGGCCAAACAACTCCGCGCTCTGAAATCGGATTGCAGGGAGAAACTGAAATGAAGCAAGCGAGCCGGCAGAAACCAATTGAAGGCGGTTCGTTGGGAGACAAGTTGCTTCGAAGTGCGCAACAGGCGCGCGACTGGGTAAATGGCAAGCCCGCGCGTGTTCGGGTCACGTACGTTCCAGCGCCTAGAGTAGATGTGCGAAAATTGCGCGCCCGGATGGGATTGAGCCAGACGCAGTTTGCCGCCAGATTCGGCTTCTCGCTGGATTCGATCCAAAACTGGGAACAGGGTCATCGGCAGCCGGAAGGCCCGGCGCGCACCCTGCTTGTCGTCATTGCGAAGAACCCCAAGGCGGTTGAGGCGGCACTCGGCTCGTCGTGAAGCGGCGGCGGTGCTCCTGCTGGCAAATCCTCCGAGACGCCTGTAGCCTTTACCCTTTACGCCCCTGCCACACTCTAAAAAACAGTACGGATCACCCGCCTCCATAGTACGGGGCCCGGCTTTTTGGTCCGGCCCGCCTCCAGGAATCACTTGCATCCTATTCCCATATTAGTTAATCTAGATAGACATAAGGTGATATACATGTCCTCATCCATTCAAGAAACCACCGGCCTTCGCCAAACCTTCGAAGTCCAGCACGATCAAGTGGTTCGCACCGAAATCGAAACTTTCCGGCGGCGTGCCCAGTCGTTCCTTGCCGGCGAAATCACCGAGGATGAATTCCGTCCCTTTCGCCTCAAGCACGGCATTTATGGCCAGCGGCAGGCGGGTGTGCAGATGGTCCGCTGCAAGATTCCCGGCGGCTTGTTGACCGCCCCCCAAGTCGAACAACTGGGCCGCATTGCCGACGAGTTCGCCGCCGGCAAGGGTCACCTCACCACCCGCCAGAACATTCAATATCACTTCGTGCCCCTGGCGCGCGTGGCTGACCTGATGCACCTGATGGCCGACGCCGGCATGACCAATCGCGAGGCCTGCTACAACACCGTCCGCAACGTCACCACCTGCCCCTGGGCCGGCATCGCCCCCGGCGAGATCTTCGATCCCCGCCCCTACGCCCAGCGCGTCGCCTATGCGCTCATGCGCAAAGACCTCACCGGCAACCTGCCGCGCAAGTTCAAAATCGCCTTCGATGGCTGCCAGTCGCGCGATTGCATCGCCGGGGCCATCAATGACGTCGGTCTGCGCGCCCTGCTGCGCGACGGTAAGCGCGGCTTCCGCGTCCTGATCGGCGGTGGCCTGGGCGCGCTGCCCCGCGAAGCCCAGCTCCTCGATGAATTCCTGCCCGAAGACCGCCTCCTCAATCGCATCGAAGCCGTGATCCGCGTCTTCAACCAGTACGGCAACCGCCAGAACCGCAACCTGGCGCGCCTCAAATTCCTGGTGCGCGACCGCGGTTTTGCCTGGCTCAAGGATGAAATCGACCGCCAGTTCGCCGACATTCTGGCCAACGGCGGCATCGCCTGGCCCGAACTGGTGCCGGAAGGTTTCGGCGGTTTCAGCAGCGATCCCCACCAACCTCGCCCAGGTGTCGCTCTTCCGGTGCTGGACCATGCCCCCGCTGCGAAATCCGCCGCCTACGACGACTGGCTCGAAACCAACGCCGTCGAGCAGCGCCAGCCGGGCTACGCCGCCGTCACCGTCCGCGTCGAGCAGGGCAACCTCACCGGCGCCCAACTGCGCGCCGTCGCCCGTATCGCATCCCATTCCGGCGATGCCACCGTCCGCGTCGGCATCGACCAGAACCTGATCCTGGCCTTCGTTCCCCTGGCCAACCTGCGGCGCGTTTATCGCGAACTCGACGCCGCCGGATTAGCCCGCCCGGGCGCCCGCCAAATCGACGACGTAGTGACTTGCCCCGGCGCCTATTCCTGCAACCTCGCCCTCACCAAGGCCATGACCATGGGCGCCGCGCTCTCCCGCGCCGTCGCCGATTATCAAGACCCGCGGGTGCGCCAGCTCGCCATCAAGGTCAGCGGTTGCCCGAATTCCTGCGGCCAGCACTGGATCGCCGATTTCGGCTTCTACGGCAACGCCCGCAAAATCGGCGGCCGCGAGGTTCCCTATTACCTCATGCTGCTCGGCGGCGGTTTCGACGATCAGGGCATCATGCGCTTCGGTCTGGCCGTGCAATCCATCCCCGCGCGCCTCGCTCCCCAGGCCGTCCGCCGCGTGCTCGACCACTTCATCGCCCACCGTCAGCCCGAGGAAACTTTCCGCCAGTACGTCCTGCGGCATAAGGCGGAAACCTTCCGCCAAATGACCAGCGACCTCGCCAAGCCCGCTGAATTGTCTCCCGAGATCTACCAGGACTGGGGCGACAACGAAGCCTTCTCGTTAGAACTGGGGCGCGGCGAGTGCGCGGCGTGAAATCCCAGGCGTGCGGCGAATTGGCACAGGAAGGCGAGCCGACCCGGGTCAGCGGGCGAAACGCTCTTCCATCCGGCTGAGACGCGTGTCGATGTCGTCGATCTTGCCGAGGAGCATCTTGAAATTAGCTTCATTGACGCGGGCCTCGGCATCGAAGCGGGCATCCATGTAGGAGCGCAGATCGCTCATGGAGCCGCGAAACTCGCCTCGCAAATCGCCTATACGGGTAGCCACGTGCCGGTTGCTGAACAGGACGCCGACGATGACCACAATCAAGGTCGCCACCGGGGTCACAAGCGGCAAATAGGTCAGTATCCGCGGGCCCATCGCTTTTACTCTATCGCAATGGCGCCGCACGCCGCTCAGCTTGTCGCTTCGGCGCCGCTCCTGCCGAAGGGCAAATCGCTAAGCGAGCGGACGTCCCAGCCAGGGCCGATAATGGAGGATATGCGGCGCTTGCTGGCCCTGGCGCTCTTTCCCGCCCTGCTGGCGGCGAAAGACGATTGGGTGAAATACACCTCTGGGCCGTTCGAAGTCATGACCGATGCCGGCGGCCGCGCCGGGCGCGATACCCTGGTGCGCTTCGCGGAATTTCGCCAGGCCCTCGGCGACGTGCTCGGCCAGAGCGATCTCGGCACGCCCCAGCCCGTCCGCATTATGCTTTTCCGCAATGCCAAGGGTTTCATCGGCATGCCCGGCGTCACCATGGGGCGCGACCGCTATTGCGTCGTTCTAGAAGAAAGCTCCGGGAAAGCGCCGCTGCCTCCCGGCCTTTACACCGATCTTACCCGCCTCTTTCTCGAGAACAACACCTCCCGCATGCCGCCCGCTTTCGAGCACGGCCTGGCCGAATTCTTTTCCACCTTTCAGAACAAGAACGTCCACATCGCAGTGGGCGCGCCTCCTCCCCACCCCGATCTCGACTGGGTCCGCATTCATTTCCTGGTGACGGACGCCGAGTATTCCGGCCGCCTCAAGGTCCTGCTCTTCAATCTGCGCCAGGGCGCCGACCTCGATCCCGCCTGCCGCAACGCCTTCGGTAAATCGGCCGCGGAAGTCGAAGCGCTGGTCGCCAAACACCTGGCCGCGGGCAATTTCCAAACCACCACCCTCAACAGCCGGCCCATGTCCGAAAAAGATATGGTCGAGCGCCCGGTTTCCGACGCCGATGCCCGCCTGGCCCGCGCCGACCTGTTGGCCGGCGACGCCTCCGCCGCCGAATACCTCGAGCTCATCCACAAAGGCGAGAAAATCGCTGAAGCCCAGGAAGGCCTGGGCTTGCTGGCGCTGGCAAAACACGACCGCGCCGCGGCCCTCCATGCCTTCGCCGAGGCCATCGCCGCCGGCTCCTCCAGCGCGCGTTGTTACATCGAATACGCCAAGCTCGCATCCGACCCGGACAAAGCCTCCGCCGCCCTGCGGAAAGCCGCCGCCCTCAATCCCAAGCTCGGCGAGCCCTTCGCCCTGCTCGCCGCCCGCGATACCGATCCCACCCAGCGCCTCGCTCACTGGAAAGCCGCCGCTGAACGCAATCCCCGCAATGCGGCGTATTGGAAGGCAACCGCGGAAGCCGCCCTGGCCGAGCACGACTACGAGGAAGCCGCTAAGGCCTGGAACCAGGCGGAGCAGGCCGCCACCGATCCCGCCCAGCGCGCCGCCATGCACCAGGCACGGCTCGACGTCGAGCGGCAGCGCCTCGATTTCGAGGCCGACCAAAAGCGGCGCGAGGCCGAAGAAGACGCTCGCGATCTGGCCCGCCTCAAACAGGAAGCCATCGCCCACGTTCACGAGATCGAAGCCAAGTACAACCAGGGCGATAAGCCCAGCGCCGCCAAGCCCGTTCCCTGGTGGGACGGCCCCGCCCCCTCCGGCAAAGTGCGTGGCACCCTCCGCCAGGTGGATTGCCTGGGCAAGCAACTCCGCTTGACTGTCGAAACCGCCAATCATAAACTGGTGCGCCTGCTCGTCCCCGACGCCTCCCAAATCGCCACCATCGGCGGCCAACAGACTCTGGCCTGCGGTAAAGCCGCCCCGCGCCAGGTGTCCATCGAATACTTCCCTAAAACCAATTCCCATCTGACAACCGTCGGCGAGGTCGCTACCATAGAGTTTCCGTGACCGTCGACTCTCCCCGATTCCGCTGGCTCGTGCTGGCCGCGTTCGTTCTCTCTTCCACCATCAATTTCCTCGACCGCCAGTCGCTGGCCACTTTGCAGGTTCTGGTCCGCGCTGAATTCCATTTATCCAACCGGCAATACGGCTGGATTCTGACCGCCTTCTCCCTCACCTACGCCGCCAGCGCCCCCGCCGCCGGCTGGTGGATCGATCGCATCGGTCTCGCGGCCGCCATCGCCATTGCCGTGGCCGTCTGGTCCGCGGCCGGAATCGCCACCGGCCTGACCAGCGGACTGGCTGGTCTGGTCGCCTGCCGCGCCGTCCTCGGCATGGCCGAAGCCGCCGGCATTCCCGCCGCCGGAAAAGCCATTTACCAATATCTGCGTCCCCCCGAAAGGGCCTTGGGCAACGCTCTCAACCAGGCCGGCGTCAGCCTCGGCATGCTCCTCGCCCCGCCCCTCGCCACCTGGATCGCCCTGCGTTACGGCTGGCGCCAGGCCTTCGTCGCCACCGGCACCCTCGGCCTGTTGTGGATTCCGCTGTGGTGCTGGATCGGTTTTCGTGGCGCGGGCCTCCGGCCTGCCGCGTCGGCTGTCGACCCGACGTTCCCCCGGCGCGCTCGGCCTTCCCGTAGCGCCGTCGATCTTGTCGCCGGTGTTTTTGCCGCCTGGTGGGGCAGGTTGTCCAACCCGCGGACCGGTTCCCAACCGGTCCAGCCGGGCGCGGCCCGGCCGTGGGACGACCGCCGCCTATGGGCCATCGCCCTGGCCAATGCCCTTTCCATGATCGGCTATTCGCTCTGGGTCAACTGGACCACGCTATACCTGGTCGACGCCCGCCATCTCAGCCTCGAACAAGCCGCCTGGTACGCCTGGATTCCGCCCGTGTTTTTCGCCCTGGGCGGCGCCGCCGGCGGCTGGGGCTCGCTGGCGCTGATCGAGCGTGGCGGCGCCGCCGTGCCCGCGCGCTTCCGCGTCTGCCTGGCCGCCGCCGCCCTCAGCCTGGTCACCGCCGCCATTCCCGCCGCGCCCTCCCTCGCCTGGACCATGGCCGGGATTTCCCTCAGCGTGTTTGCCGTCGCCGCCATCAGCGTCAACGTCTACACCTTGCCTCTCGATGTTTTCGGCGGCCACCGCGCGGCGTTCGCCATCAGCGTGCTGGTCTCCTCCTACGGCATTTCCCAGGCCGTGATTTCGCCCTGGTTCGGCCGCATCGTCGACCTTCACGGCTATGGCCCCGTCACCGCCATCGCGGCCGTCGCGCCCTTGGCCGCCTGCGCCGTCCTGCGCCTGGCCGGAGCTTCGCGATGAAACAACGCCTGAAACGCTGGATCTTCGGCCTGCTCGGCAAAGACCCGGAGGCCGTCGTCGCCATCTTCTGCACCGGCGAGCCCGAACCGTGCCGCCGCATGGTCGAAGAAATGCGCGCGCTGGCGCCCGACCGCCGCCACTTCGTCGTCACCCAATCCAACTGGGACGAAATGCGCCGCACCCTCCGCCGCTACCGCATCGGCCTCGCACCCGTGCTGCTCGGCCGCGATGCCAGCCCCTTGCGCCGCGCTGCCTATCGCATGGCCCCGCGCAAAATCCTGGCCTACAATTCGCGCCTCGAGCGCCACCACCTGCGCTTCAACCTGGCGTCGCTGCTCTACTGGCGCGGCGTCCCGCTCGACCGCATCCACCTGCGCCCCTGGTGGTGGCCCTGGCCCCATCGCGAGCGCTCCACGGTTCCCGCCGGCGATCGCTCTTTTGAAGGCCGCCCCTGTTCGCCCCAGCGCCGCCGCATGGCCGTGCTTTCGCCCTACTTCCCCTATCCGCTCTCCCACGGCGGCGCCGTCCGCATCTGGAACCTGCTGCGTGAAATCTCGCGCGAATTCGACGTCGAGCTGTTCGCCTTCACCGATGGCCCCCGGTTGTCCGCCGCCGATCTCGAACCCGTCCTCGCCCTTTGCGCCCGCCTGGTGCTGGTCGAAAAACCCCGCTACCGGGAGCCGCGCTGGTCCACCCTGTTGCCGCCCGAAGTCCACGAATTCCGCTCCCCGGCCATGCGCCGCGCCCTCGCCCGCGAGCGCCGGTCTTTCGGCTTCGAGCGCCTCCAGGTCGAATACACCCAGCTCGCCCAATACCCCGGCGACATCCTCGTCGAGCACGACGTCACCTTCGATCTGTTCGGCCAGATCGCCCGCCACACCCGCACACTTTCCACCTGGTGGGACTGGTTCCGCTGGCGCCGCTTTGAAATCCGCGCCCTGCGACGCTATGCCGATGTCGTCGTGATGTCGCCCAAAGACGCCGAAATGCTGCAGCCGTACACCGCAGCCACCGTCATCGAAAACGGCGTCGACCTGGCCCGCTTCACCCCGCTGCCCGAAACCCCCGGCCAGCGCCTGCTTTTCATCGGCTCCTTTCGCCACTTTCCCAACATCGCCGCATTTCGTTTTTTCACCGGGCAGGTCTGGCCCCTGCTGCGCGACAAGTTCCCCGCCCTCACCCTCACCGTCGTCGCCGGCCCCGACCCCGAACTGTATTGGCGCTCCTTCACCGACACCCCCGCGCCGGCCGAAGCCGACCGCATCCGCCTGCTCGGCTTCGTTGCCGACGTGCGCCCGCTCTATGCCGAAGCCAACCTGGTTCTGGTCCCCACCACCGTTTCCGCTGGAACCAACGTGAAGGTCCTGGAAGCCATGGCCATGGAGCGCGCCGTGGTGTCCACCAGTTCCGGAGCGGCCGGCCTTGGCCTGCTGCACGGCCATTCGGTCTGGATCGCCGATACCGCCCAAGCCTTCGCCGCCGGCATTGCCACCCTCTTGGCCGACCCCGAACGCCGCGCCCAGGTCGCCCGCGCCGCCCTGCTCCACGCCAGAAGGAATTTCGACTGGCAGGCGATCGGCGAAAAACAGCGCGCCCTCCTCGGCAGGAAATAATCTCGGTGGGGTCACCCCGTCCCAGTGGGACATCGCCTTCTGTGGTCTGTCATCCCGCCGTGGCGCGGGCCTCTCGGCGATTCGCCTGCCCTATCGCTCAAACCGTCATCTCCGCCAGCATCCGCCTCGCCACTTCCTTGCCGCGCGCGCCTGTTTCTCCCACCGGGCCGACGCAGGATGGGCAGCCGTTGTCGCAGGCGCAGGAGGCCAGCAATTCCGCGGTCTGGGCCAGCATCCGCGGGGATAGCCGGTACAGCGGCGCGCTCATGCCCACGCCGCCGGGATATGCGTCATACAGGTACAGGTTGGGCTCGAAGGCCTCCAGGCTGCCGGCATCCTGCTCGCTCATCGCCACTCCCAGGTCGCGCGGATCGCACATCAGCAGCAACGCCGCCACCGTGCGCAGCGCGGCGCCCAGGCCGGCGATGCCGCTCTGCCTTTCCTCCGCGGTGTAGTCGCCGGCCAGCCGCGCGAGAAACGGCGCCGGAAAGTGCAGCCAGAAAGCCGTGGTGTGCATCTCCTGCTCCGGCATGTTCAGCTTCCCGGCCCCGACGTTCTCATTGGTGTAAAACTTGATCTTCTTGAAGCCCACGATCTGGCGGTTCACGCGCACGTCGCCATGAACCCTGCGCACACTCGAGGGAAACGCCTCGGACTCGAACTCCTCAAGCGCTTTCACCTGGGTGTAATCGATGGCGTCGGTGTAATAGTCGCAGTCCACCCGCTTCACGTACGCCTTGCGCTCCTGGTAATCGAACCGTTCCACGTGATACTGGCGCGCTTCGTGCAGATAGATGGCTTTCTCGTGGAGCGTGGTAAGTGCGGTAGTAAACGACACATCGGCGATCACTTCCTCTTCGCCCGTGATATCCACCACCACGAAGTTATCGCTCGATACCGAGCGCAGGCTGGTGGCATCGGCTGGATAGGTGTCGCTGGTCCAGTGCCAGGCGCCGCCGGAGTGATGCAGAAACCCGGCTTCTTCCAGGTACCCGCAGATCTCGGCCGTGTCGTGCCGCCCGAATTTTTCGCCCTCGCGGATGGGCAGCTCGAACGCCGCGCACTTCAAGTGGGCCAGCAGGATTTCCAGGTTGTCGGGATTGACGTAAGCGTGCTCCGGCGAGCGGCCGAAAAAATAATCCGGGTGCTCGACGATGTATTGATCGAGCGGCGCGCTGGAGGCCACCAGCACCGCGGCCGAGGTCCCCTGCCGCCTTCCGGCGCGGCCGGCGCGCTGCCAACTCGAGGCGATGGTGCCGGCATATCCGGCCATGACGACCGCATCGAGCGAGCCGATGTCGATGCCCAGCTCCAGCGCGTTGGTCGCCACCACGGCCCGGATTTGTCCCTCGCGCAGGCGCCGTTCGATGTCGCGGCGCTCCTTGGGCAGATAGCCGCCCCGGTAGCCGCGCACCGTCTCGGTTGGCCAGCGCCCGCGGTCCTGCGCGTCTTTGAGGTAAGTCACCAGTAACTCGGTGGCCAGCCGGTT
>JBKQVG010000294.1:0-10443 GCA_052325345.1 Bryobacteraceae bacterium
CCGCCATGCGCGCCTACGCCGGGGAAAGCGTCATCGTCTACGCGCCCACCATCGCGCAGGTGGAAGAGACCGTGGACTATCTCGCCGAGCGAAAAATTGCCGCCGTCCCCTATCACGGCCAGATGGAGAACGGCCTGCGCCGCCGCAACCAGGAACGTTGGATGAACGAGGAAGTGCGCATTCTGGTGGGCACCATCGCCTTCGGCCTGGGCATCAACAAACCGGCGGTGCGCGCGGTGATCCACACCTCGCTGCCGAAATCCATCGAGCAGTATTACCAGGAAGCCGGGCGGGCCGGCCGCGACGGTCTGCCGGCCGATTGCGTGCTGCTGTGGCGGCCCAAAGACGCCGGCCTGCTGGCCTACTTCATCGAACAATTGACCGACAAGGCGGAAAAGGAGCGGGCCTGGCAGCGGTATCACGCGGTGAAACGCTTTGTCGAGAGCGAGCGCTGCCGGCATTACCAGATCTGCTTTCACTTCGGGCAGACGCCCAAGTGGGAGCGTTGCGAAATGTGCGACGTGTGCGGCAACCTGCCGGAGTGGATGCGCGGCAAAGCCGCCGCCGCGGCGCCGGCCAAGCGGAAAAAGCGGCGCGAGCCCGCGCTGCCGCGCGCCATCGAAATTCCGGTACAGCGGGCTCCGGCTCATGCTCCGGCACAGCGCCCTCCCGCGCCGCCTTTCGCCGCGTCCCGGCCCCTTGCGCCCGTTCCGGCAGCCGATGCCGAACTGGTGGCTTTTTTCAAAGACTGGCGGCGGCGCATGGCGGAGCGCGCCGCCGTGCCGGCTTACGTGGTGCTGAGCGACGCCGCTCTGGACGACCTGTGCCGCAAGCGGCCGGCCAATTTGCGGGAACTTCTGGGAGTGACCGGAATCGGCGAGCGCAAGGCCGAATTGTACGGCAGGGAGATCTTCACCGCCTTCGAAGCGTATCGCCAGGGGATGCGGGCGGCGGCGCGCGCGCCCCGGCAGGCGGCTCCCGCGGAAGAAACCATCCTGCTGCTGGCGGAGGGAAAATCCTTCGACGAAATCGCCCAGATCCGCGGCCGCCAGGCGAGCCACGTGGTCAACATGGTTGCGGACATGATCGAGAAAGGCCGCGTCGACTATCGCCGCGAGTGGGTAGGGGAAGCGGAGCACACGCAGATTGAAGAAGCTATCGGTCGGTTGGGAGCGGAGAGACTGAAACCCTTGAAGGAAGCCCTGCCGCCGGAAATCACCTATGAGCAGGTGCGGCTGGTGGTGGCGTGGGTACGGCGGCGCCAAGCGGAAGCGGGAAGAATCGAGTAAGGAGTCCTAAAGGCCTATACTCAAGGGCAGAGGTGGAGCCGTGAAGCAGCAGTGTCACATTTCCATGATCTATCTCTCCTGGGTGGTGTATTTGAGCGGACTCATCGCTTCGATCTGGTATTCCCAATGGGTGTTGGCGGCAGCCTGGCTGGTGGCCGCGCCGGTCACTCAATGGCTGTACATTCGCAAGTTCCCGAGCATGTCGGTAGCCATGGGATACGGCCGGATTACCGATGAGCCGGCAGGGACAGTTGCCCCAGCGCCGGTGAAGGTCACGCTCTACACCGCGCTTGGCTGCCCGTTTTGCCCGCTGATGGAACAGCGCCTGGAGACCCTGCGGAAGACCGCGGGCTTCTCGCTGGAAACAATCGACGTTACGCTGCGGCCGCAGTTGGTGTCCGGCAAGGGTATCCGTTCCGTTCCGGCGGTCGAAGTGCAAGGGCGCGTGCTTTTCGGTTTGGTGAGCACGAAGGATCTCGCCGCGGCGATGGCACAGCCCGAGGCTCCCACGCCGGAAGGGAAATGAGATGGCAGGCGCGAAAAAAACGGTCCTTGCCTGTCGTTCCGCGCCGTGACACGTCCCTATTAAGGCCGCTGGTGTGAGAGTTCTGCCCGAAAAGTCGGGGCACGGCAGGCAAAAGTGCCTGCGCCACGCGGGTCATTTGAGGAGGTAGTGATATGGCTTGGTTGCCAATGGGCGTGCTGGCCGGGCTGATGGCGGCCTGCGCGGCGGGGCAGACGCCGGTGCGCGTCATCTTCCTGGAGCCGGTGAGCGCGGTGGACACGCACGGCGCGGAGATTTCGGCCCAGAATCCGCTCTATCGCCTGGCGGCCAACCCGGAACGCTACCGGCCGTGGTTGAACAACGAATCGGCGGCGCGCGCGTTTCGGCTATACCGCGACGCTTGCGAAATCGCACACCCCGGGGGCGGTGTGCCGGACTACTATGTGGCGTTGGTCAAGGGCGGCAACCACGCCGCCACCGGCTTCCGCCTGGAGAACGGCGGCAGGGTCGAAGAGCACCCTCGGCAGCCCTATATTTTGCTGGATGCCGAGGAATGGCGGTTCGAAACCACGCTGCTGCACGAGACCGGGCACATGGCGCTGGCGATCGAGGCCGGCGGGCGGCAATTACCGGAAAAGGAGATCGCCTCGATTCCGCATTCGACGGCGGCGCTAACCGACCGCAACACGGCGTTCAACGAAGGGTACGCCATTCACCTGGAGACCGTGCAGGCGCACGTGGGCCGCGACACCTGGACACGCCGGCACTATCACCGCGAGATGGTTCTGTTCGGCGCTGCGCCGTTCCAGCAGGCGGAATACTTTCACCACTCGGCGGACCTGACCAGCTACGCACAGAGCGTGGCCCGATACAGCGAAGTGCGGGAGAACAACTTCTCCTTCGAAAGCGCGTTTCAGGGGCCGGACTACCTGCGGGTGCAACTGGAGAAGGCGCGCGATTTTGCCGCCGTGCGCGACGCCAACCAGTTGCTCGAGGCCGAAGGCTACTACGCCAGTTTCTTCTTCCTGTTCACGATGCGCGGCAGCGGCATTCCGGATGGGGCGACGATCGATACACGCGAGGGCCGGATGCTGCGGGCGATCGGGGCGGCGTTCACGGCCAATCCGGATCTGCAATCGGGACCGTGGCTGGTGCGGGTGGTGACGGCATACATGAAGCTGTTTCCGGCGGAGAAAGCCGCGATCGCGGACGCGCTCAACGACACCAGCCACGGCGTGTTCGTCGACCCGGGCGCGGCGTCGCTGTGGAGCGAACATTATTTGGCGGCATTGCGGCTGGATGTGAAAGGGATGAACCTGGAGGGCCTGGATCGAGCGCGGAAGCGCTGGCGCGAGCAGGTGCTGGCCGATCCGGCGGTATTGCTTTCACGGCTCGGGCCGGAGATTCCCTGCGAGCTCGCTTCGACGAAAGTGCGCCTGGTGGCGCTGGACGAGGAGGCGGCGGTGCGTTTCGACGTCAACACGGTTCAAGCCGGGATCCTGCGGATGATTCCCGGCATCGGCGAAGCCGAGATTAGCGCCTGGCTGGCGGCGCGCAATACCAAGCCTTTTACCGGGCAGAAGGACTTCGAGGAACGCGCGGGGCTGAAGCCGGCCAGCCTGGCGGCGCTGAAGTTCTAATGGCAAGCGTTCAGCGGCCGGCAATCAGCGGTCAGCTTTCAGATAAACATCTCTTCGTCTTGGGTAGCGGTAGCGACGGAACTGCGGCGCGAGCCGCGCACCAGGGTGGAGATCGCGGCCGAAAAACCGGCGGCCACGGCGTTGACTTCGCGGACCGGACGGGTGACGGCGCGCTTGACGGCGTCGCCCAACTCGTTGACCTGCCCGATGGTGCTCTCCACCGATTGATCGATTTGCTCGATGCGGCCCCGGGCACGGTCGGCGGCTTGGGTGAGAGTATCGCCGAAACGCTCGCCCTGGATGCGGCTGGTGTGAACGATTTCGGCGAGTTCGCCTGAAATCTCCGCGATGCGCGGGCGGGTGTCTTCGATTATTCGGCCGGCGCTGGCCAGTACTTCACCCGCGCGATCGAACACGGGGACCAGCTTATCGACCGCGGGGCCGATGCGGGCCAGGGCGGGGCGGATCTCGTCGATGGCCGGTCCAGCCTTCTCGATGGCGGGCACGAGGGCGTCCATGATCCTCGCGCCCCGGTCGGCAAGCGCATCGAGTTTCGCGACCAGCGGCCCGACGCGTTCCATCAGCGGTTCCGCTTTGCGCTGCATTCTGCGGCTGCTGCGGTACAGAGCCCACGACACCGCGGCCAGCGCTACGAACGCCAGGCAGGCCAGTACCACCGCAACCGTAATTACGAGGCGAAACACGTCTTCCGGCATGCTAAGCAAATCTGCCCCCTTCCAAAGATTTTGGCCCGCCGTCATCCACCCGGGTTAACCGGAACAATGGCAAGAACCTCTCCTTGGCGGTCGCGGCCCGGTTAGTGCGCCGAGCCTTCCGACGCGGACGATTGCTCGACGGAATCGCGGTAAGCCTGACGGCCGGCTTCCACCGCGTCGGCTAGGCTGTCCTTCTGCCGCGCGACCGCTTCCTTGCTCTTGTCCACCCAGGTAGCCGCGTTTTGCTTCAGCTCGGAGCTCCGCTGCTTCAGGAAGTCGCCGCCTTCGCCGGCTTTGGTCTTGATCAAATTCCGGGTCTCCTCGCCGGATTTCGGGGCAAACAATAAACCAATGCCAACTCCCACGCCCAAACCGAGCAAGAAGCTGGAAAAACCGCTCTTATCCATAATTCCTCCTCGTGGCGCGGTCCAACGGAATGCCGCCGCCACATGCCATCAAACTTCAGTATACTCCCCATGGGATTGAACTTATATGGGATCGAAACAGCCGCGCCGCCTGGAAAGCGGGGACCTTTGGAACTACGCGCTCAAGGCCTTGGGCGGCAGAGCGCACTCCACCGGCGAGCTGCGCGAAAAGCTGCGCCGCCGGGCAGCCAAAGCCGAGGATGTCGAGCCGGTGCTGGTCCGGCTGAAAGACTACGGCTATCTGGACGACCGCCGTTACGCCGAAAATTATGCCGCTGCGCGGCTCAGCAACGATAAACTCGGGAGCGCCCGCGTGGTGCGCGATCTGCGGCAACGCCGGGTGGCCCCGGGGCTGGCCGAGAAATCGGTGAGCCAGGCCTATCGCGATGTCAAGGAAGACGAACTGATCGAAGATTGGGTGCGCCGCAAGTACCACCTGGCGCCCAGGGAAAACCTGTTCCAGGAAGACAAGGACCTGGCCGCCGCGTACCGCCGCCTGCTGCGGGCCGGCTTCCGCGGCGGCGACATCGTGCGGGTGCTGAAGCGGTTCGCCCGCAACCCGGACCTGCTGGAGGATGTCGCGCTTCCGGAGGAAGCGGAGGAGTAGCGGAGGCCGGCGCGCTTGCTACGCAGTTCCCTGAAGATCGATTCTTGCAGGCGTTCCCCATACCGCTGGCGCAGACGCGGGCCGGGAATAATGTCGTGGTACAGGATAGGTTTAATGAAATCGACATGAGTCGTCTCCGCGCAACTGACCACGGAACGATGGAAGACGTTGTAAGTCGAAGCGGCGAGATCGATGACATGGCCGAGCCCGCCGCGGCAGATGCGGTAGACCCGTTCGCCGCGGGTCACGCGGAGGAATGGAGTGTCGTAGCGCGGGTAGCCGCCGAGCGGGATCTTGCGGCGGGCCAGGCCTACTATCCCGGTAGGCATCGATTGCTAACTAACGTTTACACTGCGTCTGCTAACCGTTTCCATCTTGCGTGGCGAAGGCTCTACCGTCTAGCGTAGGAACGGCATCGTATGCGCACTTTGGCGGAGGAGAGGATCGCAACGCTCGGCCAATCCGTTCGCCGGGGGTCCGCGTGGCGGCCGCCCCTGATGCTCTATGGCGTGCTGGCGGCGGCGTTCGGGTTCGGCCTTTATACTTGCGGAATCGTCTGGGTCACCGTCCGGTTCCTGGTGGAAGGGGGAAGCGCGAAAGCGCTCCAGAGCCCCATTTTGTATCTCAGCGGCATCCCGGTGCTGTGGGGAGGGGTCCTGATCGCCGCCGAGCTGATGTTGCAACTGCCCGGGAAGAGAGCGCACCGGCGGGTGGCGGTGAATCCGCCGGTCAACCCTCGTCTGACCGTGGTTCTGACCGCCTACAACGATGAATCGAGCATCGCCGCCGCGGTATCGGACTTCCGCGGCCATCCGCTGGTGGAGCGGGTTCTGGTGGTGGACAATCACAGCGCGGACGGAACCCGGGAGGCCGCGGCCCGGGCCGGCGCCACGGTGATCCGCGAGGACGCGCGCGGTTACGGGCACTGCGTCTACCGGGCGCTGGCGGAAGCGGCGCGGTATACCGATACCGAGCTGGTGCTGCTGTGCGAAGGAGACATGACGTTCCGCGCCTATGACATCGACAAGTTCCTGGCCTATGCGCCGCACGCCGAAATCGTGAACGGCACGCGCATCGTGGAGCAACTGAGGGACCGCGATACGCAGCTCAGCACGTTCATTTACTACGGCAATTTCGCGGTGGGCAAGCTGCTGGAGCTGAAACACATCGGGCGAGGCACGTTCACCGACGTGGGGACCACTTACAAACTGTGCCGCACGCGGGCGGTGGAGCGCCTGCTGCCGCGCCTGGACGCGCGCGTGAACCTGGAATTCAACGCTCACTTCCTGGATAAGGCGCTCGAGACCGGCATCGACGTGGTGGAGTGCCCGATCACCTTCTTCGCCCGCGTGGGCCGGAGCAAGGGCGGGAACGTCAGCAATGCCCGCGCCATGAAAGTGGGGCTGCGCATGATCGCGGGCCTGCTCGTGGGCTGGCGCGTGTTGGCGCGGGGCTAGATGGGGTACCACGAGACGCGATTCGCGCACGACGAACGGCGCCAGGTGTTATGGCGCACGCTGTGCCATTCCTACTTCCAGCGGCTGGTGGCGCCGGCAGACGCCGTGCTGGAGCTGGGCTGCGGGTACGGCGACTTCATCAACCACATTCAGTGCGCGCGTAAAATCGCGGTGGAACAGTGGGCCGGCGCGGCGGATTATGTGCGGCCGGAGGTGAGGCTCGAAATCGGCAGCGTCGTCGACCTGGGCGCGATCGCCACTCGCTCGATCGACTTTGTTTTCGCCAGCAACGTATTCGAACACCTGCCGCAGGGCGAATTCGCCGCCTGCCTGACGGAGGTGAAGCGGGTGCTGCGGCCGGGCGGCACCATCAACATTTTGCAGCCGAACTACCGCTTCTGCGCCAACGAATACTTCGACGATTACACCCACGTGGCGATCTATTCGGACCGCAGCCTGTGCGATTTCCTGCGGGCCAACGGGCTCGGCATCGTGGATTGCCGGCCGCGTTTTCTGCCGCTGACCATCAAGTCGCGGCTGCCGGTGTCGCCGCTGCTGATTCGCGCTTATCTGGCCTCGCCGCTAAAACCGCTGGCGAAGCAGATGTTCGTTCGCGCCAGGCTCGAAAGCGACCCGAGGCCGGAATGACCGCGCGGGCGGGTCTCACTCGCGCCGACGTGGTATTCCTGGGCGGACTGGCGGCGATTTGCGGGCTGGCCGTCGCCGTCGGCCTGGCGCCGCTGCGGGTGTTCGAGCACGATACCTTCTTTGCCCTCGACGGCGCTTACCGCGTGCTGCGGGGCCAGGTGCCGCACCGCGATTTCTCCTCGGCCTGGGGACCGCTGACGTTCCTGATGGACGCCGCCGGTCTGAAGCTGTCGGGAATGCGCCCGGCCGGCCTGGGTTACGCCAACGCGGCGTGGGGCGCGGTGGTTGCGATCTGGGCTTATGGGATCGCGCGGCCGCGCCTGAGCTCGGGGTTGGCGTGCGCGGCGGGAATCTACACCCTGCTGTTGACGGTGGCGCCGTTTGCCCTGGGTTACAGTCCGCTGGCGTTCAGCCACGCCATGGCTTATAACCGCTACGGCTTCGCCCTGCTGGGGATCATGCTGATGGAAGCGTCCGAGCCGGGAGGAGTGCCGGGAGCTTTCTCCAGCGGCGCGGCCTGGGCGCTGCTGGCCTTTCTTAAAATCAGCTATGCGGTGATGGCGGTGCCGGTGCTTCTGCTCGGCTGGGCTTTCCGGGAGGCGCCGGCGCGGCGCTTCTGGTGGCTGTGCGGCGGCGCCGGCGTGGTCACGCTGCTGGCGCTGGGTTATCTCAGATTCGATCTGGCCGACATGCTGCGCGATCTGGCGGCGGCGGCCAGCGGGCGCAGCCGGAGCTGGAGGCCGGGCGAGATGCTGAATCCGGCATCGGTCGCCGAGGCAATCCCGCTGGTGTTGCTGGCCGCGGTTTGCGGCTGGAAGAGCCGGCGCGCGCCCGGTCTGCGCGTGGCTGCGATCGCGGCGGTGACGTTGGCGGTCAGCGGCGTTCTGCTTTCCACCAACCACCAGGCGGAGTCGCTGCCGCTGGCGGGATATGCGGCAATGGTGCTGGCGAGCGGGGCGTTGGCGCGATGGGCGATGCCCCGCAAGATCGGGGTGCTGCTGTTGATGGGCCTGAGCGTGGTCCCGCTGGCGCTGGAAAACGGCGCCGCCCTGGCGGGCGCGGCGATGGAGGAGAGCCGGCTGCGAGGTGCGGCGGCAGACCGGCTGGCATGCGCGCGCGGCCGGGCGATGGACTTCGAGCCGGTGGCCTCTTCGATGACATCCGAAACCGGAGGCCCCGCCTACGTGGACGCTTTGAACGACGGCCTGGACCTGATCCGGCGCCGCGCCGAACCCGGCGCGGGGGTGGTGGCTATGGACATGTTCAATCCGTTCGACTACCTGCTCGACCGGCGCCCGCCAAGAGGAGGCATCGTGGCGGCGGCTTACAATTACGCCTTTAGCGATGCCATCCATCCTTCGGCGGGGCGCTTCTTCGGCGACGCGCGATACGCCATGGTTCGCAAATACAGCACCGCCGTCGAGGATTATGAGATCGAAGCGTACCATGTGCGCGGCCTGGAGCGGATCTATGGGCGCGCGCTGCGAGAACGGTTTCGAATGGTGGAAGAGACGGCGCACTGGGAGTTGTGGGAGAGACGGTAGGGCTCGGCAGCCGGCCAGTGCACGCCAAGGGGGTGGTCCAGAGGCGCCGGGGTACGTCGGCTCGAAAGCCGACGCGGCAGGCCGGAGGCCCGCGCCACGCCGATATCGAGGGTTAGGAGCTACACAGCCCGAAACTGCGCGGCAATCGCGCCCAAGCCTTCGAACACCACTTCAACCGGCACGTCGAGGGGCACTTCCAGCACGCCGGCGAACGAGCCCGTGGTCACCACCTGCCCGGCGCGCATTCCGCCATAACCGGCGGCGAGAAAATTCGCCGCCCAAAGAAACGTGCCGAACGGATCGCCGTCGGGATGGCGCCCGTCGATCGTTCGCGGGGCCGCGCCGCCGGCGGCAAGGCGAATCGCGCAGCGGGCCGGAGGCGTTTGAGCGATCGGCGATCCCAGCAGCAAGCCTTGATTGGAAAGACAGTCGGCCAGCATCTCCAGGTGCGGGATGGCATCGGGTTCGGCGTAGCGATTGCCCAGCAGCTCCAGCATCAGGCGGGTTTCGGCCACCGCGTCTTGGGCTTCGGCGCGGCTATAAGGGACCGGGCGCGCGGGCAGGTCGCGCCCCAGTACGAACCCGATTTCCGGCTCGATGCGGGCCCACTCGCCGCGGGGACGGATGGGGCACGGCGGCCCCGGGGACCGATAGACGTTGGAGCCGAGAATCGGGGCGATAAAAATGCCTTTGGCGCCGGGCAGCGAACACTTCCAGCCACCCACGGTTTCCCCCAGCAGTTCCGCCACGCGGGTTTGAACCGCCAGCGCCGAGGCTTCGTCCGTGGGCCGGCAGTTTTCCGGCATTCTGGGCGCGTTGCCGCCGCCGCGGCGCGCGTCCGCCAGATATTGAGCGGCCAGTTCGATTTTGTCCGTCATGAGTGTATCCAAGAGACTCCTTTAACGAGTTTCGAATGAGTCGAAGATAAGTCCGAGTTCGCGAATATCGCCAGGAGCGCGGAAGGCGATACTCGTGCCTGCGGGCAGTATCCGCCGATGTGGAGCTGCTCTCCCGCCGACGCGGGGCCGGCCATGACCACGCCCGCGCTCTTTCCCATCCAGCGGTGGTTGGAAATGCTGGAGCAGACCGGATTCGGGGCAGATGACGACATGGCGGGAAAACGCGGGCCGGGCGCCGGACCAACGGCATTGTAGCAACCGGCGGAAAACGCGGCGAATCTCGAATTTCACCGTAACGGCGTTGAACCGGCACTGCTCCGGGAGGCGCCGATGCCCACTGCTTCGAAGTAGGGTACACTACGCTTGAGGCCAGTGGCTTTAATGTGCGTAGCCGGCGGGCGGGTTCGCCCGACGGCGCGCAAAGACAATCCAGCGCGGCGGGCCGCACGGCCTGGCGCACAGATTGCCGGAATGCTAAGGAACAGAAGAGAAATGGAACAGAAACTGAAGATCGCCGTGTTTATCGATTTCGATAACATCGAGATCGGAGTGAAGTCTACGCTGCACCGCGAATTCGACGTGGCGGCAGTGCTGGACGCGCTCAAGGAACGCGGCGAGATCGTCACCAAGTTCGCCTACGCGAACTGGGGCAGACAGGAATCGGCGACCCGCGCGCTCAGCGAGCACGCCGTCCAAATGGTGCAGCGCGACCC
>JBKQVG010000295.1:0-13667 GCA_052325345.1 Bryobacteraceae bacterium
GGTAATCGGCTCTAAACTTGACAGGTTAATCCAAAGAGCACAATTCATGCTATGCGGAATACGACCCAACAACCCATACGTCAATAAGGTTAGAGCAATGCCCTGGCTGACAGGTACGGGTTACGGAACTTTGCCTGAAGATAGCCCCCAGGATAGCGCAGATACAACTCCCCTCAACCAACTGAAACCAAACCAGTTATCAACGAATCGGCAAGCTCCAGGGAGCCCCATCGCGTCCCCGGCCCTCCCGAGCCGAAAGCGGAAGGCTAACCGCCGGCCGCTAAAAGCCACCTGATATCGAGCAAACCAGCCACAATCCGGAACAACCTCAACCTTCCTGCCCGCCACGTGTCGGCTGCCTGGTAGGGCCGACCTCCAGGTCTGCTGCGTGGCCCTAAGCTTGCGGGCGGTCGTAGCCGTTCATCCGCCGTACCCAGATGTTCCGGTAGCGGACCGGGTTGCGGTGGTCCTGCAGCATGAGCGGTTCTTCGGGGGCGTGGGCGGTATAGGTGGCGACCTTGCGGTAGACCATGGCGCCGCGGATTTCCTTGTGGTGATGAACCACCACGCCGTTATACAAGACGGTTACGTACGCCGGGCGTATCAGTTTCTGGCCGTCGAAGCGGGGGGCCTCGAAGACGATGTCGTAGGTGTTCCATTCGCCGGGGCGGCGCGCCGGGTTCACCAGCGGCGGCCATTGGCCGTAGATGGCGCCGGCCTGTCCATCGGCATAGGTGGGGTTCTCCCAGGCGTCCAGCACCTGGATTTCGTAGCGGCTCATAATCAGCACGCCGCTATTCCCTCGCCCTTGGCTGTTGGCGTGGATTTCGGTGGGCGAGGCCCACTCCACGTGGATCTGGCAATCGCCGAACTTCTCGCGGCTGAGAAGGTCGCCCGAGTTGGGAGCGACCTCGAACCAGCCGTCGCCCACTTTCCAGCGGGCGTCGAAGAGTTTCCCCGCTTCCGCGCCCTTGCCCCGCTGCACCCAGCGGGAAAGATCGGCGCCGTCGAACAGGACTACGGCATCCGAGGGAGGGCCGCCGGGCGTATCGGAGGGCCGGATCGCCTCGGGATGCGGCCGGTTGGGGTCGTGCACGTGCCAGGGCAAGCCGGGCAGCATGGGCGTATCGGTGAAACCGAGGTCGTGATTGGTCTGCGGGGCCGCGGCTTGCTGCGCGCGGAGGGCCGCGGCGGGAATCCCGGCGGCGGCGAGTTTGAGAAACATCTGGCGAGTCATGGTGAATCTGGAAGGCTTCGAGACGATCTTACCGCAGGCGCGGGCCTTCTCCGCTCAACGCTTCTGGCAGCGGGCGCAGAAATGGGAGGATCGCTGCGCCACCGGCAAACGGCGGATGGGCGCGCCGCAAACCACGCAGGGCTCGCCGGTGCGCTGATAAACCCGGTGCCGCACCTGGAAGAAGCCCTTGCGGCCGGCGGCGTCCACATAGTCGGAAATGGACGAACCCCCGGCATCGATCGCCTCGCTGAGCACCTCGGCGATGGCCCGGTGCAAGCGGCGGGCGCGCTCGGCGCTGAGGCGATGGGAAAGGGCGAGGGGATGAATGCCGGCGCGAAACAGCGATTCATCCGCATAGATATTGCCGATGCCGCGGACGAAAGCCTGGTTGAGCAGCAGGGCCTTGATGCGAACTTTGTGGCGCTTGAGCGCGCGCAGGAAATCTTCGATCGGAATTTCGAGCGGTTCGGGGCCGAGCCTGGCTACGCGGGCGGGAAAGCCCTGGCTGAATTCGAGACAGCCGAACTGGCGGCTGTCGTCGAACAGCAGAACGCCCTTGTCGAGGGTGAGAATCGCGTGCGTATGCTTGCCGGCCTCGCCGCCCAGCAGCAGGCGGCCGGTCATGCCGAGGTGGAGAACCACGTAACCGGAGCGGCCGAGTGACAGCAGAATGAACTTGCCGTAGCGCTTGATCTGGGTAATGCGCCGGCCCTCGAGTTGCGCGGCAATCGCGTCCGGATCCGCGCCGCGAAGAATGCGCGCGCCGCGAATCTCGACAGTCAAAATGCGGCGTCCGATCAGGGGCGCAAGCGAGCGCGTTACGGTTTCGACCTCGGGAAGTTCAGGCATAGTAAAGAAAGAAATTGAGCCACAGATGAACACCGATAAACGCCGATAAAACCTCTGTCTTCTTTTTATCGGCGTTTATCGGTGTTCATCGGCGGCTCAAAATTCTTCAAGGCGCCAGAATCAGAATGTCGCCGCCTTCCACTTTCACTTCGTAAGTCTTGACGCCGCGGGACGGATTGAGGTCGCAGGCTCCGGTGCGGCAATCGAACTCCCAGAGGTGATAGGGGCAAACCAGGCGGCCGTCCTGAATCTGCCCCTGGCCTAGCGGGCCGCCTTGGTGGGGGCAAACGCCGTCGAGAGCGCGAACTTCGCCGCCCAGGTTGCAGATGGCGTATGGCTGATCGCCGACGAACACTTCCGCCGCCGAATCCGGCGGCAGCTCGGCCAGGCGGGCCACTTTGACAAAGGGCATCAGCGTGTCGTCTCGCTCACAACCGCGCCCGCCGGCACGGCCGTTTCGGCGCCTCGTGGCCGGGCGCAGCGGCCCACGCCGGTGTAATCGAAACCGGCGGCAAGGGCCTCCTCGGGCGGGAAGAGGTTGCGGCCATCCACCAGGATACGGGTGTGCATCAGAGAGCCGAGCCGCCCCAGGTCGAGGGTGCGGAACTGCCGCCACTCGGTTACCACCACCAGCGCGTCGCAGTCCTCGGCCAGCTCCTCGGGCGAGCCGCAGAGACGAATTTTGAGATCGGGGCGCTGCTCGCGGCAGGCCTCCATGGCCACCGGGTCGTAGGCTTTGACGCGCGCGCCCATCTGCAGCAGGCGTTCGGCGATGTGGAGGCTGGGCGCGTCGCGAATGTCGTCGGTATCGGGTTTGAAGGCCAACCCCAGCAGGCCGATGGTGCGGCCCTTAAGGATGAAAAGCTTTTCCTGGAGCTTCTGAATGGCCATCAGCCGTTGGGCGGCGTTGACTTCGATGGAAGCGCGCAGCAGCTTGCTGTCGTAGCCGTACTCGCGGGCGGTGTGCATCAGGGCATGAACGTCTTTGCCGAAGCAGCTTCCGCCCCAGCCCACGCCTGGGTTCAGGAAACGCGATCCGATGCGGGTGTCGAGGCCGATTCCGGCCATTACCTCGGTGGCTTCCGCGCCCACCCGCTCGCAAATGTTCGCCATCTCGTTGGCGAAGCCGATTTTCAAGGCGAGGAAGGCGTTAGCCGAATACTTGATCATTTCCGCGCTGGTGAGCGAGGTCGCAAGCAGCGGAACGATTCCCTGGCCGGCCGGACGCGGCACGCCGGCGGGAGGGTCAAAGCCCTGCGTCACGAGGGGACGATAGAGTTCGCGCATGGTGGCGAGGGTGCGCTCGTCGGCCGTGCCCACCACGATCCGGTCGGGATAGAGCGAATCCGAGATGGCGCAGCCTTCGCGCAAAAATTCGGGGTTGCTGGCCACGCCGAACTGGATGGCGTGGCGTTGCTCGGGACGAGCTTCCACGATACCGTCCCGAACCAGAGCTTCCACCAGGTTGCCGCTGCCCACCGGTACGGTGGATTTGTTCACCACCACGCGGAAGCGCGACGGGTCCATGGCGGAACCGATGGCGCGCGCGGCGGTTTCCAGATACGTCAGGTTGGCCTCGCCGGAAGCCAGCGGCGGAGTTCCCACGGCGATGAAGATGACATCGCTTTCGGTGGCCGCGGGCTCCAGGCTGGTGGAAAAGTCGATGCCGCCACGAACCGCCGCGAGCGCGATCAGCTCGTTCAGATCGGGTTCGTAGATCGGCGACTCCCCGCGTTGCAGTCTCGAGATCTTGCTCTCGTCGGTGTCGACGCAAGTGACCCGGTGTCCCAGATACGCCAGGCACGCTCCCGTTACCGTGCCGACATATCCCGTGCCGATGACCGTGACGCGCATGGAGACAGCGTCCCTTGTAGGGATCACGTATTCAAAAAGTATAGCAGCTTCACCCATCTGGAACGGTTGGTGAGACCGTCCGGTAGCTCGGCCCGGTTTCAGGCGCGGCCGCTTTTGCGGGGCGTAGAGCGGACTGCGACCACGGGGATCAGCTCTTGCCGACTGTCCGGCTCAAAGGTCCTGCGGGTAGAGAACTCGCGGTTCAGGGTGGCCACAAATTCCTGGATCTGGGCCTGCATCCGGGCCATCTTTTCGCGCATGTTGAGAACGATCTCGACGCCGGCCAGGTTGACGCCCAGGTCGCGGGTCAAATGCAGGATGACTTCGAGCCGCTCCAGATCTTCGGGAGTGTAGAGCCGGGTGTTGCCCTCGCTGCGCGAAGGCTTGAGCAGCCCCTCGCGTTCGTAGAGGCGGAGGGTCTGGGGGTGAATCTGGTACTGTTCGGAAACCGCGGAGATCATGTAGGCGGCTTTGGATTTGGATCGTGCCATGGCCTTAAACCTTCTCCCAGATTTCGCTGCGCGGGTCTTCGGGATGCAGCTTGCTCAACTCCTTGAGCAGCTCGCGGGTGCGCTCGTCGCGCGGGTCGGGCGCCTGGATGGCGACTTCCACGATCTGGTCGCCGCGCTGGCTGGTGCGGGCATTGAGCACGCCTTTTTCGCGCAGGCGGAAGCGCTGGCCGTGGCGGGTACCCTGGGGAATCTTGAGCAGGGCGCGGCCGTCGATGGTAGGCACTTCAATCTTGGCGCCGAGCGCGGCTTCCCAGACGGCTATGGGGATCTCGATTTCGATGTTGTCGCCCTCGCGATGGAAGAACGGGTGATCCTCCACTTTGGTGGTGATGTACAGGTCGCCGGGAGGGGCGCCCATGGTGCCGGCATTGCCTTTGCCGGGCACGCGCAGGCGGGAACCGTCGCGGGCGCCGGGAGGGATACGGACCTCGACCGTATCGGGGGTGGCCACGCGGCCCTCGCCCCCGCAAGTGGGGCAGGAATCGCGCAGGCGGCCGGACCCGCCACAGCGCGGGCAGGTCAGGTTGAATCGCATGGCGCCGGCCATCTGGGAGACGTTGCCGCTGCCTTTGCACTGGGGGCAAATGGCTTCGCCGCCGCCGGCCGAGCCGGTGCCATGGCAGGTGCCGCAGATTTCATAGCGAGTGATTTTGAGCGGAATCTGGGTGCCCTTGATGGCCTGCCAGAAATCGACGGCTACGACATATTCGAGGTCGGAGCCCTTTTCGGGCTGGGGTTCGGGGTGGCCGCCGCGGCCGCCAAAGAACTGGGAAAAAATATCGCGGAATCCACCGCCGGCTTCGGTCCGCCGGCCACCGCCGGGGCCGGGAGCGCCCTGGAAGGCATCGGAAAAATCGAACCCGCTGAAATCCACATTGGGGCGCGGGCCGGAGCTCGTATGTGTTCCGGGGCCCTGGCCGGCGCCGGGGAAACCGGCATCGGAGTAGAAGCCATACTGATCGTACATCTGGCGCTTGCGCGGCTCGCTGAGCACGTCGTAAGCTTCCTGCACCACCTTGAACCGGTCTTCCGCCGATTTGTCGCCGGGATTGAGGTCGGGGTGATATTTGCGGGCCAGTTTTCGGTAGGCTTTACGCACTTCCTCGGCGCTAGCCTTTTTATTGAGGCCGAGCGTTTCGTAATAGTCGTGCTTGGGAGGAGACATTTAAGCTTCTCAGCGATCAGCGATCAGCGATCAGCCAAACCTGCACCGCCCATTTGGCCGGCTGGCTGACCGCTGAGCGCTGAAAGCTTCTGTTCGCTTACTTCTTGTCGTCGACGTCCACGAACTCGGCATCGACCACGTTATCTTTTCCCTTGTCGCCGTCGCCTTTGTTGTCGGGCCCGGGTTGAGTGGGACCGGCTCCGCCGGCGCCCGGTTGGGACGCGGCCTTGTACATGGCTTCGGCCAGTTTGTGGCTGGCCGTGGTGAGCCGGTCGACGGCGGAATTGATCTGCGCGGGATCGCTATCGCTCATGGCCTTCTTGGTTTCTTCGATGGCCGATTCGATTTCCTTCGCCTCCGCCTCGCTCACTTTGGCGCGATGTTCCTTGAGGGTTTTTTCCACGTTGTAAACCATGGCGTCGGCGCGATTGCGGGCTTCGATGGTGTCGCGCAGCTTGCGGTCGTCGGCGGCATGGGATTCGGCGTCTTTGGCCATCTTGTCGACTTCATCCTTGGAAAGGCCCGAGGAAGAGGTGATGGTGATCTTCTGCTCGTTATTGGTGGCGCGGTCTTTGGCGGATACGTTCAGGATGCCGTTGGCGTCGATATCGAAAGTAACTTCGATTTGCGGGATGCCGCGCGGGGCCGGCGGGATGTTACCGAGCTGGAAGACGCCCAGCAGGCGGTTATCGTGGGCCATGGAGCGCTCTCCCTGGTAGACCTTGATCTCCACCGAGGGCTGGCTGTCGGACGCGGTGGAAAAGACATCCGTCTTGCGGGTGGGAATGGTGGTGTTGCGTTCGATCAGCTTGGTGAACACGCCGCCCATGGTTTCGATGCCGAGCGACAGCGGGGTGACATCGAGCAGCAGCACGTCTTTCACTTCGCCGCCCAGCACGCCGCCCTGGACCGCGGCTCCCACGGCGACGACTTCGTCGGGATTGACACCTTTGTGCGGCTCGCGGTTGAACAGATCTCGAACCAGTTGCTGAATGCGCGGCATGCGGGTCTGGCCGCCCACCATCACCACTTCGTTGATCTGGGCGGGCGTGATGCCGGCGTCGGCGAGGGCCTGTTTGCAGGGAGGGATGGAGCGCTGCACGATGTCCTCGACCATCTGCTCGAAGCGGGCCCGGGTGAGCTTCATCTGCAGGTGTTTGGGGCCGGAAGCGTCGGCGGTGATGAAGGGCAGGTTGATTTCGGTTTCGAGCAGGGTGGAAAGCTCCATCTTGGCTTTTTCCGACGCTTCCTTGAGGCGCTGCAAGGCCATCTGGTCGCGGGAAAGGTCGATGCCGTTTTCCTTCTTGAACTCGGCGACAATCCAGTCGATCACGCGCTGGTCGATGTTGTCGCCGCCCAGGTGGGTATCGCCGTTGGTGGATTTGACTTCGACCACGCCGTCGCCGACTTCGAGGATCGAGATATCGAACGTCCCGCCGCCGAAATCGTAGACGGCGATGGTTTCGTTCTTTTTCTTATCGAGACCATAGGCGAGGGCGGCGGCGGTCGGCTCGTTGATGATGCGCATGACTTCGAGACCGGCGATCTTGCCGGCGTCCTTGGTGGCCTGGCGCTGGGCGTCGTTGAAGTACGCCGGGACGGTAATGACCGCCTGGGTGACTTTTCCGCCCAGGTAGGATTCGGCCGCTTCCTTGAGCTTGGTCAAAATCATGGCCGATATTTCGGGGGGAGACTGCTTCTTGCCGAAAAGCTCCACGCGGGCATCGCCGTTGTCGCCCCGCACGACCTTGTACGGGACCATCTTCATTTCTTCGCTGACTTCATCGGAACGCCGCCCCATGAAGCGTTTGATGGAAAAGACGGTATTTTCCGGGTTGGTGATGGCCTGGCGCTTGGCGACCTGGCCTACCAGCCGCTCGCCGGACTTGGTGAAGGCCACGACCGAAGGCGTGGTGCGAGCGCCCTCCTGATTCGCAATGACGGTGGGCTGGCCGCTTTCCATGACGGCGACCACGGAATTGGTGGTGCCCAGGTCGATGCCGATGATTTTACTCATAAATTTGTAACTCTCCTCCTTGGAGCAACTGGCAGATGATGACGGAGCCCATTGGGCTAGCTAACACGACTCCAGTATGTATGATTGAGTGTATCGTTGTCAAGTTTTCTTGAGTGCCTGATCGGAGCGGTCCCGGAGCGCGTCGATGAGAGCGGGGTGGCCATCCAGTGAGTCCGCGACCGATATCTCTAAGTTACTGTTTTCGTTAGAGATATCGCGGATGAGGCGGGGCAGGTCGCGATCCAGGTGAAGACCGGGTGTAAGGAAGTAGGGCACCACCACAAACCTGCGGCAACCCTGGGCGGCGAGGGAGCGGACAGCGCCGGGAAGGTCAGGTTGGCCCAATTCCAGGAAGGCAGCTTCCACAATCGGATAGCCGCTGGCCTGGGCCAATTGGCGGGCGGCATCCCGGACGGCGGCATTGGCAGCCTCGATGCGCGAACCGTGGGCAAAGACGATGATGGCGGTGTCGGAGCTGGCCACGTTTTTATGCTAGCAGGGCGGTGCAGATAAGATCGTGGAAAGAATGGGCGCCCGATGGGCGGCTCGGACTCGGAGCGTTCCGGGTCCTCGGTTTCCTCCGGTCTCCTGGTACAGGCCCATTACCGCCAGCGCGGAGACGGAGTGCGGCAGTGTGGTCAATACTTCCCCGGAGCGCGTGCGTGCGGCGACCGCTCGCGCTGGAACCCAGGCAATTGCCTTCGCCAGTTTCCTCGGCTTACAATAGACGTATAGACGTTTGAGCGTCTATGGACTTAAACGTATAGCCGTATCTCATAGGCAATTTATAGGTGCAAAAATGGAAGAACAAGCCGTCCGCTGGAGCCTCAAGGTCTCGAAGGACACCGATCTGAACCTCCGCACGTTCCTCGGCTCCCAGGGCATGAAGAAAGGCGATCTCTCGAAATTCGTCGAGGATGCCGTTAACCGGCGCGTGCTTCAGTGCACCGTGCAGGACATCTGGGCGCGCAATGCCGACGCCGACCCGGACGAAGTCCAGCGCATCGTCGACGAAGCCGTCAGCGAGGTCCGCGCGGAACGCCGCACCAAGGAAAAGGCCGACAAAGCCTGATGCGCGTGGTCATCGATATCAACATCCTCGTGTCCGCCCTGATCGTCCCGACCGGCCAGCCGGCCGCAGTCATCAGAATGTGGCTGGACGGGAAATTTACGCTGCTGACCTGCGCGACCCATGTCAACGAGCTGCGCGCCACGCTGCACAAGCCCAGGGTCGCCGAGCTGATCAAGCCCCATAAGGCCGGCCGCCTGCTCAACCAGGTCAGGAAGCTCGCCGAGGACGTCGATCCGCTGCCGCGCGTCGAACGCTCTCCTGATCCCGATGACGATTATCTGCTGGCCCTGTCCGAAGCGGGCAAGGCCGATTACCTCGTGACCGGCGACAAGGGAGGCCTGCTCGATCTCGACGCCCACAAAGGCACGCGGATTATCTCTGCGCGCGATTTCGCCGCGCTGTTTGTATGAGCCTCCACCCGTTCCAGACCAAAAGCAAGTTCGCCATGCTGACGGTCAATAACGTCTACACTGACCTTCCCGCCGCCGCGTTCCAGCTCTCCGATGGAACCTGGGTCATGCCCGCCGTGCCGGTCCCTGACCTCGGCATCTGGAAAGAGTGGATCGGTTCCATCCGCATGGAGCGTCTCGGCCGCGTCAATCTCGTGTTCTTTGTCGAAGAACCCTCGGACAATCCCGAAATCCTCGACGCCGTGCACCAGCGGCTGGACAAGGACCTGAGCCTGCTGTTCTACATGCTGCACCTCCGCGCCGGCATCGAGATCGCCGATGGCGCCGATCTGTTGTGTGGATCCTCCATAAACGGCGTTCCCGGCATCCGGCAGATGAGCCAGATGCCGGCGTTCCACCAGAGCAAAGGGTAGAAGCGCGCGCCCGTCACCACGGCCTGGCTCGAAGACGGCCTCTCGCTTCGCGCAGGCGTCGCCGCGATGGACGCCGACAAGACCCAGTTCAGGCGGGTCATTCGCGGCATGAATACGCTGTTCAACGGGCTGAAGGAAACCGGCCAGGACCGTCTCCATCGGAGGGGAACACGGAGGGGAACACGGGGACAGACGGGACGTTACCGTGATGACGGCGCTTCCTGAAATCCGAAACTGAGTTGTCCGACGTCGGCCGCTGATTTCGTCCGGCGGCCTCCCTTTTCCGGCGCCAGGCGGCGTTGTAGATCTCGTTCCAAGGCGGCGACGAAATGCTCGGCGCCGAGCGGGCGACCTGTGTGCGTGTTGCGCCGGATGGCGTCGTCATCCCAAGCGGCTCCTGCAGTCCCCAAGTATTCGCGCCACGTGGCCGGGGTCCACGACTCTCGCCATAACCGCATATCGAGCGAAGCGTCGGCCGATCCACAGTGTGCGGCGGCGCTGGACCATGGGTAGGCTTCGGGTTCGGCCGCCAATCCCGCACGAACCGGGTTGAGCTCGGTGTAGCGCAGGGCCGCCCAGAAGTGCCGCTGATCGAGCGGGCAGGAATAATAGCGCCCTTGCCACAAGTGGCCGGAAGAGGCGTGGAGGGCGTTGCAGTAGGCTGCGTAGCGACCGTGTATATGCTTGAGGGCAAGCGGGAGCGAGTTGGGCCGCGCGGGAATGACGATCAGGTGGACGTGGTTGGACATGAGGCAGTAGCCGACCAGGGCGAGACTGTGTACGCAGCAGTGCTGGCGAAGAAGGTCCATGTAGACGAGGCGGTCGGAATCGGATTCGAAAACGACTCGGCGCCCGTTGCCTCTTTGGGTAACGTGATGAGGAGCGCCGGGGGCAATCACCCGAGCAAGACGTGCCATGCTAAACAGGAAGTACGGAAATGGGCGAATCATCTCAGAGGAAACGTCCCGTCTGTCCCGGTTTGTCCCCCAGAGGAAACGTCCCGTCTGTCCCCGGTTTGTCCCCCCGGTTTGTCCCCCGGTTTGTCCCCGGTTTGTCCCCCGGTTTGTCCCCTGTCCCCGGGCTGGCAATGAAGGAACTGACCGCCAATAGCCGGCTGGCCCTCGCTCACTCGCAGCGCAGCGCATCCATCGGGTCGATCCGCACCGCCCTTCGCGCGGGAATGTAGATCGCCAGCGCCGCGGCGGCAGCCAGCGCCAGCGGGATGGCGATGAAGGTTACGGGATCGCCGGCGCCGATCCCGAACAGCAGCGAGGCCAGCAGGCGCGCCATGCCGAGCGCGGCCGCAAGACCCAACGCCAGGCCCACTCCCGCAGTCGCCATGCCGCGCCGGAACAGCATGCCCATCACGGTGGAGCGTTGCGCGCCCAGCGCCATGCGGATACCGATGTCGTGGGTTTCCTGGGCCACCAGGTACGACATCACGCCGTACACCCCGATCGACGACAGAATCAGGGCGATCACCCCAAAGACCGCCATTTCCACAGCCACGTAGATGAGCCCGAGGGTGCGGTGCTTCACCACTTCCTCCAGGGTTAGAACGCTGGTCACCGGCTGTTGCTTGTCCACTGCGAGGAGGGCAGCGCCTACCGAATGGGCGAAACGGCGCGGGTCGCCGTACGTACGCACACCGATATCCATGAACCGCCCCGTCTCCTGCGTATATGGCACGTACAGAACGGCGCGCGGAACGCGATCGAAGGCATCGTATGGAACGTCATCCACCACGCCAACAATGGTCTTCCACACGCCCGGTCCGTCCGTCCTGTCGACGCGAATGCGCTTGCCCAGCGGCGAACCCTCGCCAGGAAACCAGGTGCGCGCGGCGTGCGCGCTCACGACAGCGACGGGCGGCGAATCGGCGCTGTCGGACGGGGAGAGCAGACGGCCCTCCCGCAAGGAGATGTGAAGGGTATGAAACAGATTCGGGCTGGCCGGCTGGTACATGGCTTCGGGTTTTTGGCCGGGCGCCGGCTGTCTCCCTTCGATGGTGACGGGGATAGCCGAATCGTGGCCCCGGTACGGCAATCTGGTCACGGCCACCGCGGATTCCACTCCCGGAATCGCCGCGATACGTTCCAGCACATCGTGGTAATAGGCCCTCACGTCGGCGGCCGCCGGATACTTCCGTTCGGTGATGGCCAGGCGGAGCGTCAGCAGGGTGGACGGCTCGAAGATGCGGGCATTCCCGGCCACCGAACTCAAGCCCCGAGCCATCAGGCTTGCGCCCGCCAGCAACACCACCGAAAGCGCCACCTCGGTAGTGACCAGGATGCCGCGGACGCGAAGTTTCGCCGGGCTGGAAGACGATCCCCGCCCGCCCTCGCTCAAGGTCCGGGTCAGGTTCGGGTGCGAACACCGCAAGGCCGGCGCCAGCCCCGCCAGAATGCCGGAGGCCAGAGCGGCGAACATGGTAAAGGCCAGAACACGGCCGTCCAGGCTCATCTGGCCCCATCCCGGAATGTAGCGGGCCTCACCAGCCGGCATGCTGGCCTGGATGGCCGCGATACCCCAACTGGCCAACGCCAGTCCGGCCAGGCCGCCGCCCAGCGCCAGCAACATGCTCTCGCTCAGAAACTGCACCACCAGGCGCCGCCGGGACGCCCCCAGCGAGGTGCGCAGAGCCACTTCCCGCGTTCGCCCAATCGCCCGCGCAAACTGCAGGTTGGCGACATTCACGCAGGCGATCAGCAGCACGAACAGGACCGCTCCAAAAACCATGACCAGGTAATCCCGAAACACCGGCCCCAGCAGAAACCGGTGCATTGGCACGATGCGAAAACGACGATCGCGATTCGAATCCGGGTACTGCCGCGCCAGGCGCGATCCAATGGTGTCGAGTTCCGCCTGCGCCTCGGTCATCCCCAGTCCCGGCTTGAGCACCCCTATCACCGCAATGTAAGAGCGGTCCCGCGAATGGCGTTCTTCCCGGCTGAACGAGAGCGGGGTCCACAGCTCGGAAGTCAGCGGGAATTCGAACCCGGCCGGCGCGACGCCGATCACCAGGAAATCCGCGTCGTCCAACCGGATCTTCTTGCCCACAATGTTACGGTCGGCCGCAAACCGGCGCTTCCAGAGTGAGTCGCTCAGCACTACTACCCGGTCAGAGCCCTCCTGGTCCTCGCCCATGGCAAAGCTTCGGCCTAAGGCCGGGCTCACCCCCAGCGCGGAGAAGAAGTTGGGTTTTACGCGGAACTGGTTGACGCGCTCCGGCTCGCCATCGTTGCCAACGATGTTGGCCGAACCGCCTTCCCAGGCCGTGACCTGCTCGAAACAGGTCTGCTGGCGGCTAATGTCGATGGTATCGGCCGGGCTGACCGCCTTCCAAGTGGTCGGATCGTCGTTTACGCGCTCGGTTACGACCGCCAGGCGGTCCAGATGGAGCGCCGGCATGGGCTTCCACATAACGGAGTCGGAAACGCTGAAAACGGCCGTGGTGGCGCCGATGCCCAGCGCCAGTGTAAGCACGGCCGCGGTGGTATAACCGGGCGACTTGCGCAGCGTCCGCAAACCGAATCGGATATCCTGCCAAAGCGTCACGTCACTTTATCGGCACGCCGGCTGCCAAGGCTAAAGTGTTGAGGAATCTGGCGGCTGCGCGGCGGAAAGTGTCCGTTTCCGGGACGATTCATCTCGTTCCGCATCGAGCCGCAGCAAAGAAACCGCTCCCTTCGGTCGCGGCTATTCGTGCTTCTCCAGTTGCAGCGTGATGGTGCCGATGGTGAAGGGCATACGCACGCGGATCTGCACGGGAAGCCGCCGCCGGTCGTCGCTCAACCAGATTTCGAGGTGCGCCGGGCGTTTGTACAGTACGTTATTAAACAGGTAAGCCTCGTAGCGGACGGTATGGAACAGTCCTTCCGGGGTCTTGACGTCCTCCCGCGCCTGGCCTTCCACTTTCGCCATCACCGCCTTTTTCCCATCGCTGACGGCCACCATGCGGCTCTGGCCGGGCTCCAGGTTCAGGGTGCGCAGCAGGTAAAGGCCGCCGGGAACGTCATGCACGCATGGCGGAGTGTCGATTTCGTGGGAGAGAATCACCGTGTTTTTCAGCCGGTCGCGCTCGATGTAAGCCGCTTTGTGAGCCGGCAGGTCGAAGGTAATCTTCGTATCGCGCTGG
>JBKQVG010000296.1:0-2789 GCA_052325345.1 Bryobacteraceae bacterium
ATACTGGTGTCGTCGTTGTGTACTACCTCGCCCTGCGCCGCCTGCCGAATCAACTCATCCCGCGCCGGTTTGACCAACTCGGCGGCCTCTTCGACAACCTCCCACTGCGTCGCTGCCGGTAATGGAATCCCCATCTGACCTTCCAGTTTTTCCAGCCGGTAAAACGGAGTCCCGCTGCCGTACTTGAGTTGCGCGATCATCGCCGCGGCGGTCTCGTCGTACTTTTCCGGACCTACGCCTTCCGGCTCTTGCGCCGTAAACACCTGCCCGCAGGCGCCGCATCGCAACCGCTCCAGCGAGTAGACCGTGGCCGCCAACGGCGCCTGCCCCACGATCCGCACCAGCACCTTCGGCTCCTTCTGCCCGTATACGTTGCCTTTCCCACACTCCGGGCAGCGGTCCCCATGCGTCAACTTCTGGTGCGCAATGTCGACCGTCTGGGCGCCCCCAAACGCCTCCGCTCCGTTGCGCCCGTGTCCGGGTTGCCGGGAAGCGTTGCTATCCGGCTGAGTCCCGTGGCCCGGTTCCGGGCTTTCTGGTTCTTCCAGCACGGCGCTGGTCTTCTCCGTATTGCGCGGTGGCGCCAGCATCGCCGCCAGGGCATGCAAGGCACCCTTGAGTTTGTCGCAATCGGCCTCGCTCAGGGGCGCTTGCCGCGCTCCGTCCAGCACCCGGTCCAGTTCGTCCAGGTTCACATCGACACGACGCCGTTTGGCGGACTTCATCCTACCTCCCGAGCAGTTCGCGAAACCGTTTCGTCAGCGGATATCCCAGAACCTCTTTGATTGACCGGTTCGGTATATAGCTGTTGGATTGCTTGCCTCGGCCCGTCGTTTTGCCGAGGAACAACCAGTTGGCCGCGCGGTAACAGGTTCCGCGGAATCGCTCCGAATCCACGAACGTTTCCAGAAAGTAAATCGGATGCCCGTACAACCGCTGCCAGTCATCGGAGATCTGCGCCACCATCCGGCCCAGGATATGCGACGCCAGGTGCTCGACCCGTACCCACGGCAGGATCAGGAATCGCGTGTTGTACGCGATGAAGCGGATGTTGCGACGTCTCGCTTCGGCGCTCCAGCCGATGTAGCGGTCGCGGCTGCCCAGATGACGAGGAGCCGAGGACCATGCCAGGCAGGCGACCGGCCGCCCTTGCGTCCACACCAGGTACTTCAAGTGTTCTCCCACCGGCTGCTCGTAGCCGAGGTAGTGATGCTCCTCCATCAAGCTGTTAAACAATGGCTCTTGGGAGGTGCGCCGAATCTGCTCGAACTTCAGCGGTTGGAGGTCGCGCAGCCGGTCTTCTACTCGCGTGGCGTCGATCCTCGCTGGCTCCGGCCGGGCTCTTTTTGCCAGCGGATTATGCCGCACATAACTCACCGGCGGCAACATGATCTGGCCGGCCCGCCCCAGCATCAGGAGCATGCCACGACACACCATGTCGCGCAACGCGCCGTTGGCTTGGCGCCACTGCCAGGCTTCACACAGTTTGGTCGATAGTGTGCGACGGCTTTCGTTCGGATGGCGCTCGATCAAAGCGCGTATATAGAGGATGTCTTTTTGACTGATCTCCCGGCCGCGATACTTGAACTCGCCCATCGACCAGCAGTATGAACCTGTTTTTCTTGGAACGCAAGGGGATTCGCAGTATTTACTTCAGCGCGCTGACGCGCCGCCACATCGGCGCGACCCGCACCTGTGAAAGGTCACCTGCCGCCATCAATAACTGTGCCTCATATGCTTCCAGTGGCTTGGTCGGTCCGGTTGCCTCCGGCCACCACACGAACCGCCCCTTCGAGAGCCGCTTCTGTGCCAGCCAGTATCCCTGACCGTCATAGCTGAGCAGGCGGATCGCGGTCCCGCTTCGGCTCCGAAACACGAACATACAGCCAGAAAACGGATCCTCAGCGAGCTTCTCCTGGCAGAGCCGCGCTAGAGAATCAATGCCCTTCCTCCCGTCGACCGGCTCGATGGCCACCAGCACGCGCATCTGCGCCGTGAGCTGAATCATCCTTCCGCTTCCCGCCACGCCCGCAGCAAGGTGGTCCAGTCTGGTGGAGCGTTGGCCTTCCACTGGATTCGCATCTTGCTCCCGCCCGAGGACTCGAACTCGATCACACATTCCTCGAGTTGTGAGCGGGACGGCGCAACCAGCTCCACGAATGCCGGCCTGGTTGCCTTGCGCCGGAAGGTTGGAGTCCCGCCGAGCCGTTTCTTCAGCCTCGTATAGTCCAGCCGTAGCGGATGCGCGACAGAATACACGCCGTGTTGTCGAGCTAGTTCGACCGCAGCCTGCCACAGCGATTCCGGCAGCTTCGTCCGCCCCGGCTGGTTGCTGCGAAACTGCTCCAACTGGCGTTGCAGTTGCGCGACTGGTTCTGGAATGGGTGTGCTTTCACGGTTCATTATCAGCCGCACCTCGGCGACTGAATGAATCTAGCAGGGCTGGTTAGCTGCCGTCACGCAGGCTTCCCGAAAGGACACGTGTAAACGGGGTCTGTCTCAGGATCTTCGCCCAGCAGATAGGAGATGCTGACGCCAAGCCGATGGCCCATACGCTGAAGAAGCCTTGCACTAGGATTCGTCATGGGGAAAGGCTCATCCATCAAGGAATGGAGGTAGGAGAGAGCTATCCCAAGCTCGTTTGCAAAACTTGAATAGTCGCCCACCCGATCATCGAGCAGCTTCCGGAGACGCGTTCCGAAATCCGCTTGCTTACTGGAACCAAACAGCGCGTGCTGCATTATGACCGTCCTCTTTACCCAACGCAGAGCTTCGCGAAACCGATCCAG
>JBKQVG010000297.1:0-9707 GCA_052325345.1 Bryobacteraceae bacterium
GCAATACGCGATCTGCCGCACCACGCCGCGCTCCACCAGCGTGAGGCGCTGCCGCGGCACTCCCTCGCCATCGAACGGAGCGCCCGCCTGCAGCGGATGGAACACGTCGTCGTGGATGGTGATGTTATCGCCGAAAAGCTTCGTGCCTACGCGTTCGTTGAGGAAGCTGCGGCTGTCTTCGAGCGCCGTCGCGCTGAAATCGCCGAACATCTGGCCGGCCAGATCCAGCACCGCGGCCGGCTCCAGGATTACGGTATAACGTCCCGGCGGAATCGCGCGCGGCAGCCGCGACCGCGCCGCCTTGCCGGCCGCCGACCTGGCCAGCGTGGCCGGATCGAAATCGGTCAGCCGGCAGCCGCTGGCCTTCGCCCAGCCGGAGCTGTCGGCGTCCATCGCGGTGATGGAAAAACGCGCCATTGTCTCCCGGTACGTTGCCGCCACTCCACGCGTATTGAAAAGCGCAAAATCGGTTTCGCCGGTGGAGTAAATGCCCGCCGCCGTCTGGCCCCGGCTTTCCACTTCGCCAATGGCTTCGGCCACGGCGCGGGCGCGCTCGTGGGGTGTTGCCCTTGCCGTCGCCTCGTGCCAGCGCTCGACCGGCGTGGAGCCGCTACCCGCCGGCTCGGCCAGCGCCAGCAGTCCGGCGTCCGGCTCGCTCAGCCGAGTCAGCGCGATGGCCTCTTCCACCACGCGGCGGATGGAAGCGCCGTCCACCCGATTGGTGGCGGCGCGGGCCGTGCGGCCATCGATCACCGCCCGTACCGATAGCACCGTGCTTCGCTCGGCCACGTTTTGATGAATCGCGTTATTGGCGAAGCGGGTCAGCGCCTGGGTTTCGGAATCGACCGAGACTTCGATTTCGCCCACGCCGTGGGCGCGCGCCTCCCCAACCGCCTGCTCGAACAGGTCGGCTGCAAGCGTCGGACTGTTTGCGGCGCCAGCGGGCATGTCACCTCTATTCTCACGCATGGGCAGCAAGCCATGCTTCTCAGTCGGTCTGCCCGCTAATGCCCTACAGGATCTCGTCGAGCTTGCTCCGCAGTTCCGCCGACAGACGCGGGCTCTCGCCCCCGGTGGAAATCGCAATGTGTATCTGGCCGCGCTGTACCCGCGCCGGCACCATAAAATCGCACTCCGCGGCGGAATCGGCGATATTGGCAAAAAGGCCGCGCCCCTTGGCCGCGATCCCGATCCGGTGATTGGTAGCCCGATCGTTGGTGGCGGCGAAAACCAGCATCGCGCCCGCCAGGTCGGAAGCGCGAAAATGGCGCGTCACGCGCCGCACCGGCAGCCGCTCGAATTCCTCGTCCCACTCCGGCGCCACCACCGTCACCCGCGCCCCCGCCTCCAGCAGCCCGCGCGTCTTCCGCAGCGCCACTTTTCCCGCTCCGACCACCAGCACCGGGCGATCTTTGAGATCCAGAAATATGGGGTAAAGTTTCAACCCAAACTGTAGCACACCGATATCCTCGTGCCGGTCCCGCCCGGCTCGCTTTGTCTCACTGCGTGATGCCGTGTTATAAGAGGTATTGACATCTGAAATCTCCTTCCCGCGAGAGTTAAACTCATGGAACCAACAGCAGATATCGCATTGATCGGTCTGGCCGTCATGGGCCAGAATCTGATCCTCAACATGAACGACCACGGTTATCGGGTGGTGGCCTACAACCGCACTACCTCCAAGGTCGACGATTTTCTGAACGACGCCGCCAAGGGCCGCAAGACCATCCTCGGCGCCCACTCCATCGAAGAGATGGTCGGCCTTCTCAAGCGGCCGCGCAAGATCATGCTGATGGTCAAAGCGGGACAGGCGGTGGACGATTTCATCGAGCTGGTCCTGCCCCACCTGGAGCCCGGCGACCTTATCATCGACGGCGGCAACTCCCACTTCCCCGACACCATCCGCCGCACGAAGTACCTCGAATCGAAGGGTTTGCTCTATATAGGCACTGGCGTTTCGGGCGGCGAAGAAGGCGCGCGTTTCGGCCCTGCGATTATGCCCGGCGGAAGCCCCGCCGCGTGGCCGCTGGTCAAGGACATCTTCCAGGCCATCTGCGCCAAGACACCCGGGGGCGAACCCTGCTGCGACTGGATGGGCGAAGACGGCGCCGGCCACTACGTCAAAATGGTGCACAATGGCATCGAGTATGGCGACATGCAGCTCATCTGCGAAGCCTACCAGCTCATGAAGGAAGGCCTCGGCCTTTCCAATGAAGAGATGCACGCGTACTTCACCGAGTGGAATAAGGGCGAGCTCGACAGCTACCTCATAGAAATCACCCGCGATATCCTGGCCTACAAAGATGAGAAGGGCGAGTACGTGGTCGACAAAATCCTCGACACGGCCGGCCAGAAAGGCACCGGCAAGTGGACCAGCGTCAGTTCGCTCGACCTCGGCATGCCGCTGACGCTCATCGGCGAAGCCGTCTACGCCCGCTGCCTCAGCGCCCTCAAGGACGACCGCGTGGCCGCTTCGAAGATTTTGAAGGGACCGAAATTCAAATTCTCGGGCGATAAGAAAGCCTTTGTCGAAGACATCCGGCAGGCCCTGCTGGCCTCCAAGATCGTCTCCTACGCGCAGGGCTTCATGCTGCTGCGCGAGGCCGCCAAGGAATACCATTGGAACCTGAACTACGGCGGCATCGCCATGGTCTGGCGCGCCGGCTGTATCATCCGCTCCGTCTTCCTGGGCAAAATCAGGGATGCGTTCGCCAATAATCCCGCCCTGCCCAACCTGCTGCTCGACCCCTATTTCGAGGGCATCATCGACCGCTGCCAGGGCTCCTGGCGCCACGCCGTCGCCACCGCCATGGAAGCCGGCGTGCCGGTTCCGGCCTTCACTACGGCCCTTTCCTTCTATGACGGTTTCCGCAGCCAACGTCTGCCGGCCAACCTGCTGCAGGCCCAGCGCGACTACTTCGGCGCGCACACCTACGAGCGCGTCGACCAGCCCCGCGGCAAGTTCTTCCATACCAACTGGACCGGCAAGGGCGGCCATGTCTCCGCCAGCACTTACGTCGTATAGGATTTGAGAGAGAACATATGAGTCATGGTTTGAACATTCGTCCGGAGGGCGCTCTCGACTTTGTTTCCCTCGGCGCCCTCGTCACTCGTCTCGATACCGGCATCATCCCCTTCCGCAAGGCCACCGAGTGTCTGATCCACGTATCCGGCGGCGAGTTCAATTGCGCCGCCAACCTGTCCGACTGCTTCGGTCTGAAGACCGGCATCGCCACCGCCATGGTGGACTATCCGGTCGGCGACCTGATCGCCGAGCGCGTCAGGGCGATGGGCGTCAAGCCCTTCTACAAGCGCTTCAAACACGATGGCGTGCGGGGTCCCAACATGGCGACGGTCTACAGCGACCGCGGCCAGGGCGTGCGCCCTCCCGTGGTTTTCTATAACCGGTCGAACGAGGCAGCCGGGCTCTTGAAACCCGGCGATTTCGATTGGAAGTCCATCTTCGCGGGCGGCGTGCGCTGGTTCCACTCAGGCGGCATCTTCGCCGCCCTGTCCGAGACCACGGCGGATGTGATCGTCGAAGGCATCGAGGCAGCCAAGGCCGCCGGCGCCATCGTCTCTTTCGATCTGAACTACCGCGCCAAGCTCTGGAGCATTTCCGGCGGCGAACAGCGCGCCGTCGCCGTGCTCGATCGCATCGTCAGAAACGTCGACGTGTTGGTGGGCAACGAAGAGGACCTGCAAAAGGGGCTCGGCATTCCGGGGCAGGATGTACACGCCAAGTCCAAGCTCGATCCCAGCGCGTTCTTCGGCATGATGGACCAGGTCACCAAGAAGCACCCGCAGGTCAAGATCGTGGCCACCACGCTCCGCGAGGTCCATTCCACCAACCGCCACAGTTGGGGCGCGGTCGCCTGGATCAACGGCCAGACCTTCGTCTCTCCCACCGCCGAACTCGACGTGTACGACCGCGTCGGCGGCGGCGACGGCTATGCCGCCGGTTTCTTCTACGGCCTGCTCACCAACGAGACCCCGGAACAAGCCGTCCGGCTCGGCTGGGCCCACGGTGCGCTATTGACGACGTTTCCCGGCGATACCACCATGGCGACCGTCGATCAGGTCCGCGCCTTCGCCAAAGGCGGCTCGGCCAGAATTCAACGCTAGCGCGGGGACTGACCAGTTGCCTGTCCCTCAGGCGTCTGCCTTCGCCTTCAGAACCTCAACTTCATGGAAATCTGAAACTGGCGCGAGGTCCCGCCGTCTCCGGCCGGGAAGCGCGTCCCGCCCGTTATCAGGCCGAGGGTGGAAGAACCAACCGTCGAAACCGGCTGGGTGAAGTTGGCTTGATTGAATATGTCGAACGCGGCGATGCGGGTCTCCAAAACGAGGCGCCCGTCGGACTTGATGTTAGTGAACTTGGCCAGCGAGAAATCCGTATCGAAGAAGCCCGGCCCGATGATTACGTTGCGGCCCAGATTACCGAACCCCAGCGTCGTGCCGGCGGTGGTGCCCTGGTTGATAAACACCGAGGGGTTCTGGATGTAGGTCACCGACGTCGCGCTGCCGTTGGTGGCCGGCGAAAAGCCCGTCGTCACCGGCCCGCTCACGTTGGGGCGCAGCACCGCGGCGCCCGCAAACGAGGTGTTGCTCAGGTGGAAGTTGATGGGATTGCCGCTCTGCGCGGTTTCGATGATCGAAACCTCCCAGCCTTCTTTCAGCCGGTTGCCCTTCCACGGCAATTGATAGACCCCGCTGAGCACGAAATGGTTGCGCACGTCGAAATCCGAGAGGCCGCGGTCGCCGGCGATGTTATAGCTGTTCTGAATCACCAGCCCCTGAACGTTGCGCGAATTGTCGTCGATCGATCTTGAAAAGGTGTACGAGCCATCGAACTGCAGCCCCTTGGTCAGGTACTTCTTTAACTCGACCGACGCCGCGTTATAGATAGAGTTGCCGTCGCTCTCGTAGACCAGAATATTGGAGAGCGGCATGCCCGGATCGATCGGGCTCGAGGCGGAAAGCGCGGCGTACGGCCGGACGCCGTTGATGGGCTGGTTATAGTTGCGCTCGATGTTGAGGTCCGTGCCCTCCCGGCCCATATAGCTGACCGTCAGGGCGTAGGTGCTTCCCAGGCTTTGCTGGACGTTGAAATTCCACTCCGAAGCATAAGCGTCCTTGTAGTTATGCGCCACCGACACCGGCGAGACGCTCCCGGCGGCCGCGGCGTAAGCATTGCTGAAGCTCACGAATGGAATTGCCGTGGAGGGCGCGTACGAAATCGGAAACGCATAAGGCGGATTGGCCGCCAGGCCGGTCACCAGACCCAGCGTCGGCTGGTCGGTCATGATGGCGTAAGCGGCGCGAAACACCGTTTTGCCGTGATGGAACGGATCCCACGCTAACCCCACGCGCGGCTCGAAGTTCAAGGCGCTCTGGTTATAAGCCAGGCTCGGACCACTCCCTTGCCCCACGTGCTGCAGGGTGTCCGTGGTCGGGTCGAATACTACAAAGCGATTTTGCGCCTCGGTGGGCGTCCCGTACCAGTCGTAGCGCAAACCGAGCGAAAGTGTAAGCCCGGGGGTCGCTTTCCAAGTGTCGGTGACAAACGCCCCCAGTGAGTTCCCATAGGTGCGGTTGGAGCGGTTCGAAGTGTTCGCCGTGAAGCTGTTCGCCTGGTCCGCCAGGAAAGCGGTGGTGCTGGGGAAGCTGAACGTTCCCGGAGTGTATGAGAAGTTGTCCGAGTTCTGACGGCGAAATTCTCCGCCCCATTTGAAGGTGTGATTGCCGTGAATCCAGGTCATCGTGTCGGAAACAACTCCGACGTTATCGCCGCGGCCTTGCGGAAATCCGCTGATGCCACCGAACTCGAAAGCTCCCGAAACCGTAATCTGAGGCAGCCCGATCGCCGCCGTTACCCCGCTGTTGATGCCGTAAGTCGCGGCGCTGTAGTTGTTATCGCCGACGAAGGTAATGTGGATGCGGTTGAATCCCGCGCGCGCCTCGTTCACCAGCGTGGGGCTGATCGTCCACGAGTCGTTGATGGTGAGCAACTGGCGGTTGCCGTTTCTCTGGTCGCCGCCGCTGGGAATGCTATTGAATGCCCCGAAGCTGTTGCCATCGGTGGAAGGCGGCTCGTTGCGCTGGTCGCGCTGGATGGCGTAATACACGTTCACCTGTTGCTTGTCGGAGAAGACCTGGGTGAAGTTGGCCGTGCCCTGGTAGATGTTCACCGGCGCCACGGCCGAGGAGGCGTACCCATTGGTGCCGGAGTTGGCCAGCGGAATCAGCGGCAACAGGCTCTGCACGATGGAATCGCTCGAAGTCAGCGCCTGTGTCCGCTGCGCGGCTGTAAGAGTAGTGGCCGAAAGCGGCACCGCCTGGCGCTGGCGCTCTTCTTCGAAGGTCAGGAAGATGAAGGTCTTGTCTTTGACGAGGGCGCCGCCGCCGTCGCCGCCGAACTGGTTGCGCTTGAACGGAGCCATCACGTTGGGCACGAGCACTCCTCCCGAAGTCACGAAGGTCGGGTTGGAAAAGTTGCGCGCGTCCAGGTCGTTGTTGCGCAGAAACTCGTACGCTTCGGCGTGCCACGTGTTCGTGCCGCCGCGCGTGGCGATGTTCACGATCGTACCCGAGTTGCGGCCGTATTCGGCGCTGAACGTCCCGTTATCCGCCTTGAACTCCGCCACCGTGTTGATGGTGGGCTGGAAGGTGATCTGGTTCTGGTTCGGATCGCTCAGGTTGATGCCGTTGATCATGAAGTTGACGCTGTCTTCGCGCGCCCCGGCGGAATTAAAGGAAAACGATCCCTGCCCGCGCAGCGGCGCCGTCAGAAAGCCATTGGAGGGCGGAACCACCGAGCCCGGTATCAACAGCGCCAGATCCACAAAGTGCCGGCCGTTGAGCGGAATCTCCTGCACCGTCTGCTGGTTGACCACGCCTCCCACCGAAACTCCGGTGGTATCGACCAGCGCCGCGCGCGCCTCCACCTCCACGACGGAATTGGACGTGGCGACTTGCAAGGTGAAGTCCTGCCGGATGGTGGTGCCTACCGGGACCACCACGTTCTGAGCGGTCATAGCCGCCATCCCCGTGGCCTTCACTTCCACGCTATAGGTGCCGACCGCCAGCGAAGGTACCGCGTACACGCCGCTCGCATCGGTTGCCGTCCTGCGCTCCTCGCCAGTGCTTTTGTTATGAACCGTGATCGGCGCATTCGGCACCGCGGCGCCGGTCGGATCGACAACCGTGCCCGTAATGGTTCCGGTGGATTGCGGGTAAGCCGTGCTCGCGCACATCAAAAGCACCGAGACGGCGCACGCGAAAACAATTCCGCTAAAATACGAACGAGTCTGCATTCTTCCCCCAAGACAAAACTTTTGGCAAGTATAACACGGACATTGTACTCGGATTTGTGCGAAATCATACTAAAAGTAAAGGAGCGATGAGCCCCCAACCCAGCACCCGGCAAGGGTTTAGTAGGACAGCGTCCCCGTGCGCGGCGTCTCTTCCGGGTTTGGAAGGTAGAGCGTCTTGCAGTGTTCGCAACGGTAGATCTCGGCATCCGCGCCGAACTTCCGCTTGACCTCGTCGCCAAAGAAGTACCACCGCTTCAGGTGCCCCGCGCAGAGCTTGCCCTTTTCGTCTTTCTCGTTGCAGGCCCGCATGCGCGGAATGCGCCGCTTCACTTTGGCGCCGTCGCTCAGCGTGCCGACCAACTCGGCCACCGGTATCGGCTTGTCGGAAACCGCGTACTTCGGATTCGCCATGGGAAATCACGAGTATACCAGCCGTCAGGTGGGGAATGCTTCGGGGTGTCCACAAGCCCAAAAGGCAAGAGATGGTGGTGGCGCGGAGTACGGCTGCCCGTTCGAGTAGAATTAAGGTTGCCATGGTGCAGATTCAGCCCATCCGCGTCCAAATCGAACGTGAGGAAGACGGCCGCATTCGGCATTAGCAAGGATCGGAAAAGATACCGGTCTCCGCCCCGGAGACCTCTGACCCCCCCTCCGATTCCTGCATATCGATCCGGCGTTGTGGGCTTATTGCGGCCTTTCCCTTCTGGACTCACCGCCCTATTTCCGCTACCATCTTTCTCGACTTGCCCGCCGAACGCCAAACTTGCCGCTATGCCATCGCCGCCGCGGCCATTTTCGCTGCCGTGGCCCTGCTGCTGGCGCGTTTTCAGATGGGCCGGCTCGTCCTGAATATCGATGAGGGGATTTTGCTCGATGCGGCCGAACGAATGGCGCACGGGCAGCGGCTCTATGTCGATTTCTTCGCTTACCTTGCGCCCGGCAGTTTCTGGCTGCAGGAGCTCGCCTTCCGCATTTTCGGCGTCTCTCTGGCCGCCGGGCGGCTTATCGTTTGTCTGGATTTCTCGCTCCAGTGCGCCGTCGTTTTCTGGCTCGTGGCACGCCTCGGATACCCGCGCGCCGCAATCCTCACCGGAGTGGTCTTCCTTGGCCTGGAAGCCTCCAATCCGGTGCTGCTGTCGCCAAGCCATCGCTGGGATAGCGCGGCCCTCGCCCTCCTGTCGGTGGCCTGCGGTTTGGAAGCGTTTCTCGGCGGCAGACGCACCTGGTGGGTGCTCGCCGGCGCCACGATTGGCGCCGCCGCCGTGTGTACCCCGACCATGGGTTTGGTCGCGGTGTTTACCGCGGCATCGTTGCTGGCCAGCGGCCGGCGCGCAGATCTAGGGCCGTACCTCGCCGCATGCGCTGGTGTCTGGGCAGCCGCGGCGGTATTCATGGCGGCTGGCGGCATCGCCCTGCCGTTCCTTCACCAGCTTGCCTGGACCGCGGCCAACTACTCGCGCGTCAACGTCACGCCCTACGGCCGGTTCAATGGTGGCTGGCAAGGCTTCCTCGATTCCACGGCCGGCGCTGCCGCGCCTCTCCGCGCTTTCCTGCTCCTGGTGGCCGCGCTGCCCGCCATTCTTCCCGTGGCCACCCTGCTGGGCTGGCTGCTCCGCTGGCGGCGTATTGCCCAGCCGCTGCGATTTTCCCTCGCCTGGATGCTGGCAGTGATGGCCGCCATGGTGCTGACTACCTGGCCACGTCCCGATATCGGCCACCTCACGATCGTGGCCCCCTTGGGATATGTGCTGGCCGCCCTGCTGCTGGCGGATCGAGCGCCTCGCTGGCTGGGCCGCGCCATCGCCGTCGTCATGCTTCCCTGGGCGCTGGTGTCGCTGGCGGAAAGCGGCCGTGGCATTGGCGCAGATGCAACGCTCCCATCGCCCGTCGGTAACCTGCGGCTCGATCCGGGCGCCCGGCCCGCCATCGCCCGCTTGCTGTCGCTTGTCCACCCCTCCCAGTCGTTATACGTCCACCCCTATTTGCCGCTGTTCTATTTCCTCACCCAGGCGGCCAATCCCACCCGCTACTCCTATCTGGGCCCCGGCATGATGACTGCGGCCGATGAAGCTTCCGCCCTCCACGATCTCAAAGCTAACCCTCCCGCGTGGGTGCTCGATCTTCCGCTCGATGCCCGCACCGTTCGGCGCGTCTTCCCCAGCGCCCCCGCTGCAGGCGTTCATTTTGCGTCCATCGAGAACTGGATCGCCGCCAACTATCAGCCGCTCGATCCGCCTCTTGAAATTGACGGCTACCGCCTGCTGGCCCGGCGACCTTGACCTCAGTTAGCCTAACTTAGTATTCCCATTCGGAATTACGGCTACGTATCCGGCAACCGCTCCCTTAAGGGGCGCGGCTCTGACTCAGGCATTGTAAGTTGGAGTCAGAGCC
>JBKQVG010000298.1:0-19481 GCA_052325345.1 Bryobacteraceae bacterium
GGCGCCACGTGTTTCCATATGGTTACAGAGACCGCCAGGGAGCGGTTGACGCGCCTAAACTGCGAAATCCCTAGATCGGTTGAGCGCCTGGACGCTATCAAGGGATGGTTGGAAAAAGTGAATCAGATCGGCAGCGAAAGCAGTTCAAACACCTGGCGCTAGAAGGGAGCAAAACCATGGAGTACATTGCATATCTTCATAAAGATCGGAAGTCGGATTTCGGCGTAAGCTTTCCCGATTTTCCGGGCTGTGTAACGGCTGGCAAGACGCTCGACGAAGCGCGCAGGATGGCGGTCGAGGCGTTGAGCCTGCATATCGAGGGGATGATGGAGGACGGAGCGACAATCCCGGAGGCTTCGACCCTCGACGCTCTGGCAGACGATCCCGCCATGGAGGGTGCGGTCGCATTTCTGGTGAGCGTAGATGTCGCGGAGAAGGCGGAGCGGTTTAACATCACGGCGCGCAAGAGCCAGATGGCGGAGATCGACCGGCGCGCGAAGCGCGAAGAAGGAGGGGATGACGCGCTCGGCGTATATGGTTACCTCCGCGCCCGCGGGAGCTAAAGAGAATCGGCCTTCCCGCGCCGGCCGTTGATTGTGGGGCAGGTTGGCAACCTGCGGACCGATTGTCAATCGGTCCAGCCGGGCGCCAGCCCGGCCCCGCGCTGGCGTCGGGTAGGAGCCGGCCGTTGGGAAGGCGCAGCCGGCTGTTTTCTCCAGTCACCAATTCTTAAAATTTTCTCAATCTACTGATCCTGGGAGCGTTAGGTCGGATTGGAACCTCCCGGGAGGGGTCGGTTTTTGGTGGCCAGCCGCTATATTGAAATCGAGGATGGAAGCCGCTGCGCAATTCGCTTCGATAGTGACAGCAAAACGGGAACTAAAGTTCCCGTCATCACGCTGTAAACTATTGATTCTTGGTGAGAGGACTTGGGAAAACCGGAACATAAGTTCCGGTTTTTTCACTTTGGATGGCGTCCGGCCTGATATGGTTCGATGGGTTCGGCCACGCGCGGCTTTTGCAGCGTGGATCGCAGCTCGAGACCTTGATGTTCCAGCGGACGGCTTCTTCCCGCATGACGGCACCTGTAGCCTTAAGCAGATAAACACCTATACATCCAGCATCGGCCCGGAAGGCGGACCTTCAACCGACTACAATATGTTCTGTACAACATATTAACTGCATGACATACTATAGGAGTGACGTGGGAAGTTGAATTCCATGAGGACTTCGATCCCGAATTCGACGCGCTGCCGGATGACGTGCAGAACGAATTACGCGCTCATGCCCTGTTGCTGGAGCGGTTTGGCCCGCGGCTCGGCAGGCCCCGCGTCGATACGCTCAAGGGTTCGCGCCACGCGAATATGAAGGAGTTGCGCTTTGACGCGGCAGACGGCGTCTGGCGCGTCGCCTTCGCGTTCGACCCGAAACGCAACGCGGTCCTTCTGATCGCGGGAGACAAGTCGGGCAGCGGCGAGAAGAGATTTTACCGCCAGCTCATAGCAAAGGCCGACGAAAGATTTGATGAGCACCTGTCACGAATGAAGAAGAAGGGGACATAGCCGTGCCAATCACGCTGAAGGACAAAATGAAGGAACTGAGCCCCGCCCAACGCAAGAAGGTCGAGGCCCGCGCCGCCGAGTTGATTGCCGAGGAAATGACCTTACGCGAACTGCGGCACGCGCGCAAGCTCACGCAGGTAAAGATGGCCAAGACGCTCGGGGTCACCCAGGACAGTGTTTCGCGTCTCGAAAAGCGGAGCGATCTCTTGCTGTCCACGCTCCGAAAAACGGTCGAGGCCATGGGCGGGAGTCTTTCGCTGGTCGCCGAGTTTCCCGACCGTGCGCCAGTGGTTCTGTCCGGCATTGCCGAAGATGATCCGAGGCCAAAGCCGACAAGCCGGGGACGTGTCGCCTAAGATTTGGCTGCCGAGTACCGGGCCGTTAAGGACGTTACGAAATGAAAAAGCGCAACAAGTATATCGGCTCGTCACTGGAGGACTTCCTGAAGGAGGAAGGCGTCCTCGAAGAGACCCGCGCGGTCGTGCTGAAAGAAACGCTGGCCTGGCAGGTTCAACAGGCGATGGAGAAGGACAAGATCAGCAAGGTAGAGATGGCGCGGCGTATGAACACAAGCCGCGCGGCGCTCGATCGTCTTCTCGATCCCGGCAATGCCTCGGTGACGCTGCAAACCCTATCGCGCGCGGCACGCGCCATTGGCCGCGATCTGCGCATCGAGCTGGTGTAGGGAAGCGACCCTGTGCATTTTGTGCCCGGCTTGGCTCTTTCCCCCAGTTCTGATACTGTTTAGGCAAATGAAGCGACTCCAACCGGTGATCTGGAGCAAGGGCACTTTCCTCAGCCCGCAGCACCTGCAGTTGCAGGACCGCTTTCACGAAAACCTGCTGCAGTTTCAACTCGACAACCTGGCTTTTCGCCCCTGGGGGTTCCGTTCGTTGCAGATCGCGCAGGAGCCTTTGGGCGCCGGCGCGTTCGGAATCGCCAGCGCGTCGGGAATTTTCGCCGACGGGTTGCTGTTCGATATTCCGGCTTCCGATGCCGCCCCGCCGCTCAAACAACTGGCCGAGTGCTTCGAGCCCGATCAGACTTCCCTCGACCTCTACCTGGCCGTGCCGGATTATCGCGAGCGCGGCTTGAACGTGGCCACCTCGGCGCGCGAGGGAGGCGCCCGCTACCGGGCCGAAATCGAACTGTTCCGCGACGAAAATACCGGCTTGGCCGAGCGTCCCGTTCAGGTCGCGCGCAAGAATCTGCGCCTGCTGGCGGAAGGCGAGGCGCGCGACGGTTATGCCGCCCTCCGCGTGGCGCGCGTGGTCCGCACCGGAGCCGGCTTGTTTGAACTCGACCGGCGGTTCGTTCCGCCGCTGCTCGACCTGAATGCGAACGAATACCTGGTGGCCATCGCCCGCCGCCTAGTCGAACTGCTCACCACCCGCTCCAGCACCATCTCCGGCATGCGCCGCCAGAAGAACCAAACCCTGGCGGACTTCACCGCCGCCGACATCGCCAATTTCTGGCTGCTTTACACCGTCAATTCCGCCTATCCGGTTTTCCGGCACCTGTTCGAAACCCGCGGCGGCCATCCGGAAATGTTGTACGCCGCCATGCTCGAACTGGCCGGCGCCCTGACCACTTTTTCCACCAAGATCCACCCCAGGGACCTGCCGGTCTACGATCACGACGACCTGGGAGCCTGCTTCACCGAGCTCGACGAAAAGCTGCGCGCGCTGCTTGAAACCGTGGTCCCGACGAACGTGGTTGCGCTGCCCCTCAAGCTGGTGCAGCCGTCGATCTATGCCACCGCCATCGATCAGGACAAGTACCTGACCAATACGCGCATGTACCTGGCGGTCGGCGCCGAAACGCGGGAGGCGGAAATCATTACCCGCGCCCCGGTGCTGGTGAAGGTTTGCTCGGCCAGCCATATCGACCACATCGTGCGCAACGCGCTTCCCGGCCTGACTTTGACTCACCTGCCATCGCCGCCCAGCGCGATTCCCGTAAAATTGAATTATCAGTACTTCAGCCTGAACCAGTCGGGCGTCTGCTGGGAAGCCATTCAGCGCGCCCGGAATCTGGCGGCCTACGTGCCCGCCGACCTGCCCAATCCGCAACTGGAATTGATTATTCTGCTGCCGCAAGCGGGGTAAAGGCGGTGGGACAGACGATCGCCTTCTGTCATGCCGCGTCAGCGCTCGACAGACGACAGAAGGCGATCGTCTGTCCTACCGCCGAACCAGCAGATAGATGATTAACCCGCCCACCAGGAAGCTCAACAGGCAGAAGATCGCAACCAGCAGCCAGTTGGTCTGCGGCGGCGCTGCCGGGCCGGCGGACATCTGCGGCGCCTGCATTTGCGGCGCCTGCATTTGAACCTGGGGAATCTGCATCTGGGGCGGCTGCGCCGACACGGACGGCGGTTGCATTTGCAGGTTCGGCCCCTGCATGCTCATTTGTGGCCCTTGCACCTGCGGCATCTGCATTGGCGGCATTTGCATCTGCAGCGACTGGGGCGGCGTGGCTGCCGCCGGTGGGGAGGGCGGTGCGCCCAAGGCCTGCATCATGCGGGTATACTCGCTGGGACCTTGCGCCGCGGGGGGCGGCGGAGCTTGCGCCGGAAGCGAGAAAGCTCCAGTCGCGCCCGCACCGGCAGACGGCCCGTAGGCCGGAGCGTAAGGGGCCGGTGGGATGGGCTCGGATGGCGCCGGTGACGGCGGCGGGTTTAGCCTGCCGAACATTTGCGTGAACTCGCCGGGTTGCGGCGCGGGTGGCGGAGGCGCGGCCGGCGGCGCTGGCGCCGGCGGAAGCCCCGCGGAAGCCGGAAGCTGAGGGCCGGGAGCGGGCGCGCTCGCCTGGAAATATCGGGTAAATTCACCGCCCTGGGCGGGAGGCGGCGACGCCGGAGCGGCGGGCGAGGGCGATTGAAACATCTGCGTAAACTCACCCGGCTGCGGTGGCGCCGGCTTGGGCGCCGGCCAATCGCTCTGCGCGCTACCCGCCGGCAGCGGGGATTGGAACATGCGCGTAAATTCACCCGGCTGGCCCGGAGGCGCGGGAGCCGGCTGCGGCCGAGCGGCTGGAGGAGTTGGCGGGGCGGCCGGCGCCTGGAACAGTCGCGTGAATTCCCCAGGCTCTTGGCCCGCCGGGGCTGGCGCGGGCGCGGCAGGAGGTTCGGGAGCAGCCGGCATCGCCATCGTCGGCTGAGCGGCCGGCGCCTGGAACAACCGCGTGAATTCCCCAGGCTCTTGGGCCGCCGGAGCCGGCGCGGGAGCGGCCGCCGGCATTTGCGAAGTTGGCTGTGCCGCCGGCGGTTGAAACATGCGCGTGAATTCGCCCGGCCCTTGAGGCGGGGCCGGAGCCGGAGCCACGGGCGGCGGAGCCGGAGGCGTGGCCGCGGCGGGGGCTTGAGGCAGCGTCACTTTCCAGGTTCCCACCCGGTTGAACTTCTGCGCTTCGGCCAGAGCCGCGCGCTCCATCATGACCACCCATTCGTTCAGGTGCACGTAAGGCGGCGCATCCGTCACCACGTAGCCGGTGCCCTCGAAATCGCCGATTTCGATCAGCCGCGGTGCATCGCGGAACGCGTTGACACGCGCTAGAAGCAGTTGGTTCTCGGGCGTCTTACCGCCGAGCAGCAGGTGGACCGCGACCTCGCGGCCGTTATCTTTCCGCCGTGCCCGGAAGCCCCTGGTCCCTTCTCCCTCGAGGACGGCGATCAGCTCGTACCTGTCATAAAAACTCATGGCACACCCCGACGTGCCCGACCCCGGCACCTTTCACATGGTACCGCGCCAATTTGCAAAATGCGCCGGAGGGAACCGCCTATGCTAAAGTGGCGAACGAGCGTATGAAGCTGCTGTCGCGCGTGGTGTGGTCTGAAGGCATGTACCTGGGGCCGCATCATTTCCAGGCACAGAGCCGGTATTTTGAGGATTCCATCCAGTTCGCCGTTTCCTCGCTCTGGTTCGCGGCTTACGGCGTAGCGGGCCTGGAGCTCGATGCCGAAGCTCTGCGCAACGGCACCGTATCGCTGGTTCACGCGCGCGGTATTTTCGCCGACGGGCTGCCGTTCAACATGCCGGAAAGCGACGCGTTGCCCGCGCCGCGCGCTATCGCCGACCTGTTCCCGCCAACCCGCGATTTCATCACCGTGCTGCTCGCCATTCCGCCGCGCAAGCCCAACGGCTTCAACTGCGTGGTGGATACCGACGGAACCCCCCAAGCGGACGCCCGCTATTCGGCCCAGTCGCAGGTGTTGCACGACGAAAACACGGGCGCCGACGAGCGGCCGGTGCGCTTCGGGCGCAAAAACCTTCGCCTGCTGGTCGATACCGAGCAGGCCGGGGACCTGATCGCCCTGCCGCTGGCGCGCGTGATGCGCGATGGCGCCGGCCACTTCATTTACGACCCCCAGTTCGTGCCGCCGGTTCTCGGCATCGGCGCCAGCCGGCGCTTGATGGAAATCCTGGGGCGTTTGATCGAGATTCTGAACGAGAAATCGGCTTCCATCAGCCGCGGCGCGGCGGCCTCCGGCGGTAATGCGATGGAATTCTCGACCCGCGAGATCGCCAACTTCTGGCTGCTGCACGCCGTGAATTCGGCCCTGGCGCCATTGCGCCACCTGTTTCTGGCCAAGCGCGGCCATCCCGAGGAACTCTACCGCGAGCTGGCGCGCCTGGGCGGCGCGCTCTGCACCTTCGCTCTGGATTCCCATCCGCGCAGCCTTCCGGTTTACGACCACCTGAATCTCAGCGAGTGTTTCGACGCGCTCGATCGCCATATTCGCGCGCACCTGGAAACCATCGTCCCCACCAACTGTCTCTCCATTCCGCTGGCCAGCGCCGGGAATTATTATTACGAGGGACAGGTTACCGATCAGCGCTGCCTGGGGCGCGCCCGATGGGTGCTGGCGGTGCGCGCCGATATGGGCGAGGCCGAACTGATGACACACGCCCCCCAACTCATCAAGGTCTGTACGCCGCCTTTCGTTCGCGAACTGGTGCGGCGCGCTCTACCCGGCATGAGCCTCACTCACTTACCGGCGCCGCCGGCCGCCATTTCGGCTCGCGTGGAAACACAATACTTCGGCATCGGCCGCACCGGACCGTGCTGGGATCATATCGTGCAGACCCGCACCGTGGGGATGTACGTTCCCGGCGAGTTCCCCAACCCGGAAGTGGAAATTCTGGTGGTTTTGGATTCATAAACTAATGACGCCTACCGCTGCCACCGGCCGCCGGCCGGAAAACTTGCCCTTGATTTACCAGGAGGTATTGACCGCCGTGGTTCGCTTGCGCGCGGGCCGGCAGAACGTCGGCGATACCGAGGCTTTTCGCCACCATTCGCGGGAAGCGTTGAGGACCGCCGCCAGCCAGGCCATGGCCGCGGGATACTCCGCCGAGGACGTGCGGTACGCCACCTTCGCCGCCGTGGCGTTCCTCGACGAATCCATCCTCAATTCGCAAAACCCGATCTTCGCCGACTGGCTGCGCAAACCTCTTCAGGAAGAGCTGTTCGGCACCCATATCGCCGGCGAAGTCTTCTTCCAGAATTTGCAGCAACTGTTGGGCCGGCAGGATTCGCACGACCTGGCCGACCTGCTCGAAATCCATCTGCTGTGCATGCTGCTCGGTTTCAGCGGCCGTTACAGCGCCGGCAACCGGGGCGAACTGGCCCAGACCATCGCCATGACCCGCGACAAGATCCGGCGCGTGCGCGGTGCTTTCGGCCCGCTTTCGCCCGCGTGGAACCCGCCGGCGGAAACTTTGACCGCGCGCGGCGATCCGTGGGTGCGCAAACTGGCCGCGATCGCGATCGCGTGCGCGGCGATTACCGTGCTGTTGTTCGCCGGCTATAAAATCGGTCTGGGCTCCGGCGTGTCGGATGTCCACAACATCGCCGTGCAGGCGAAGAGCTAGGAGCGGAGCATGATTCTCTACGTGGTTCTGGGCGTCGTCCTGGTCGCGCTCTTGGTTCTGACCGTGCTGTGGCTGCGTCAACGGAAGAAACAGAAACAGGCGCAAGCCGGGGGAACCGCCGACCAGGCGCCCGGCGGCGATGAAATCTCGCTGCTTATCCGCGAGGCCGAAGCCAAGCTGTCCGCCGCCAAGCTGGCCGAAGGCGCCCGCGTGGGCCAATTGCCGGTGTATATCGTGATGGGCGAGGCCGGCAGCACCAAGACCAGCGTGATGCTGCATTCCGGCCTGGAAGCCGAGTTAATCGCGGGGCAGGTGTATCAGAACGGCAACGTGACCGCCACGCGGGCAGCCAACGTCTGGTTTTCCCGCCGCTCGCTGTTCGTGGAAGCCGGAGGCCACCTTGCCGCCGACGCGCCCAAGTGGAGCAAATTGATTGCCCGGCTGGCGCCGCGCTCGGCGCTGATGGGTAAAGGCGAGCAAGCCCCCCGCGCCGCCCTGGTCTGTTTCGATTGCGAGGTGTTCACCCGCGCGGGAGCGCAGGAAGCCGCGGTGAATTCGGCGCGGGCCCTGCGGGCGCGGCTGGGCGAGATTTCGCAAGCCATGGGCATCAACCTGCCGGTCTACGTATTGTTCACCAAGGCGGACCGGGTACCCTTCTTCACGGAATTCTTCCGTAATCTGACCAACGACGAAGCCGGCCAGGTGCTGGGCGTGACCCTGCCCATGCTGGGGCGCCGCAACGAAGGCGTCTACGGCGACGAAGAGACGGCCCGGCTGACCGGCAACTTCGAGCGGCTGTTTCGCTCCCTGGCCGACGCCCGCCCGGAGTTTCTGTCGCGCGAAACGGACGGCGCCAAGCTGCCGGCCACCTACGAATTTCCACGCGAGTTCCGCAAGCTGCGCGCCACGGCGGTACAGTTCCTGGTGGACCTTTGCCGCCCCAGCCAGTTGACGGTGGGGCCGTTTCTGCGCGGCTTCTACTTCACCGGCGTGCGCCCCGTCCTGATCAACGAGTCGGCGCCCGTGGCGCCCGCCGCCGGCGAGGCAGGCGGCTACGGAGCGGCCAGCGGCGCCACCGGCATCTTCCATGCGGGCGGACGCCCCCAGGCCGCGGCGCCGGCGCCGCAACGGGCCGGCGCCACGCGCAAGGTTCCGCAGTGGGTCTTCCTCGGCCATTTGTTCCACAGCGTGCTGCTGGGCGATCGCGGCGCGTTAGGAGCGAGCGGATCGAGTACCAAGACCAGCCGCGGCCGGCGCATCCTGCTGGCTGTCGCGGCGGGCCTGTGCCTGCTGCTGGCGACGGCGTTCACGGTCAGCTTCTTCCGCAATCACGGGCTGGAAGCGCGGGTTCGCGACGCCGCCCAAGGCATCGCTTCGGGCGAATCCACCGGGGCGGACATGGCTACCCTTCCCAGCCTGCAGAAGCTCGAGACGCTGCGCCAGTCGCTCGAGACGCTGGCGGCCTATCACCGCGACGGCGCTCCCTGGAGCTATCGCTGGGGCCTGTACGCCGGCGACGACTTATACCCCGAGGCCCGGCGCGTTTACTTCGCCCGCTTCAAGCAGTTACTGTTCGGCCAAACGCAGGGTAACATCCAGCGGTTCCTGTCTTCGCTGCCCGCCACGCCGGGACCGGACTACGGTTCGACTTACAGCGCGCTCAAGGCCTACTTAATTACGACTTCGTTTCACGACAAGAGCACCAGGGAGTTTCTCGCTCCGGTGCTGCTGAACTGGTGGGTGAACGGACAAGGGATCGACCCCGACCGCCAGTCGCTCGCCCAGAAGCAGTTCGAATACTACGCCGAAGAGTTACAGACCGCCAACCCGTTTTCCAGCGTCAACGACTCCGACGCCATCGAGCACGCCCGCCACTACCTGGCCCAATTCGCCGGGGAGGAGGCGGTCTACGCTTTCCTGCTGGCCGAAGCCGGAAAGAACAACCCGCCCATCGATTTCAACCGCCAGTTTCCGGGCTCGGCGCAAACCGTGGTGGAGACGCACGAAGTGCCCGGAGCTTTTTCCAAGGGCGGCTGGGCGTTCATGAAAGACGCTCTGAACCACGTGGATCGCTACATCAACGGCGAGCGCTGGGTGCTGGGCGAACAGGCCCAGGCCAATATCGACAAGGGCAAGCTGGCGGTCGATCTGCGCGCCCGCTACAACACGGACTTTACCGACCAGTGGCGTACTTACATTAAGTCCGCCAACGTGGTGCGCTACACCGGCCTGAAAGACGCCAGCCAGAAATTGCGGCAGCTTTCCGGTAATCAATCCGCCCTGCTGGCGCTGCTGTGCGTGGCTTCGCAGAACACTTCGGTGGACGACGCGGGAGTAGCAGGGCTGTTTCAGCCGGTACAATCCGTCACTGCGGCTCCGTGCTCGGATAAGTACATCCAGGGGCCGAATCAAAACTACATGACCAACCTGCTGACCCTGCAGACCACCGTCGACCAGGTGGCTTCGCAGCCCGGGCCGCCCAACGACGCTGCCGCCAGCACCGTGCAGGGCGCCGCTTCCGCCGCCAAGCTGTCCACCGGCCAGATGGCGCAAGCCTTCCGCCCCGATCCGGACGGCCATGTAGATACCGGCACGCGCACCTTACTGGAGGAGCCGATCACTTATATCGATGCCCTGGTCCGCACTCTCGGTCCGGCCGAATTGAACGGCAAGGGCAAAGACCTCTGCGCGCAAATGCGCCCGCTACTCGCCAAGTATCCTTTTACACCGTCCAGTAAAGCGATGGCCACCCTGGCGGACATCGACTCCGTGTTCAAGCCTAAAGACGGCCTGTTGTGGCAGTTCTACGATCAGAACCTACAGAAGGCGATTGTCCGGGTGGGATCGCAGTTCTCGCCGGCATCCTCGGGAGGCATGACGATTAACCCCTCGTTCCTCGGGTTTCTCAATCGGGCCGCGGCGTTTGCCGACGCGGCTTACGCGAATAACTCCCCCGATCCCCATTTCAATTACACGGTTCGCCTGGTGCCCCTGCCCGATACCGAGAGCGCCAGACTGACGGTGGACGGCAAGCGCGTGGAATTCAGCGCCGCCGATCCTTCAAAGACGGGCACGTTCGCCTGGCCGGGCGCCGCGTCCGGGGTGCAACTTTCGGTCAAAGTCAAAGGCGGCAGCGACCACGACTACGGCAGCTATGACGGCCTCTGGGCGATTTTCCAGTTAGTGGACGACGCCGATCTGCACCAGGGCACGCAAGTGGAAATCGCCATGAAGCGCGGCAAGTCGGACACGCAAGTGACCGATAACGGCCGCCCGGTGAGGGTGCGCTTCGACTTACAATCCACGCCTTCGGTCTTTGAGAGAGGTTACTTCGCCGGCATGTCCTGCGTGGCGGAGGTGGCGCGGCCTTGATGCAGTTGCCGGCGCGCATCGGCAAGTACGAGCTGGAAGAGTTCCTGGGCGGCGGCATGTCGCATGTCTATCGCGCCAGAGACACGGTAATCGGCCGCACCGTGGCGGTGAAGATTCTGACCGAGGCCGGCTGCGCCGACGCCGAAACCAAGACCCGGTTCCTGGCCGAAGCCCGCATGGCCGGCAACCTGGCGCACGACAACATTATCAGCATTTACGACTTCGGCGAGGACGAGAACGGCCATCCTTTCCTGGTGATGGAGTTTCTGCGGGGCGAGGACCTGCGTAACGCCATTCGCGACGGCCATACCGGCGACCTGCGCGCCAAGCTCAAGATCGCTTTGCAGGTGGGCCGGGCACTGGAATACATCCACTCGCAGGGCATCGTTCACCGCGATATCAAGCCGGAAAACGTGCATCGGAACTCGGCCGGGGTTGTGAAACTGATGGATTTCGGCATTGCCAAGGCCGCCGGCATGTCGCTGACCCGCGCCGGTTACGTGCTGGGCACGCCGTATTACATGGCTCCCGAGCAGGTTACCGGGCAGGACGTCACCGGGCAGGTCGATGTCTACGCGTTCGGCGTGCTGCTGTTCGAGCTGCTTTCCGGCAAGAAGCCCATCAGCGGCGACACCATGGAGCGGATCTTCTACAGCATTCTCAACGAGCCGCTCAACCTGGATCCGCTGCGCCAGGCGGGCGTGCCGCCGGCAATTTGCGATCTGGTGGCGCGATGCACCGCCAAGACTCCCGCCGCCAGGCCGCAAGGATTCGGAGCCGTGTGCGCGGAGATCGAACAATACCTCGGCAACACCGATGCGCCCACCGAGTTATTGCCTCAAGCGCCGGCGCCGGCTGCCGTGCGCCGTACCTGGCTGGCGCCGGCCATTATGGCGCTGGCTCTGGCCGCGGGGGCAGGTACGTACTTCGTGGTTCGTCCCAAACCTGTTCCTGTTACTCACACGAAGTCATTGCCGGCGACGATTTCCACCTCTACCGGCGCCATGCTGCTGGTGGCCGCCGGCACATTCGAATACGGCGGAGACAAGCGGCCCATGCCCCTGGCGGCTTTCTACATCGACAAAACGGAAGTTCCCAATTCCGCTTACGCCGCATTCTGCAAAGCCACGGGCCGTAAGTTACCGGATGGCTTTCCGGCGGATAAGCCCGACTTACCCGTGGTCGATGTGACGATTACCGACGCGCACGCGTTCGCCGCCTGGGCGGGCAAGCGTCTGCCCAACGACGAAGAGTGGGAAAAGGCCGCCCGCGGCGTCGACGGCCGTTCTTTCCCCTGGGGCAATCAACCGGACCCTTCGCGCGCCAACCTGAATTCGAAAGGTCTGCGCCCGGTCGGCGATTTCGCCGACGGCGCCAGCCCCTGCGGCGCCGTGAATATGATCGGTAATGCCTGGGAATTAGTGGAGCAATTGACGCCTCCCAGCAAGCAGGCGATCGAGAACTTCGCCGATCTGCTGACCCCGCCGCCCACCGCCGACGAACCCTGGTACCTGATTCGCGGCACGTCGTTCAAGTACTCCCTCGACCCGCGCGCCATTTGGGATAAGACCACGGCGCCCGCCCGGTTCAAGGGGTCCGACATCGGCTTTCGCTGCGCGAAAGATGCGGACTGAGCGAGGAGTGAAGGAAGCAAGAAGTAAGAAGTAAGAAGTAAGAAGAGGCGAAGCCCTGGCTTACTGGCTGGATTTCTTGTTGCCTTCGACAACCGCTATGCCCGCGATGGCGCCGCCCGCCACGGCCACGCCCAGCACGATGTACGTGGTCTTGTGGCTAGCGGTGGCGGCCGGCAACGGAGGGTGCATCAACGGATCCGCGCCGACGTCGGTCGCGGCCGCTACACAGCCGCCGTTGTCGACGTGGGTCAGGCTGCCGATGCGGACCACCTGGGTGGCGGGGGGCACCGGGGACACGCCGGTCACGACCGTACCCGTCACCAGCACGCGGTTACCGACCTCCTTTGAGACATCCTGCCCGGTTACTTCCACCACCTGCTTCGATTCCAGATTTACTACGATGTACCGGCCGCCCTTCGCGAGCAGGCAACCGGGAAGCTGAGCCGAGGTGGCCGGGCCGGCTTGCGGATCGAAGGAGAGCGTTGCGCCATCGGGAACCTTCGCCACCAGCAGGCCGGCTCTGGTATAAACCTGCGCGGGCGCGCCGGACGAAGCTACCAGCACCTGCCTTTCCCCGTTCACCTGAACGCGCACCAGCGCACGGTTGTTAGCCGGTTTGATGCGTAGCGTTCCGGCCTCCAGGTCGTAAAGGGCCGCTCCGCCGATCTCCGCCGTGCCCTGCTCGACCACCATCCGGTGGCCGCCGATCCTGACCCGCGACGAAGTGGCCAGGAGCAGCCACGCGCCGTCTTTCAAGTCCAACCGTGGCGTACTGGCGCCGGACTGAATCTCGCTTCCGTCGAATAACGTGGCGTGCGCGACAGCCGCGACGTTGTCCAGCCGAAACGATCCCTCCGCCGAGACTACGCCGATCACCGGGCCGGACCCGAGCAGAGTGGAACCGGCGCCGCCGGCTACGACCCATACGATCCATTTTAGAAGTCTCATAGACGTCACTGAATTTACCTAGCAAGTGAAGCAATAAGCTTCACCGTATTATGGGCCATTCCCGGCGGCGAACACAAGAGGGTGGAACGGCGCCGAAGGCCGGCCGCCTTTTGTAAAGCGATTGTATGCCTCCCCCTTGGCCTACACACCGGACAATGCCAGACAATCGGGTATACTGTATCGTATGATTTGACACCCTGACGGCTGCGAGCCAAGTCTTAAGAGCTAACCGCCCTTAGCCGACCAAGTTGCAGTTGCGACGACGATTGCAGAACGGGTGAAGGACCGCGAAAGGACACTTATGCCGCATTCGTTTCGTCAGAAGCTATTTAAGATTCTACTTACATTTTGCTGCATCCTTCTCACTTTGCCTTCTTGCGCGCCGAATTACGCCTTGGCTGCGAGTTCAGGGCGGCCGGTGTTCAATATTGCCGATTACGGCGCAATGAAAAATGGCACGGCGCCCGCGACGGACGCCTTCCGGCAAGCTATCCAGGCCGCGAGAGCCGCCGGGGGCGGCACCATTTATGTGCCGCCGGGTAAGTACACGTCAGGTCCAATCGAGTTATTCAGCAATATGACCCTGGATATCGATGCTGGGGCCACGATAGAGTTTCCGGTAGCTCCTCTGCCGTTCACGAAGGGCAGGTATCTGGGAGTTGAGGCGCTGACTCCGATGCCGCTCATTGGCGGCGCCGGCGTGGAGAATGTCGCGGTCACCGGGCGCGGCATCCTCACGACGGGCGATTATGAAGCGTGGCGAAAGGCATATAGAGGCGCCTATGAAGAGTACCTGAAGTTACACAAGGGTGTGATTTCCACGGGCGGCGACGAGTCTGCCAGCGCGAACGGTCCGCACTGGGATCACGTGCTGAAGGCGCTGGAGATGAAGCAGCCGGTTTCCGAAGAAGAGTACCGCGAAGCCGCGGCGGAACTGCGCCCTTCTTTTATCTGCTTCATGAATGCGAAGAACGTACTGGTGGAGGACGTGCGGATTATCGGCGCGCCTATGTTTGTCGTGCACTTACTATACACGGAGAACGCCACCGTCCGCAACGTCATGATTGAGACTTACCCGGGGCCGCATACCAACGGCATCGTGGCGGATTCCAGCCGGTTTGTGCGTATTAGCGACGACTAAATCGATACCGGGGACGATAGAATTGTCCTCAAGTCCGGAAAAGACGCCGATGGACTGCGTGTGAACCGGCCAACCGAGGATGTAACGATCACCAATTGCACCGTGCACCACGCCCATGGCGCGGTTGTAATCGGCAGCGAGACCGCCGGCAGCATCCGCAACGTCGTGGCCAGCAACATTACGGCGGTCGATACGGAGAACGGTATTCGGCTCAAGAGCCGCCGCGGGCGCGGGGGTGTGGTCGAAGACGTACGCTTCGACAACTGGGCCATGGAAAATGTCGGCGTAGGCATCGTTGTCACCAGCTACTACATCATGGGAGGCGAAACCGCCACCAAAGAGGAGCGTGTCTCCGAGCGTACGCCGGTTTTTCGGAATATCGCCATTAGCAATGTCACCGTAGATGGCGCCAGGAAGGTGATTGATATAGATGGACTGCCCGAGATGCCCATCCGCGTACTCCGTTTGACGGATATCATCGGCTCCGGCAGGGTGGGACTTACCGCACGGTACACCGACGCGTTAGAGTTGCATCATATACAACTGCACGCCGACCGTGGACCGGTCTTCGCGATTGAAACGGCTTCGAACCTGGAACTGGACGATTTGACGACCAGGAAACCAATTGCCGGGTCACCCGTGCTACGGCTCACGCACACTCCGGGCGCGGTGCTGCGTAACAGCCGCGCCTTTCCCGGGACGGAGACATTTCTTTCCGCCGGGCCGGGAGAATTGAAGTCTCTCCGTCTGGAGGGAAATGTCTTAGACAACGCCAAGACTCCTACGGAAGAGCGGTAGATCATGAATTTCTCCCGCCGTCTCTTCCTCGCCGGCTTACCAGCCGCGGCAGCCGCTCGTCCGGCCGGCGGCGCGATAGACCGCCAGGCCCGCGTTGCGCGCCACAACCCCACCCTCCGCGCCTTCGACCCTTTGTCGCCTTTGTCGGTGGGCAACGGCGAGTTCGCCTTCACCGCCGACCTAACCAGCCTGCAGACTTTTCCCCGGATCTATGAGGAGAAGCTTCCGCTTTGTACGCAGTCGCAATGGGGCTGGCATTCTTTTCCAGACCGGCCGGGCGGCACGCTGCGGCTGACCAACTATGACACCTATGGCCGGCCGGTGGGATACGCCACCAGTTCGGAAGGCCAGAAGGCGCTCTTCGATTGGCTGCGCGAGAACCCGCACCGCCTGCACCTGGGCCGCATCGGTTTCTCCATCGAACGGCCCGAAGACGTCGATGGCATCGCCCAGACACTCGACCTTTGGACGGGCGCCCTGGCCAGCGAGTTTACCCACCGCGGCTCCCGGATCGCGGTGCGGACGTGCTGCCACCCCGCGCTGGACCTGCTGGCGGTGACGGTGGAAGGCGCTTTGCCCGTAGTGTTCGAATTCCCCTACGCGTGGCTGGGAATGTCCGGAGCCGATTGGAATGCGCCCGCCAGGCACCAGACGCGGGAAACCGCCAGCTCCGCCGGCAGTCTCGATCTGGAACGTACTCTCGACGCGGATGGCTACCTGGTCTCCATCGCCTGGCAGACCCCGGCGGAAATGCGCCGCGAAGGTCCGCACCGTTTTCTGCTGCGGCCGGAAGGCAACCGGCTGGAGTTTGTGTGCGAGTTTCGCCGCTCCGGCGCCGCGCGGCCGCACTTGCCCACCGCCCGCCAGGCGCAGCGGGCCGCGAGCGATCACTGGCGGCAATTCTGGTCGGGCGGCGGGGCCATCGATCTCTCCGCCGCCGCCGATGCGCGCGCCCGCGAACTCGAGCGCCGGATCGTGCTTTCCGAGTATCTCACCGCCATTCAGTGCGCCGGATCGCTGCCGCCCCAGGAAACCGGGCTCACCTGCAACAGTTGGTACGGGAAATTCCATCTGGAGATGCACTTTTGGCACGCCGCGCACTTTGCCGTTTGGGGACGCACGCTGCTCATGGAGCGCAGCCTGGGCTGGTACGGCTCGATTCTTGGGTCCGCCCGGACGAGGGCCAGCCAGCAGGGTTACCAGGGCGCCCGCTGGCCCAAAATGACGGACCCCGGCGGACGCGACAGTCCGTCGCCCATCGGCCCGCTACTCATCTGGCAACAGCCGCACCCGATCGTGATGGCCGAGCTCTGCTATCGCGCCCGGCCCACCCAGGCGACCCTTGACCGATACCGCGACGTAGTGATGGAATCGGCGGAGTTCATGGCGTCTTTCGCGCACCTGGACCCGGAGCGCGGCGTGTATCACCTGGGTCCGCCGGTGATTCCCGTGCAGGAAAACCATCCGCCCCGCGAGACCTGGGACCCGACCTTCGAATTGGAATACTGGTACGACGCGCTCGAGATTGCCCAGCGCTGGCGGCGCCGCCTGAAGCACGGTCCCGAGCCCGCGTGGGAAGACGTTCGCCGCCGCCTGGCGCCGTTGCCCGTTGGCGGCGGCGTTTACCTGGCCGACGCCAACTGCCCTCAGACTTTTACCGAGCGCAATCGCGATCACCCGTCCATGCTGGGAGCGCTTGGCTGGCTGCCCGGTAACCGCGTGGACCGCGCCACGATGCGACGCACTCTGGATAAAGTCTTGGCCGAATGGAGGTGGCCGGACGTTTGGGGATGGGACTTCGGCATGGTAGCCATGACCGCGGCCAGCCTGGGCGACCCGGAGCGCGCCGTCGACACGCTGCTCATGGACACGCCCAAGAACACCTGGCGCGCCAGCGGCCACAACTGGCAGCGGGCCAATCTTCCGGTGTATCTTCCGGGCAACGGCGCGCTCCTCGCGGCCACCGCCCACATGGCGCGGTTGGGGGCTTTTCCCAAGGCTTGGGGCGCGCGCTGGGAAGGCCTGCCTTCCGCCTCGATATACTGAGCCTGTGCGCATGACCCCGCGCAATTTCTTCTGGCTGCTGGAGCGGAGCCTGTTGTCGGCTCTCGACGACAACTGTCTGGGTATATCCAAGGGGGCGGCCTACTCGGCGCTGCTGGCGTTCTTTCCCGTGCTGACTTCGGCCGCGGCCATCCTGGTGCAGACCCGCGCCGGGTTCGTGTCGCGCGCCCTTGAAAACGCGCTTTCCCAGGTGGTCCCGCCCGGTACCGAAGACCTGGTGGTGCAGCAGTTCCGCGCCACCGGCGCGCGGCCGGCCGGCCTGCTGGTGGTGGCCGCGCTGATATCGCTCTGGGCCGCGTCCGGCGTGATCAAGAGCCTGATGGAGGGTTTTAACGCCGCGTATCGCGTCCCCCGCAACCGCGGCGTGGTGCACGGCACGGCGGTAGCCATGGCCCTGGTGCTGCTGGCGGCCGCGCCTTGGGTGGCGGCGACCCTTCTAATCGTTTTCGGCAACCAGGTGGAGCGCCAGGTTCTGAACCTGATGCGGGTAGACCCGCTGCTCAACCCGCTGGCTTGGCTCTGGCAATGGCTCAGCCGCGTGGCGAGGTACGTGGTGGCGTTCGCCAGCACGGTGACGGTCACCGCGCTTCTGTACTATTTCGGACCTTATCGCCGCCAGCGCTGGCGCTACGTCTGGCCAGGCGCGATGCTGGCGACCATGCTCTGGTTGATGGCCACTTCCGCCTTCGCCTGGTACGTGCGCCATATCGCCCGCTATAACGTGATGTATGGCTCGGTCGGGGCCGGCATCGCGCTGCCGGTGTGGATGTATCTGATGGCGGTTCTGGCTCTGATGGGTTGCGAATTCAACGCCGAGTGGGAGCGGAACGCCGGAGAGCGGGGCGCCATTTCGGTACAATAGGCGCAGTCGTGAGAAAAATCGTTCTGCTCATCCTTGCCGCGCTGTGTTTGGGTGCCAAGGACGTCCCCATGACTTTGATTGTGGCGGACGAGGCGGAGCCCATTCATAGCGCGATCATTCGCAAGGAGGCCTGGACGCTCGATCCGGTCCGCCGTTTGCGGGCCGCCGCCGATAAGCGCCTCAGGGAAGGCCCTTGGAGCGTGACTCCCGAGCGGCCCCAGGGCGTCGATATCGACCCGCACGAATACTACAGCCAGGCGCCTTACTGGTGGCCCAATCCGGATGACCCCAACGGGCCGTACATCCGCCGCGACGGCCACACCAACCCGGACCGTTTCCTGGCCAATAAAAACGCTCTGAACAGCATGTGCGACGCGGTATTCAGCTTGGGCACGGCGGCCTATCTGTTGGACGACCCGCGCTACGCCAAGCGCGCCGCGATGGTGATCAACGTCTGGTTCGTCAATCCCAAGACGCGCATGTATCCGAACCTGGAATACGCGCAGGCCATTCGCGGGGTGGACGCCAGGCGCGGCGCCGGCATTCTGGACGGCCGGGTTTTCATCCGCGCCGTGCAGGGCATGGAGTTTCTGGCCCTGACCGGATCCTGGGACGCCAGGGACCAGGCGGCGGTTCACCGGTGGTTCGAGGAGTACCTGCGCTGGCTGGCCACCAGCAAGCAGGGCGAAGACGAAAAGAGCAGCGGCAACAATCACGCTTCGTGGTGGACCGCGCAGGCGGCCGCGGTGGCGTCGTACATCGAGGACAAAACCGTCGAAACCGCCATTTTCCAGCATTATAGGGACCAGATCCTCGCCAAGCAGATTCGCGCCAACGGCAGCGCCCCGCGCGAAGAAAGCCGGACCCGCTCGCTGTCCTACTCCGCCTTCAATGCCGAAGCCTGTGTCATGACGTGCCGGATCGCCCAGGTGCAGGGCGTCGATTTGTGGAGCGTCCGGGCTCCCAACGGCGCCTCGCTGGCCACCGTGATCGGCTATCTCGCGCCGTATTTTCAGGACCCGAAGCGTTGGTCGAAGGATCAAATCATCGAGTTCGACAGCGACGGCCTCTACCTTCTGGCATTCGCCGGCATGGGTCTCAAGAAACCCGACTACGTCGCGCTCTATCATCAACTGGAACGCCCCGAGGGCGCGTGGCTGAGCTTTGTCGATCTTCTGCTGGCCCGCTGGGAAGACGCCGCCCACCAGACGCGCCACTAGCCCC
>JBKQVG010000299.1:0-14911 GCA_052325345.1 Bryobacteraceae bacterium
GGCAGGCCGCGGCGCGCGCCGGGGCCGCGCCCACCGGCCACGGGTTCAGCCTGCCCAATGAATACGGCGAAGCGCCCGGGAATATTGTCATCGCCGGAGGCGGATCGTCCGTGGAAGAGATGATAGCCGCCACCCATCGCGGCATTCTGGTGACGCGCCTCTGGTACATTCGCGAGGTCGATCCGTACGAGAAAGTCTTCACCGGCATGACCCGCGACGGAACATTCCTGGTGGAGGACGGCCGCGTCACCGCCGGTCTGCGCAATTTCCGGTTCAACCAGGGGCTGATCGAGATGCTTTCAAACGTGGAAGCGATTTCGGCCGCCGTGCGGGCCTCGGGCGAAGAGACTTTCGATATGGTGGTGCCGGCCATGAAGGTGCGCGATTTCAATTTCACCGAAGTGACGCGGTTTTGAAAATGCGCCAGTCAAAAGACACCGGCGACAAGATCGCCAGCGCTACGAGAAGGCACTGGCAAGGGATCACAGACCACAAAATGCGATGGTCTGTCCCACAAGGCGCTAACGGGTAGAATTACTTTCATGAAAACCATCACGATGTTTCTGCTTTTGGCGGCTTTCGCGGTTTTCGCCCAGCCGCAACGCCCTGTCGAAACATTTCAGACCGGGGCTGGTAAAGTCACCATCACAATCATCCACCATGCCAGCATGACGATTGAGGCGGCGGGGAAGGTGATTCACGTCGATCCCTGGAGCCAGGGCGACTATGCCGGCCTGCCCAAGGCGGACCTCATCCTGATCACCGACATTCACCAGGATCATCTCGATCCGAAGGAGCTTGCGTTGCTCAAGAAGAGCGATACCACAATCATTGCGCCGGCCGCCGTGGCCAAGACCGTCACGGAAGCCAAGGTGATCGCCAACGGTGAAAAAACTACCTGGGACGGCTGGGCGATCGAAGCCGTGCCCATGTACAACCTGAAACGCGGACCCGCTCCGGGCAAGTTCTACCACGACAAGGGCCGCGGCAACGGTTACGTGCTGACGTACGGCGGGACGCGATTCTACATTGCCGGAGACACGGAAAACATTCCGGAAATGCGTGCGTTGAAGAGTATCGACGTGGCCTTCATCCCCATGAACCTGCCCTTCACCATGACGCCGGAAGAGGCCGCCGAAGCGGTAAAGGCCTTCCATCCGAAAATCGTTTATCCCTATCACTATCGCGGCAGCGACATCCAGGTCTTCGCCGCAGCGCTGGCCGGCACCGGCATCGACGTGAGGCTGCGGAATTGGTACTACTGATTCGGCCTGCCGCCACCCGAACCGGATCCATCGTCCCGTTACTCGGTCTGCTGCTGGCTGGGTGCAGCCGGCCACCGGCCGCGACCCTGTACGATCCCGATCTGATGGCCGAAATCCGGCAAATCAGGGCGTTCGATAACCACGCCCATCCGGTGCTTTTTACCGGCGCCGCCCAGCCGCCGGATCGCGATTTCGACGCGTTGCCGGTCGACAACATGGAGCCGTCGTCGGACCCGCCCATCCTGCGTCCCGACAACCCTCTGGTGCGGGAAGCCGCGCGTTCCCTCTATGGCAGTTCGGATGCCGCCGCGAAACAGAAGACGATCGCCGAGAAGGGCGTTCACTATCCCGAGTGGGTCCTGGACCGGATCGGCGTCGAAGTCATGCTCGCCAACCGGGTCGAGCTGGGGCCTTCCATCCAACCGCCGCGGTTCCATTGGGCGCCGTACGCCGATGCATTGCTGTTCCCGCTCGACAATTCCGCCCTGGCCAGCGAGAATTCGGACCGCAAGTCGTTCTTTGCCCTGGAAGACCGGCTGCGCGGCCGCTATCTGCGGGCCGTGGGACTCGCGGCGCCGCCGGCTACGCTCGCGGAGTATCTCAGCCGCGTTGTCACCCCCACTCTCGAACGCCAGAAGAAAGGCGGCGCGGTGGCGGAAAAGTTCGAGGCCGCTTACCTGCGCTCGCTCGAATTCGACAAAGTGGAAGCGGCCACGGCGGAGGCCGTTTACCGGCGGCTCCTGCACCAGCCGCGTCCTCCGCGGGCGGCGTACAAGGAACTCCAGGATTACCTGTTCGGTTACGTCGCCTCCGAGTGCGGCCGCCTCGGCATGGCCGTCCACTTTCACACCATGGCTGGCGGCGGAAGCTATTTCCATATTCGGGAAGCCGATCCGCTGCTGCTCGAGTCGATCCTCAACGATCCCGATCTGCGCGGGACCAAATTCGTGATGGTGCATGGAGGCTGGCCGTTCACGCGCGAGATTACGGCGCTGTTGCAGAAGCCCAACGCGTATCTCGACTTTTCCGCGCAGGATCTGTCTCTGACTCCGGCCACGCTGGCCGGCAGCCTGCGCGAGTGGTTGGAGTTCGCGCCGGAAAAAGTGCTTTTCGGCACCGATGCTTATCCATATTCGAACCAGATGGGATGGGAGGAATCCGCCTGGGTCGCGAGTTCGAACGGACGCGAGGCGCTGGCGATTGCGCTCACCGCAATGATGCGTGACGGCGAGATCCCGCGCTCGCGCGCGTCCGAGCTTGCCCGGATGGTATTGCGCGAAAACGCCCGCGCGCTCTACGGATTGTAGCGGGCCCAACATTGCGGAAAGTAGCGCACGGGTTCCTTCAGCTCCTGGCGCCTACGGCGCGCAACCGTTCCCTGGCGGGCGCGCGTTCGGTTTCACCGGGCGCCAGACGAATGGCCGCCAGTTCGGCGATCAGGGTAGCCGCCCAGCGGTAGATGTTGTGCTCGCGCACGTAGGCGCGCATCCGCGCCATGCGCGCGCCGCGCTCCTCGGGAGACATTTGGAGGGCGCGATGAATTGCCTCCGCCATGCCGTCGATATCGTAGGGGTTCACCTGGAGCGCGTCGGCCAGCTCGTGACTGGCGCCGGTGAACCGGCTCAGGATCAGCACGCCCTGGCCGTCGGCGCGGCTGGCGACGTATTCCTTGGCAACCAGGTTCATGCCGTCGTGCAAGGAAGTGACCATGCAGAGGTCGGCGGTACGGTAATAGGGAAGGATCTCGCCGTGGCTGTGGTGCTTGGCAAGAAACACCAGCGGCTTCCATGAACCCGTCTTGAAGCGGCGGGCGATGCGCTCGGCTTCCGAGGTCACTTCATCCAGAAGACTCCGATAGGTACGAATGCGGGTGCGGCTGGGGGCGCCAATCTGTACAAACGTAAACTGGCCGCGATAGATGGGATATTTTTCGAAAAAGGTTTCGATGGCCCGGAAGCGCTCCAGAATACCCTTGGTGTAATCGACGCGGTCCACCCCCACCCCGAGCATGGGCGCCTCCACGCCCAGCGCGCGCAGCAGGCCGGCGCGCTCGATGTAGGTGTTCTCGAAATTGGAGGTTTCGGCGGAATCCTCGGAAAACCGCACGCTGATGGGGAACGGGCGGACGAAGGTGTAATGGTCGTGGCGCTTGACGGCGAACCGCTCGCGATCGATGCGCGCTTCCAGCGTCCGGTCCACGGTTTCGAGGAAATTATTGCAGTGGGCTTGCACGTGGAAGCCGATCAGGTCGGCGCCCAGCAGGCCGTCGAGCAACTCGGCTTGCCAGGGGCAAATGCCGAAAGCCTCGGGATTCGGCCAGGGGATGTGCCAGAAGATCGCTACGCGCGCATCCGGACGGACTTCTTTGATCATGCGCGGCAGCAGGGCGAAGTGATAATCCTGGACCAGCACCACGGGATGCTCTTCCGGCTCGATTTCTTCGAGTAAAGCGCCGGCAAAGCGCCGGTTCACGAGGCGGTACTGTTCCCAATCGCGGGCGCGGAAAATCGGCCTGGTATGAGCGATATGGCAAAGCGGCCACAAGCCCTCGTTGGCGAATCCGAAGTAGAATCCCTCCTCCTCCTCGGGAGTCACCCAGACACGGCGCAAGGTGTACTGAGGATGTTCCGGCGGCACGCGGACATGATCGTCGCGGTCGACCGTTTCGCGGTCGGCGTCGCCGGAACCTTGCGCGATCCAGTTGCCGTTGGAGACGCGGAGAATAGGCTCCAACGCGGTCACCAGTCCGCTGGCCGGAACGGAACACTCGATGGCGTTGCCGCGATGAACGTGCTCGTACGGTTCGCGGTTGGAGACCACAAACAGGCGCCTCGCTTCTACCCTGGTTTGAATAAAGACGCGCAGACGCTCCTCGGTCCAGCGCGACTCGGCGGCGTCGCGCAGGCGAGCCTCCACTTCCGCGGCGGCGCGCGCCGCGCTGAGGGTATCGGCCAGCCGCGCCGCTTCGCGCTTGAGCGGCTGAAAGACCTCTTCTTCCGGCAGATCCGGCTCGGCCGATACTTTTCCCCGGCGTAGATCCCCCAGCCAGCGGGTGAGGCGCGCCAGCGGCCGGCGCAGGCTCCAGCGCAAAATCAACAGGGTCACACACACGATCAGGACGGTCTGCACCAGCACGGCCGCCAAGGCCCGCCGCCAGAACGACGCCTGTTGCGCGTCGATATAGCTGGCGTCACAAAACACGGCCAGGGACCCCAAAGGTATCGAACCATCCACAACGGGAAGGGTCACGGAGTACATCGTATGACCGCCGAAAAAGAAGAAGCGCCTGCTCTCGGCGGCGGGCCGCGGCACCAGGGGCGGCGAGCTGAAAGCGGCCGCAAGCAGCGGTTGCGCTCCCGGGGTGACCGCCAGCCATTCTCCCGCGGCGTCGTAGATGGCTGCCGCCGAAAGACGTTGATGGGCCACGAACTGGTCGACTACGTTTTGCAGGCGATCGGCGGAACCGGCGAGGAGCAAAGGCGCAGCCGATTTTTCGAGGCTTTCGGCAACTACCAGCGCCCGGCGCTCCAACTCGCGCCTCAGGCCGTGCCGCTCCACCTGGGCCTGAAAGAGCGCAAGGCTTACGGAAACCAGCGCCACACCACCGGTAAGGAAGCAGTTCAAGCGCACGCTCAGTCGCATTAGAAAAACTTAATGTGCACGTGGCGGGCCAATTCGGCGGCGCAATCCTCCGCTGCGTACTGCCCATCATTTACGTGGCGTGGGAGCGATGCCGCCAGCTCGCGCACGCAGGATTTACACGCCGCGAAGTATTCTATGGTTCCGTCCCGAGCAAGTTCTAGCTGAAAAGTACCACTAGGCGCCGCCCGGCCCATAGCGGGCCCGCAAGCGTCCTATCGCAGCGCGCCAATCTCATACTGCAGCCCCGCGTATTGAGCCTGATAACCATACTTGGCGGTGAGGTTTTCGATTTCGGCGCTGGTGAGGTTGAGTTGGGCCTGGGTCAACTCCACGATGGAGGAGAGCCCGATATTATAGCGGCCTTGAGCCAGGCTCATGCCCAGCGTGGCTTCGCGCAGCAGTTGTGCGGTAACGTCCAGTTGCTGGTAGGCGGTCACCGACGACGCCCAGGCGGCGCGCACATCGCGGGTAATGCTTTCTTCCAGATCGCGCACGCGCTGGTCGGCTTCGAGGGCGTGTTCGTGCGCTTCTTCACGGCGGGCGGAAAACAGGTGGCCGTTGAAGATGGGTACGCTCACGTTCACGGCCGCGCCTTCATATTCACCGGGGATCACTCGCGGCAGGGTGATTTGGTCGATGTACGGCATATAACCGGCCACGGCCACGAAACCGACGGTGGGGCGGCTCAGGTCGCGCTCGGCTCTTTCGAGACGATAGGCCGCGTCGCGGGAAAGGCGCAGGCCGGCCAACTCAGGCCGGTTCTTCAGCGCCTGGGCGACCAGCTCTTCGACGTTCTGGGCCGGGCTGGGGGGGAGCGGCTCTTCGGAAAGCCGGTAAGTAGCCGTCTGTTGCGCCCCGATGGTGCGGGTGAACTCCGCAAACGCGCGCTGCACCTGGTCCTGCGCGCGGATCAGCAGCAATTGCGCCTCGGAACGGCTGACGTCGGCGAAACTCACGTCCAGTTCGGAACGCAGCTTGCTATTGGCCAAAGCCGTTACCTGATCGACCAGCAATTGCCGGGCGGCGATGGTTTCCTGCGCCACTCTTACCGTGGCCTGCGAGCGTAATACGTCGAAATAGGCCTGGTTGACCGCCATCAGCACGTCGTAGCGCGTGGCCTGGTAGGTCTGGCCGGCGGCGTTCCGCAGCAGTCTGGACTGCGCCACCAGGTTCGCGGTGCGGCCCGAATCGGTAATCAACTGACCGATCTCGATGCCGCTGCCGAAGCGGTTGAACAAGCTCGAGTCCGACAGGAACCCGGCGCCGATCCGCGCGCTTCTGTTGGCCTGCGAGCCGGTTGCCACCCCGGAGATGCCGGGATAATACGCCGCGCGGTTTTCCACTATGCGCTGGTCTTGGGCCGCCAGCGCGTGCTGGGCCGCCAGCACCTGGGGATGGTTCTTGAGAGCCAGCGCTTCGGCGTCCTGCAGGGTCAGCGGCACCGGCGCGCTGGTTTGCGCCATGGCCAGATAGGCGCAGGCGATGGCGGTCAAGGAAAGATAGGTAGCGACGCGCATCAGGCTGCCTCCGGGGACAGGTTCGCCGGCGGGTTGGAACCGCGTTTGTTGCGATAGACCAGCAAGTATGCCGCGGGAACGATGAACACGGTCAGGATCACCGACGAGGTGAGTCCACCGATGATGGCGCACGCCATGGGCGCGTATTGCTCGGCGCCGGTGCCCAGCTTCATGGCCATTGGGATCATGCCGATGATGGTGGCCAGCGAAGTCATCAGAATCGGCCGCAAACGCACCCGGCAGGCGATGATGACCGCATCTTCCACCGGCATCCCCTGATCTTCCAGCTTGTGCGCAAAATCCACGATGAGAATGCTGTTGGAGCCCGCCGTGCCGATCAGCATCAGCACGCCCATCAGCGACATGACGTTGAGCGTGCTGTGGGTGAGCGGAAGAATGACCAGCACGCCTATGAATCCCATGGGAATCGCGAGCATGATCAGAAACGGATCGACGAAGGAACGGAACTGCGCCACCAGGATGAGGAAGAGCAGGATGAACGACAGGATGAAGCCCGCGCCGAAGCTGGTAAAGGAGGCGAACATGGCCTCGACCATGCCGTGCAAATCCACCAGCATTCCCGCCGGGATCTTGGTGTCGGCGATCACATTCCGGATCGACTTGGTCACGTTGCCCAGGTCCTCCCCGGATGGCGACACGTAGATATCCATGACTCGCTTGATCTTGTAGTGATCGATTTCGGTGGGTGTCTCGATTCGCTTCACGCTGGCCACCGCGTCCAGGGTGGTCGGTTTGGCGAGATTGGGAGCGCGCAGCGGGATCTGGCTAAGATCCATCAAGTTCCGGATCGCGCCGTTGCCCTGCTCGAAATACTGCACGGTGACGTAATAGTCGTTGCCCGTTTTGTAATCCACCCAGTAATTCGGCGCAATCATGTAATTCGAGTTCAGCGATGTAATCAGGTTGTCGATGATCTCTTTCTGGCTCAGGCCAAGCTCGCCGGCGTGAATGCGATCCACGTTCAACTGCAGGCCCGGATAGTTCATGTCCTGCGGGATGTAGACCTGGCCCACGCCGGGCAGTTGGCGGATGCGCGCGGCCAGACCCTGCGCGACGCCGTAGGAGCGGGGAAGGTTGGAGCTGGCCAGTTGAATGTCGATCGGCGCCGGCATTCCCATGTTGAGGACGGCATCCACCATGGAGCCGCTGGAAAAGAAGGTGCGGATTTGGGGATACTGCCGCGCGATCTCGCGCCGCACCCGATCCATGTATTCGAAGCTGCTGGTTTTGTGGTCCGCGTTGAGTTGCACCTGGATGGTGGCTGTGTAGGGGCCGGCGTTGGTGGTGTAGAGGGCCGAAAAGTCGGGCACGACTCCAATGTTGGAGACCACCATCTTCAGGTCTGCGGGGGACACGGTGTGCCGGATCAGGTCCTCCACCTTGGCCACATAGTCGTTGGTAATTTCGATTCGCGTGCCGGTGGGAAGCTTGGCATTGATGGTGAACTGGCCGGCATCGGTTCGCGGGAAGAAAGCGAGGCCAAGGAAAGGATAGATGGCGAAACTGGCGACGAACAGGGCCGCCAGCGCGGCCACGGTCAGGCCCGGACGCCGCAGCGCCCACCGCACCGAGGTCTCATAAACATCGAGCCCTTTGGCGAAGCCGCGGTTGAACAGATGGTTGAATCTGTCCCACGGATTGCGGCTGGCCGGATGTTCTTCGCCGTGGCCGTGGGGGACGCTCTTGAGGAAACGCGAGCAGAACAGGGGAATCACCGTCATCGCCACCACGAAAGACGCCAGCAGCGACAGACAAAACGCCAGCGCCAGGGCCGAAAACAGGAATTTTCCCACCCCGTACAGGAAGACCACGGGAACGAAAACCACTACGTTCACCAGGGTTGCCGCCAGCACCGCGAGGTTCACTTCGGTGCCGCCGACTTCCGCCGCCACCGCGGGAGCCGAGCCCATTTCCAGATGGCGATAAATGTTTTCGAGCGAGATGACCGAGTTGTCGATGACACGCGAAAAGGCCAGCGCGAGGCCGCCCAGGATCATGGTGTTGATCGTGCTGCCCATCAGCGACAGCACCACAAACGTAGCCAGCGCCGAGAGCGGGATCGAGATCAGCACCGCGGAAGTGGCGCGCGGGCTTCCCAGGAAGAGCAGAATCATGATGCTGGTCAGGACCAGGCCGATCAGCCCCTCGTGCAACACGGTTTCCAAGGCGTTCTTCACATACACCGACTGATCGAAAACCACGCTTGTCACCAGTTGCTTGGGAACCTCGAAGAGATGCTGGAGCTGGTCGCGGATTCCGTTGACCACGGCAATGGTGTTGGTGTCGCCGCCCTGCTTCATGATGGGGATGTAGGACGATTTCTGCCCGTCCACGCGCACGATGTTGTACTGAATCTGCGCGGCGTCCTCGGCCTTGCCCACGTCCGCGACCGATACCCAGCGGTCACCGACCGTTTTCAGCGGCACGCTGTTCAGCTCTTCGACTTTGTCGACCAGGCTGTTGGAATAAACATAGTAGTCATACGGCCCGATTTTGACGTCTCCGGCGGGAGTGATGAGGTTCGCTTGATTGACCGCGTTCACCACGTCCATGGGGCTGAGCTGGCTGGCAAACAGCTTGAACGGGTCGACGTACACCATGATCTGGCGATACTTGCCACCGAACGGCGGCGGGATTTCGGCCCCTTGCACGCCGGCGCCGATCTGGTTTCGAATCTGGAATTGCGCCAGGTCGTGGAGCTGGGTTTCGTTGAGCCCCTCGCCTTTCACCGTAACCAGGCAGACCGGCAAACTGGAGGCGTCGAATTTCAAGACTACCGGCGGCAGCGTGCCGGGAGGAAGGCGTTTCAGGTCGGCCAGCGCCAGGTTGGTGATTTCGGTAACGTCGGCGTCGGCGCTGGTTCCGGGCTGAAAATAAATCTTGATCAGGCTCACGCCCAGCATGGAGCGCGATTCCTCGTGGTCGATGCCGGCGCCCAGCGTAAAGAACCGCTCCAGGGGATCGGTGATGTCGGTCTCGATATCCTGCGGCGGCATGCCCGAATAGAACGTGGCCACCATCACTACGGGAATATTGATCGCCGGAAACAGATCGACCGGCATGCTCGCCAGGCTGGTAACCCCGATGACCGCCAGCGCCAGGCAGATCACCACAATGAAGTGTGGATTGCGAATCGAAAAACGTGGCATAAGAGAGAGTTGGCTTTTCGGCCCGTCCGACCGGGCGATTCTTTACTGTTTGCCGGCTTCGTATTCCATGGCATCCACATTTTGCGGACGCACTTCGATGCCCGGCTTGAGACCGCTGCGGTCGCTGACCACCACGCGGTCGCCCACCGCCAGGCCGCTCAGCACCTCGGCGTCGTTGGATGTCTGCAACCCGATCTGGACTGTTCTCTCCCGCAGGCGGTTGTCGGCGTCCACCAGAAAAACAGTGCCCTGGCCGGCCGAGGCGCCCGAAGCGATGCTGAGCGCCGACAAAGGCACCGCCAGTGCGTCGTTCTTGCCCTCCAACGTCAGAGTGGCTTCCGCATACATGCCCGGCATCAGCGCCCGGGTTGGGTTGGGAACGTCCACCTCGGTATGCATGGTTCGGGTATCTTCGGCGACGTCCACCGAGAATCGCGCCACGATTCCGTAAACCACTTTGTCGAGCGACGGCACTCGCACCTGAACCTTACTGCCCAGCCGCACGAACTTCACGTAAGACTCCGGCACCGGAATCACGAGGCGGAACAGGTCGTCTTGGGAAAGCTTCACGATCGGGATGACCTGCGTGCTGGAGCTGGTTCCAGCCTGCACCAGGGTCCCCTGGTTGGCGTATCGTTGCGTCACCACGCCGGCGAAAGGCGCGTAGATCTTCGAATATTCGAACAGCACCCGGTCGTGCTCTTCCTTGGCCCGCGCTTGCAGCAATTGGCTTTGCGCGGACTCGAATGCCGACTCGGCCGCTTCCACCTGCGCCTCGGCCGCCATGTCCTTGCCCTGCGCGTCGTCCACTTCCTGCTGTGCCACCAGGCCGGGAGTCTTGTCGGCCACGTCTTTCAGGCGGGTATATTGCAGATGATAGACGGTGTGCTGGGCCGCCACGCGGCTTTGTTCGTGCTGGGCGTGGGTCACCATCTCCTGCTCGTTCTTGATGGCCGCGGCGTCCTGCTGCAACTGTGCTTCCAGCTCCGGAATTTCCAGCACCGCCAGGAGTTGGTTTTCCTTCACGTGGGAGCCGTAATCCACCAGGAGCTGTTTCACGTAGCCGGATTCCTTGGCGTAAACGTCGATCTCCTGGAACGGGACGAGCTCGGAGGAAACGCTAAGCTGCCGGAAGATCGGCTTCCGCGTAATCGCCACCGTCCCCACCGTGGTCAAAGCCGGCTGGGACGATTCGGCAGTGGCTTTTGAGTTTCCCTTGGCGGAGCAGCCGCCCAGGCCGCAGATTGCGGCGGCCAGCGGCAAGATCAGCAGCCCGAGCGCCGTTGTGCGGGCAGTCATGCCCACGTCTGTCTGCGCCGCGGCGGCTCGCGGCCCGTGAAAAAGGCACCCTAGCATCTCTGCCTCCGCGCCATTTCCTCAATCTGTTTTGCGAGTGCGTCGATCGAGAACTTCTCCGACTCGCACAGTTGGAATAACTCCCGTTCCTCGGCTAGCAACTGCTCCGCCAGATCCGGGAGCCGCGGGACCGCGGCCACCGGGACGGAAAGAACGCCATGGCGATCGCCGAACAGCAAATCACCGGGCGCCACTGACAAACCGGCAATCTCCACCATACCTCCGAAATCGACGATGTGCGCGTAGGCATGCGATACCGAAACCGAGCCGGCGAAAAGATGGTAGCCCAGCGCTTCGACGCTATTCAGATCGCGAACCGCGCCGTTGGTGACGTAACCGACGCATCCCATGGCGCGGCAAATGCGGGCGTGCACCTCCCCGAATAGCGCGCCAAAACCGGGACGTTCGTCCACATCCTGCAACACTACCATACGGGGTTCCGGAATGGTCTCCAGGTAGTGCCACCAAGGCATATGTTCGTAGTAGCAATGGCCGTCTATCGGTTGGTCGTATGTCCGGATGCGGCCGGTCACGGCATAGCCGACGGCTGGCGGAAGCCGCGGAAACCGGCAGACGATGCTTCCGCCCGCGAAACCTTCATTTCGCGGGCGCATGCCGAGCCGTTCGATTGCGTTAGAAAGCGTACAACTGTCATATGGGCGTAGTTGTTCGAGTGCCTGGAGGGGCAGGGCGGAACGAGGAGGCATAGATTCGACAGTTCAATGAAATTTTGGCGGTTCGACGTTGTCAGTTTAATCTTACCCGGCGCGCCGGGCCGGCACAATCCTCTGATCGGAGGATGTTTCCGCCAATCGGGCCCTACCCCGCCCAAACCGGCTCCTCTGTTTGCACGATTCCCAGCGCACGCTCCAGCCGCTATAATTCGGAGCGAGCGGATAAGATTATCCATGCCCAGAGTTCGCATCCTTCTCGCCGACGACCATGCCATCATCCGGCGGGGTCTGCGCACGCTGCTGGCGCATGAACCGTCCTTTGAGATCGTCGCCGAAGCCTCCGACGGCCGCCAGGCGCTGGAACTCGCCAGGCGCGAACACCCGCACGTGGCCGTGCTCGACGTCGGCATGCCGGTAATGAACGGTATCGAAGCGGCCCGCCAGATCTGCGCGCACCTGCCGGAGACTCAGGTGGTCATGCTGACCGTGCACAGCGACGAGTCGTACCTGCTGAGCGCGCTGAAAGCCGGGGCGCGGGGCTACGTGCTCAAAAGCTCGGCCGAGCTGGAAGTGGTGGAGGCGGTGCGCGCCGTGAGCAACGGCAAGGCGTTTTTCAGCCCTAGGGTAAGCCGGATTCTGGCCGACGAGTATGTCCGCTACCTGGAGGAGCGCGACGTCACCGACAGCTACGACCTGTTGTCGCCGCGCGAGCGCCAGGTGCTGCAATTGCTCGCCGAAGGCCAGTCGAACAAGGATATCGCGGGAATTCTCAACCTCAGTCCGACCACCGTGATCTGCCACCGCCAGCACATTTTTCAAAAGCTTAACCTCCATGGCGTGGCGGACCTGATTCTGTACGCCATTCGCAAGGGTGTGATTTCGGCCCATGGCGGCGCGGTCGCCCACGATGGATAGCGCGGACTCCACCCGCCCGCTTCGCGCCGCCAGGCGATTGCTCAGCACCCGCACCGCGCTCGCCCTCGGCTTCGGCGTTCTGCTGATTCTGCTGGCGCTTTCCGGCGTGAACGCGGTTCAGGCCCTGGTGAAACTGCAATCCAACAACGAAGCTACGGTGAAGGAATTCCTGGGCCGGGCGCAAGAACTGGAAGAAATCCGTTCCACGGTTTATCTCTCCGGCACGTACGTGAGAGATTACCTGCTGGAGCCGGATCCCGTGCGCGCCGAACAGAGCCGGCTCGCCTTGCTGCGCTCGCGTCAACAGATTCAATCCATGCTCTCCGGCGTCGGCGCGCTGCCCCGCCTGCCCGACCCGGCCCTGAGCGCGTCCCTGCGGGTGCAGATCCAGGAGTATTGGCACGCCCTGGAGCCAGTGGTCGACTGGAGCGGGGACCGGCGGCGCAAGGAAGGATACGCTTTCCTGCGCGACGAGATTCTGCCCCGCCGCTCCAACACTCTGGCGATCGCCGATACCATTGCCAGCCTGAATCGGCAGCAGCTCGTGGAACAGGACCGCCAACTGCAAGACATGTTCGCCGGCTTGCGCAACCGTCTGGTGGGCGCGCTCGCCGGGATGCTGCTGTTCGGCGTGGCCCTGGCGGTCGCGACCGCGGTTCATATTCTGCGCCTGGAACGGCGCACCTTGAATCATCTGGCCGAAGTAACCGAAGCGCGCCAGGAGTTGAAAAGCCTGTCGGCAAAACTGGTGGACACGCAGGAATCCGAACGTAAGAATATCTCCCGCGAATTGCACGACGCCGTGGGACAGTCGCTCTCCGCGGTGCAGTTCGAATTGCACGACCTGGCGCTGGCGCTGGGGCCCCGCGACGGCGAGCTGCGCGGCCGCGTCGACCGCATCCGCGCCCTGGTGGAAGGCTCCCTGGCCATGGTGCGCAACGTGGCCCTGCTGCTGCGGCCCTCCATGCTCGACGACCTGGGGCTGGCCGCGGCGCTGCAATGGCAGGCGCACCAGGTCACCCGCTCCACCGGCATTCAAATCGATGTCAAGGCCGACGAGCTGCCGGACGACCTGCCGGAACAGCACAAAACCTGCATCTTCCGTCTGGTGCAGGAGGCCTTGAATAACGTGTGCCGCCATGCCAGCGCCAACCAGGCCGGCATCGCCGTCAGCGCTGCCGGCCAGCGCATCACCGTAGTGGTGCGCGACAATGGCCGCGGATTCTCACGCCGGCGCAATCGGGGGCTGGGCCTGTTGGGTATCGAGGAGCGGGTCACCGGTCTGGGCGGCAGCGTGCGTATCGAGTCCGAACCCGGCACCGGCACCACGCTCGAAGCCTGGCTGCCTCTGCCGCAACGTTTCTCGCCGCCGGACGCATGGCCAACGGCCGAGGGCGAGACCCACGAAGCCTCCGCCGAATTCGAGCCCTGGACCGCCGGAGACAAGACCGACCCGGATACGTAAGACAGTCCTCCAGGCCGTCGGACACACCTTAACTATGGCAGCTTATCCGTAAACGGCGCCACCCCCGACGCACGAGCCCAGAACAGGCCCGAGCCCGAGCCACTGCTGCCGACCGTGATGGCCGTCCCCATCAGGCTGGGATTCGGCGCCGCCGCCGCCGCGTCTTTTTGCAGCGTCGGCAGCAGCAGGCCGCAGACCCCGGCCACCGTCGTGGCGCCCACGGCAATTTCGGTGGCCACCTGGTTAGTGGCAAAGTTCGCCTGGCCCTTGATGTACGCCCCAATTGCAGCGCCGGCCGCGGCGTCCGTGCAGCCGTGCAGAATCTTCGACGCCAGCGTCTTGCCCCCGGCCGCCGGCACCAACTGCGCCGCCGTCGAGTTTTCGATGTGCCCCAACCCGTGCGCGGCGGCCACCGCCCAGATCTGCGCCGCCGGCACGTCCTCCTTCACCCCGCTGACGTCCGCTTCCCACAGGGTCAGCGATTTTCCAAGGCTTACCTGTGGGGAGAAGCTGACCGTCTGGGCGTGGACCCCAGCGGCCAGCGCCACGCCCAGGATCATCCACCTGTGCATCTTACGCCGCCGCCGGAGCCGCCGTCTTGACGGTCCAATAGTTGTTTGGCCCAAAAATGGAGTTGATCGACACCAGGACATAGACGGTCCCATCGCCGGCCGTGTAGGTCTGGCCCGGTGTGGTGTAGACTTTAGTGTTGAGATTGTCAAGGTAGCCGTTGCCGACTGCCGCGCCGATCGGGCTCCCTACGGGTACCGAAACGGGCGGCGCCGTCACGGCGGTCTGCTGTACCACCGGCGCCGGGTAGGGTTTTCCCGTCATCTGACAGAAGAATTGCAGAATCGAGCTGAGCAACTGTTCGGGTGTCCATGCGAAGGTGCCGTACAGGCAGTTC
>JBKQVG010000300.1:0-34838 GCA_052325345.1 Bryobacteraceae bacterium
TCATCGGCTCAGCGTTCAAATCGTTCCCGGCCAGAATTCCCGCTACCCGCTAGCAAGGATGAGACTTATTGAATTTCGCAAAGTACTTTACCGGACACTAGTGATATTGAATATGACGAGCGACGGGCCGACGGAAGGTGGTGAGCTCCGGAGCGTTGAGCAAGCAATCACGATTGGAGCTGCGCTCCGACATTGCTGGTTTCGAGGCCATTCAAGAGTAGTAGGCGCGCTGTCGCCAGGCGCTCATCGGGAGCCATTCTGCTCCGCCCGTGAAAATATTGAGTTCTGGGCTGGACAGCGTTTCCGTTTAAGAGCATCGGCATATTCCAGCGACGTGCCGGGCTGGGACGATCATGTATCTTGGCTGTTTCTCGCACAACACTATGGTGTCCCGACACGATTATTGGATTGGACGGAGAATGTCCTGGCAGGACTCTACTTTGCAGTGACCGGCGGAATAACGTCCGAGGACGGAGAGTCTCTGGTGTATGAACCACCAGGAGTTGAACTGGCGTAGCGCAGACTGGAAAGATTGCTTCCCCGACAGTCCACCGGTTCGCTACCTCGCGGCGGCCGCGTTCCTCGGGTCGGATGACCTTGCGGAATTTAAGGCCGCACTGGGTTCAACGACCATCAATGGACCTTTAGCGCTGATACCGCCTTTACAGTTTCCGCGGATGGCCGCCCAGATGAGTAGGTTCACCATTCACCCTTCCAAAGAACGGGAGGCGCAGATAGAGTTTCTCCTTCGAGGGCCTTCGTCACTGGTCCGATATATCATCCCGGCGGGATCCAAGCCCAATCTGGCTCGGCAGCTGCGAGGAATTGGGTTCTCACACGAGAACCTGTATCGCAGCCTGGATTCGCTGGCACGGTCCATCAAAGAAGAGATCGTCGAGCCCGACTTTGACATCTCGCCGCCGCCTCGGTTCGGCGGTGAAAGCCCAACTGTGGGACCCTCCGCAAGGACCTAGGCGTGGTGCCTTCTGGCCGCACAACGCCCATTCCGCGACCTAACCACGCCCGCGGACCCACTCTGCAATCAGCGGAACAGCACGACCCGGGCCTGGTGGCCTTTGCACAATTTCTCGTCGCTGGTGTACAGGACAGCGTTCATGGCTTCAGCCAAGGCGATGTAAGTGGCGTCATAGGCGGTGAAGTTGTGCCGTAGTTCCCAGATGCGGCCAATCAATGGCGTGTGCGAATAACGCTCCGCCGGCAGCGCCGCGAGCCCTGTGAGAAATTGGTCGCTACGATCTGCCCCTATTCGCCGGCCAGCCACCAGCCTTCGAATCGCACTCACAACTTCGACATCGATCAAATGGGGAACGATGAAAGATTCGTCGCGCCCGGCGAGATCGCGTCGAATGGAATCAGCCAGGGCGCCGTTGGTGAGAAGTTCGACAACCACGGAGGCGTCCAGAACGATCATCGGGAGTCACGCAGTTGGCGTATTACTTGCGCGGGGCTCCGCTTGCCCCGGATCGGCTTCACCTGTTGCGTGCGCTCCAACCACTCCTCGATCGTTGGCCGCTCCGCCGAACGGGCCAACTCCCTCTTGAGAAAATCAGAAAGACTCATGCCTTCGCGAGCCGCTCGGGACTTTAGGGTTCGATGCACGTGATCCGGAACGTCCCTCACCTGGATCATCTTGGACATGTCCTAAGCATACAAACATGTGCCGCACATGTCCATCCGAATCGCGCAGCGGTCGACGGCAGCCCTAATGCACCGTTCGCGTCTTGCGGTTCATGTAATCCATCAGCAGATACTCGCCCAGGTTATAGGGTGTGGTGAAGTAGGCCTTGCCGCGGCAGATTTCGGTGATCTTCTGCACGAAGTTGACCAGGCCGTAGTCGCTCGCCAGCATGAACGTATTGATCAGAATGCCTTGCTTCTTGCAGCGGTTGACTTCTTCCAGGGTGCGGCTGATGACGAGGGGATCGAGGCCGAAGGCGTTCTTGTAGAGCCGCCCGTCGTCGAGCGTGAGGCAACTGGGCTTGCCGTCGGTAATCATGACGATCTGGCGCATGTCCTTGCGCTCGCGGTTCAGCAGGCGCTGCGCCAGGATCAGGCCGTCGCGCGTGTTGGTGTAGTACGGGCCCACCTGGACGCGCGCCAGTTGGCTGATGGCCAGCTCCTCGGCGGTATCGTGAAACAGCACGCAGCGCAGGCTGTCGCCGGGGTATTGGGTGCGGATCAGATGGGCCAGAGCCAGGGCTACTTTCTTGGCCGGGGTGAAGCGGTCCTCCCCGTATAGGATCATGCTATGGCTGCAATCGAGCATGAGCACGGTGGCGCAGGAGCTTTGGTACTCGCACTGGCTTACTTGCAGGTCGCGGTATTCCAGATTGAGGGGCACGCGCGCGCCTTCCCGCCGAATGGCCGAAAACAGGGTGGCGCTGACGTCCAGATTCAGCACGTCGCCGAACTCGTAGGGCCGGGCGGCGCCGCAGGTTTCGATGCCGGTCGCGAGATCGCGCGTATCGTGGCGCCCGAAGCTGGATTTGCCGAGCGAGCCCAGCAGATCTTTCAGGGTTTTGAAACCGAGAAAGTCGAGCGACTTATCGGTGAGCTCGAACTTGATGTTGCTCTCTTTCCCCTGACCCTGGCCGGCGCCGGGTTGGGCCTCGTCGGGCTGTTCCTCCATGGTGATCTGGCCCTCGTCCATCATTTTCTGAACCAGGTTGTCGAGCAGTTGCTCCACCTGCTCGGGCGTCATGGATGCTAGTTGCTCCATCATCTGTTCCAGGCGGTCGTCGGCGAACAGGCGGCCTTCTTCCAAGGCCTGGCGCAACGCTTCTTTCAGCTCTTCCAGGGTGTTTTGGTTCCACTCGCTGAACTGCGAGTACTGGGTGTTGAAGCCGCTTTGCAAAAGGAAGTCGGCCAGCGCGCGCAGAAGGTCTTCGGCGGCGATGTCGAGATCTTCGCCGGTGTAGCGGGAATAGCGAATCGATTTCACCGCGGCCTCCTCAGTTGTATTGCTTGCGAAAGTTGGGGCGTTCGCTCTTTTCGGTCTTGGGCTCGTCGCGCGGCTCGCGGCGGCGCTCCTCGGCGGCGAATCCGCGCTCTTCGTTGCGGCTGATGCGGCGGTGAGCGTGCAGGCCCTCGAGGATAAACTCGGCGGCGGAAACCCGCAGCGCATCCGGTTCGTTCGAGCCCAGGCCCAGCGCTTTCACCTTTTCCATCAACCCCTGGATGCCGCCCAACTGGCGGACCATGGTGGCGGAATCGGCCAGTTCATCGATCTTCAGCGTGCCGCCCAGATCGAACCACTGAATCACCTGGGCCATGTTCACGCCTTCCAGGTACTGGTCGTAAATCTTGCCCACGGCCACGCGGATGATCTCGCGGGCCACGGCGTCGCCGCCCTTCAGCTCGCCTTCGTATTCCAACTCGAGCTTGCCGGTGACGGCGGGCAGGGCGGAATAGAGATCCAGAATGCGCGGCACGGCCAGGGTATCCTGAGCGCGCAGGGCGCGGCTTTCGGCGTTCGAAACCACGTTCTCGAGCACCGAGATCGGCAGGCGCTGGGAAACCCCGGAGCGCTTGTCCACGCGCTTATCCTCGCGCGCCAGAAACGCGAGCTGCTCGACCACTTCGCGGATGAACTGGGGCACGCGGATTTCCACCGGAGAGTCGCGCTTGATCCAGGCTTCCTGGGCGGTGATGGCGATGCCCTGCTCGATGGTGGCGGGATAATGGGTGCGGATCTCGCTGCCGATGCGGTCCTTGAGAGGGGTGATGATTTTGCCGCGGGCGGTATAATCTTCCGGGTTGGCGGTAAACACCAGCATCACGTCGAGGGGCAGGCGGACGGGATAACCTTTAATCTGCACGTCGCCTTCCTGCATGATGTTGAACAGGCCCACCTGGATTTTGCCGGCCAGGTCGGGCAGCTCGTTGATGGCGAAGATGCCGCGGTTGGCGCGCGGCAGCAGGCCGAAATGTACCGTCAGTTCGTCGGAAATATCCTGGCCGCGGCGGGCGGCCTTGATGGGGTCGATATCGCCGATCATGTCGGCGATGGTGACGTCGGGTGTAGCCAGCTTCTCCACGTAGCGGTGGTCGCGGGTGAGCCAGGCGATGGGCGTCGAGTCGCCGGCATCTTCGATCAGGTCGCGGCAGCGGCGGCAAATCGGACGGTAAGGATTGTCGTGGATCTCGCAGCCGTCGACGTAGGGCGCTGCCTCGTCGAGCAACAACGTCAACAGGCGGATCAGGCGGGTTTTCGCCTGGCCGCGCAGGCCGAGAAGAATGAAATTATGGCGCGACAACAGGGCGTTGGCGATCTGCGGCGCGACCGTATCGTCGTACCCCAGCACGCCCGGAAACAGCGGCTGGCGGCATTTCATCTTGGCGATCAGGTTTTCGCGAAGCTCGTCCTTGACGGTGCGGCGGGCGAGTCTGGCTTCGGAAAAAGGGCTTCGGCGAAGCTCCCCGAGGGTGCGGGGCGGTTCCTGTTGAATGCGTGGCAAGCGGTCCCCCCTCTAGCCCGCAATTCTCGCACACTTTTCGCCCGGCGCGCTGCCGCGAGCGGTGCCATCCGGCGCGGTGCGTCTCATCCGGTACACTGGAGGAAAGTGGAGAAGACACAAGAGACCGTCGAAAAGCCCGGCTGGTGGAGCCGGTACCGTAATATTTCGCGAGAAGTGCATCGCGGCTTCATTGCCGAATGGACCGTCACGGTGATCCTGCTGCTGTTCGCTACGGCGAGCCTGGTGCAGGCCTTCGTGATTCCCAGCGCGTCGATGGAGTCCTCGCTGCTGGTGGGCGATCACCTGCTGGTGGACAAGCTGTGCTTCGCCCCCGCCGGGACTATTTCGAAGCACCTGTTGCCGTACCGGCCGGTGAGGCGCGGCGATGTCATCGTGTTCCGCTACCCGGTGGATATCAAGCAGGACTACGTGAAGCGGGCCATCGGCCTGCCGGGGGATCATATCCGGGTCGTCAACAAGCAGTTGATGCTCAACGGACATTTCCCCCGGGAGCCGTACGTGCAGCACGTGACCGGCTACCTGGATTCCTATCGCGACAACTTTCCTTCCCCACCCAATACCATCGTGGCCCCGCGGGCGATGGACATGCTGGAGAATCACGTCGTGAACGGGGAAGTGGTGGTGCCGCCGAATTGCGTTTTCGCCATGGGCGATAACCGCGACGACTCGCTCGACAGCCGCTACTGGGGCTTCGTGCCGCGCGAGAATATCGAGGGCACGCCGCTGGTGATTTACTGGTCGTACGAAGCCTCGACGGCGGACCTGACCAACGGCAATATCGGGATCGACCACATTTTCGACGTAATCACGCATTTCTTCACCAAGACCCGCTGGGGCAGGACGTTCAAGTTGATACGCGGGTACCCGCTGCAGTAAGGAGAACGCCGCTTTGATCCCAATGCCCCCCGGCTTTCAGGGTCAAGCACCAGGAGACTATGGCAGCCGCGCGGCCGGCCGGGTGGATCGAGAGGCGATTCTCGATCGATGCTTCCAACTGCTCTCGGGACTGGGACTTCTTCCCACAGCCGTACCCTCGCCGGTCCCTTGGGTCTTTGCGGTACAATAGATGTAGATTACATCTATTTTCGACGACGCCTTGTAGCCCGAAGAAGTGGACAACGGTTCTCAAGAACCGCTGGAGGTTCGGAATGCCGCAAAGAAAACACTGCCGTCACGGCCAGGATTATCCGTGCACCTGCGCCATGGGCAATCTGTACCGGTTCGTCGAACCGGTCGTTTTGCTGCTGCTGAAGAAGAAAGGCCATTCCTACGGTTACGATCTCGGCAACGAACTTCAAGACCACGCCCTCACCGACGCGGCGATTGAACGCGGGGCCTTGTACCGAACACTCCGCAATCTGGAAGCGAACGGCAACGTCGCCTCGGAATGGGAGATCGAAAAGAGCGGACCCGCGCGCCGGATTTATAAACTGACCCGGAAGGGCGAAAGTCACTTGAAGGAATGGGCTTCCGTCCTGGATCACGTCGCGAAATCCATGACCCGGTTCGTGGCGGAAGCGAACGGCCTGGCGGGTGAAACTCACGCAAAGGAAAAGAGGCCGGCTTGAATCTTCCGAAAGGGAAGCGAAGACCGGCTATCCGGTTCGTGTGCCGGGGGTTGCGTGGAGGGAATTCCTGGCCGCCAGAATCAGGTAGCTGAAAGGCCAGTCCGCGCTTCCGCGCAGGCGCCATGCGTTCGCCTCCAGACAACCCAGCGCGTCCTGTAACGCAACCCGGTGGCCGGAGGGCGGCCCTGGGGGAGGGCTCACGTCCCGGCGCCAATCGAGAATCGCCAGACGTCCGCCTGGACGCAGGATTCGATCGACTTCCCGCAGAACCCGGTCATGGCTATCCAGCTCATGCCAAAGGTTGGCCATGAGGACCAAATCGACGCTCGCATCCGGAAGATTGGTGGCGGACGCCGCGCCGCGCAGCAGCTCAATGTTGGTTGGAACACCGGGCGCGGCAAGCTTGGCGCGCAACTTGTCCAGCATTTCGGGTTGCAGGTCCACGGCGTACAACTTGCCGGGGGCTATTCGGGCGGCGATCGGGATGGCGAAGTAACCGGTTCCGGCGCCGATATCGGCGGCCGTCTCGCCCGGCCTGAGGTCAAGCAGCGCAAGAATTTCCGCTGGGGGAAGCCACTTCAGCCGTTCGGGATCCTCCAGTTTCGCGGAGTCGCCCGTTCGAAAAGTTCGCTCGTTCAACGATGATCTCCACAGGTTGGCGCGGTTGAAGCTGTCCACGCCGAGCCGAATCTTCAGTGTGACACATCGGCACGCCGCGTCAGACCAGACCCGGAAGGGCAGGGTGTGCGAAACAAAAGTGGAATGGCCGATTCCGGATCCACGCTCTTCCCGATACAATCCGCGCCCGAGGAATTCGTAATCGCCATGTCACTTCCGTCCCCACGCTGCATCATGGAAAGTGGAGGCCGCCATGCGAGCACACACATTCGAGACAATTCTCGTCCCCGTTGATTTCAGCGAGATTTCAGCCCACGCGCTTCGCACCGCGTCGCTGCTCGCGGAACGCTGCGGGCGTGCCAAGATCGTCGCGATGTACGCCAACTGGTTTGAGGCGCCACCTTATTTCACGGTGGGCCGGCTGGCCGAACTTCAAGCCGAATTCAGCGAGTCGTTGCAGCTTGCGGAACACTCGCTTAAGGCGTTCGTGCGGTCCACCCTGGGGGATAACGCCGATTCCGTCGAAGTTCGTGCGATGGAGGCGCTTCCAGCCGATGGCATCCGGCAGTTGGCCGCGCTCGAGAATGCAAATCTGATTGTGATGGGTACCCATGGGCGAAGCGGTCTTAACCGCTGGATGCTGGGTTCCGTGGCGGAACGCGTGCTGCGGGAGAGTCCGGCGCCGGTGCTGACGGTCAGGTCCGCCCCGCGTGAATCCATCCGCCAGGTGCTCTGTCCGGTTCACGACACCGAACTGTCGCGGCGAGCATTGAGTTTCGCGGCCGGGATCGCCGCCTGCTTCGACGCCAACCTGACCGTGCTTCACGTACACGAGGCGTCCGGAACCAAGTCCCTCTCCGATCTGTGCGGTTGGATACCCGCGGAAGAGCGGTCCCGATGTGCGATCCGGGAATTGGTTCGCCGTGGAGACGCCGCCGAGGAAATCGTGAAACTCGCGAAGGAAGAACCGTACGACCTGGTGGTGTTGGGAGCGGCCCGCCGGCGGTTTTTCGAGGGAATGGTCCTGGGAACGACCACCCTGCGAACGGTACGCCACGCGCCCTGTCCGGTGCTGACTGTAGGGCAGGGGGATGAATTGTGGGCTCAGCCGCAGGATCGCCGCTGATCCCGGCGCTATTTCCAAAAAAAAGAGATTCACGGCCACCACGCCAATTGCCGCCGTCTGGCCGGCCTTGGCCGCCACCGGCGGCGAAATGCGTCGCAAACATCTGCGGAATCGACACACTCATGGCCGGCGGGCCTACCACAAGCGTCACGTCCCGATGGGGTAGTTCCTTCTTCGTCCCGGATCTGAAGTCTCGCCTACGAAAGCTTGGGCGAAGCGCCGATACCCAGCTTCCGTAGGATGCTCATCATCGGACACCAGTTGGTAAACGCCGACTGGAAAAGATTTAAACCGACGAAAGCAGTGAACAGAAACCATGCCGGATTGACCCAATAGCCCAGGGCCACGCTCAGCACCACAAAGAAGCCGGCAATCAGGCGCAAGTAACGTTCGATGGTCATACGGTTTTTCTCCTTCGATTCGCGACAAAGTAGACAATGGGCACTGTCGGGAGCGACAGTGCCAGAGAAGCGACCTCTCCGGCCATCAACGCGATGGCGAGGCCCTGAAAGATGGGGTCGAAAAGGATCACTCCGGCGCCGACAACCACGGCCGCCGCGGTCAACATCATGGGACGATACCGTACCGCTCCGGCGTCGATCACCGCTTGATCCAGCGGCATCCCTTCCCGCAGGCGAAGCTCGATGAAGTCGACCAGGATGATCGAATTGCGCACCACGATCCCGGCCCCCGCAATGAACCCGATCATCGAAGTGGCGGTGAAAAAAGCATTCATCAGACCGTGCGCGGGCACGATGCCGACCAGCGAAAACGGAATGGCCGCCATGATGAGCAGCGGGGTGAGGAACGATTGGAACCATCCCACCACCAAACCGTAGATCAGGATCAGCACCGCCGCGAAGGCCAATCCCAGATCGCGGAAAACTTCGTAAGTGATGTGCCATTCCCCATCCCACTTCATGGAATAGCGTTCGGCATCGGTGGGGAGCGCCGCCATATGTTGCTCGATCGCGTATCCGGCGGGCGCGCGGAACTTGTCCATTTCCGGCCCTAGCTTCAGAATCGCATACACCGGGCTCTCCATGGCGCCCGCCACGTCGCCCGTGACATACGTAACCGGGAGCAGGTTCTTGTGGTAGATACTCGTGTCCGCCACCACTTCCTGGGTACGCACCAGTTCGCTTAACGCCACCAGCCGGCCGGTTTGTCCGGCCACTTTGAGGTTCTGGATCTTTTCCAGGTCCGAACGGCTGGCGCGGTCCAGGCGCAGCATCAGGGGCACGTCCTCCTGCGAGGTGTCGGAGTGCAGCAGCCCGGCCTGGTAGCCGGAAGAGGCCAGCGCCATGGTTTGAGCGATCTGGTCTTCGGAGACCCCGTTCAACGCGGCCTTCTCTTTATCCACCAGCAGCCGGTACTTCGGATGGTCGTCTTCCACGTACCAATCCACGTCCACCACGCCGTCGGTCCGTTTCCACAAATCGCGGATGCGCCGCGCGATGGCGATGCGCTCGCCGAGTTCCGGCCCGTAGACTTCGGCCACCAGGGTTTCGAGCACCGGCGGTCCGGGAGGCACCTCCGCCACCTGGATACGGGCTCCATACCGCTCGGCTATCGGAAGCAGCCGTTGCCGGACCTCTTTGGCGATGGCGTGGCTCTGCAGCTTGCGATCGCCTTTCGGCAGCAGGTTCACCTGGATGTCGGCGACGTTCGACCCCTGGCGGAGATAGTAGTGCCGCACCAGGCCGTTGAAGTTGAATGGGGACGCGGTGCCCACATAGGTTTGGAGATTCACCACCTCGGGCTGATCGAGCGTGGCTCGCGCCAGGGCATTGGCGGCGTGGGCGGTCTGTTCCAGAGTGGTTCCATTCGGCATGTTCACAATCACCTGGAACTCGCTCTTATTGTCGAACGGCAGCATTTTCACTTTTACGAATTGGAAATAAAACAAAGAGACGGAGCCGAGCAGCAGGACTACCACGCTGAGCAGAAAACCCCAGCGCAACGCCGGAACGTGCAGAAGTTTTCCCATCACGACGCGATAGACCCGCGTTACGAGGTCTTCTCTTTCACCGTAGGCCGCGGCGTGGCCCGACTTCAGAATCCGGACCGCCGCCCACGGCGTTACGATGAAAGCCACCGCCAGCGAGATCAGCATAGCCGCGCTCGCCCCGACCGGAATCGGCCGCATGTACGGCCCCATCAGCCCACCCACGAAAGCCATCGGCAGAATGGCCGCGACCACCGTCAGGGTTGCCAGAATGGTGGGGTTCCCCACTTCATCCACGGCCTCGATGGCGACGTCGAAGGCCGGCCGCTCGCGGTTCGCGAGCATACGCCAATGGCGCACGATATTCTCCACCACCACGATGGCGTCATCCACCAGGATACCGATGGAGAAGATCAGCGCGAACAGCGTGATGCGGTTCAGCGTATAGCCGTAAAGATAAAACACCGCGAGCGTCAGGGCGAGAGTGACCGGAATGGCAATGAATACAATGAGCGACTCGCGGAAACCCAGCGTGATGGCGATCAGGATGCTTACCGAAACCACCGCGATGAGCATATGGAGCAGCAATTCGTTCGATTTCTCGGCCGCGGTTTCCCCATAATCGCGCGTGATATCCACCCGCACATCCGGCGGAATGACGCTGCCCTTGAGCGGCTCGATGCGCCGCAGTACGTTCTGCGCCACGATGACCGCGTTGGTGCCCTGCCTCTTGGCGATGGCTATTGTCACGGCTGGCAGAAACTCGCGGGACCCGGCCTGCGCCATGCGAACGTATTGGGAAGGCTCTTCGCCTCCATCGCTCACTACGGCGACATCGCGGATGAAAATCGGCTTGTCGTTGGCCACGCCCGCCACCACGTTGCGCACGTCTTCGGCGGTTCGCAGGAACTCGCCCGTCTCCAGCAGGTATTCTTTGTTCGCGGCGTCGAACTCGCCGGAAGGCAGGCGCTGGTTGGAAAGCCCGAGCGCGCCGGCGACCTGAAGCGGCGAAAGGTTATATGCCGCCAGCTTTCCTTCGTCCAGAACGATGCGGATCTCCCGCCGCTCGCCGCCGATCAACGTGACCGCGGAAACGTCCGGCACCTGCTTGATGGTGTCGTCCACCTGGGCCGCGATGCGGCGCAGCTCGAAATCTCCATAGCGCTTGCTCGAAAGCGTCAGCGCCAAAATCGGTACATCGTCGATGGAGCGCGGCTTCACCAGTGGCCGCGACGCGCCCGGCGGAATGATATCGAAATTGGCAGTCAGTTTCTGGTTCAGGCGGACGACGCTCTTCTCTTCGTCCTGGCCCACGTAGAAACGCACGATTGCCAGCGACTGCCCCGGGCTGGAGGTCGAGTAGATGTATTCCACTCCGGGGATCTCCCACAACAGTTTTTCCATCGGCTTGGTGACGCGTTGTTCCACCTCGCGCGCCGATGCGCCAGGCATCTGCACAAAGACGTCGATCATGGGCACGATGATCTGCGGCTCTTCTTCGCGCGGCAGTTTCCACACCGCGAAGCCGCCGAGGAGCAGCGCGCCGGCGATGATCAACGGGGTCAGCTTGGAGGTAATCCAAGCGTGGGCAAACCGCCCGGCCGGACCGAGACGGCGGGGCTCCGAGGGCGCCCCGCTCATTGCCGGACCTCCACTCGGGCGCCATCGGTGAGTTCCAGCGGCGCCGGGCTGACCAGTTTCTCTCCCTCGCTCAATCCCGAAAGCACTTCGACCTCGGTCTGCCGGCGCTCGCCCGTGGTCACCAGGCGCGCGTGCGCGAAACCGCCGTCCATCACGAAAACCGATTGCAGTTGGCCGTGCTCCACCATGGCCTGTGGCGGAATGGTCAGGACTTTGCGAGTCCCGATGGGGAAAAAGGCGCGGCCGAACATGCCCGACCGCAGGTTCGCCATGGCCGGCAGATCGATTTTCACGATGTAAGCGCGAGAAGCCGCCTCCACCGCCGGCACGATTTCCGACACGTGGGCGGAAAGCCGGCGATCCAGCGATTCCAGGGCGACCTCCACGGTTTGCCCGGTCTTCACGAACGGAAGTTTCGATTCATCGACGGATGCCTCCAGCCGATAGACGCCGTCCCGCTCCACAGTGAGAAGGGGTGCGCCGGGAGCGGCCAGGTTTCCGGGTTCCACGGATTTCGCCGTTACTACCCCGGAAAACGGCGCCGAGATCCGTGTGTAGTCCCGCATAATACGGGCGCCGCGGATTTCCTGCTGCACCTCCGCCCGTTTGGAATCCAGTTGGGTGCGTTTCGCCCGCGCCATTTCGTATCCGGCCTGCGCCGATTTGAGGCGCGCCGACGCTTCATCGAACTCCTGGTTCGAAATCGACTTCTTGGATGCAAGTTCCTCCATGCGCTTGAAGGTACTCTGCGCCAGGTCCAGGTTGGCTTTGGCGCCCGCCACGCCGCTGTCGGCTTCCGGGATGGCGCTCAGGACCTCGGCTTCGGCGGCCTCGGCGCGGCGAACATTGGTTTCCAGATCCTGCGCATCCAACGTCACCAGCAGTTGGCCCTCCCGAACCCGATCGCCCACCTGGACGTCAACCTGTCGCACGTACGCCATGACCTTGCTGGAAAGCGCCGCGGCCGTGCGCGCGCGAACGGTTCCCGTGGCCTCGTAGATATTGGGCCACTGCTGCACGCTTACCGTTGCCGCTTGGACCGATATGGCGGGCTGGCTGGAACCCGCTTTGGGGTTAGGCTCAGTGCCGCCGCAGCCGCTCAACATCGCAACCGAAGCGAATATGGGGACAAGAACGAGTCGCATTAGTTTAATACCTCCGAGTCGGGTGAGAGCCGCCCCGCGGCCAAGTCCAACATAGTGGCGGCGATGCGCTGGTCATGCACGGCTGCCAGGTAACGGGTCTGGCTCTCCAGCACCGCGGTTTCGTTTCGCAAAAGGTCCGTCACGTTGCTCATGCCGGATTCGTAGCGGTTCTGAGTGATCCTCAGACTCTCCTCGGCTTCGGCTACCGCCGCTTTCGCCACCTCGATCCGTTGCTGCGCCGCCCGCAGATCGGCCCAGGCGCGGCGGACTTCCAGCCGCACAGCCGAATCCGTGCGTTGCTCGTCGGCATGGGCGCGTTCCAGCCAGTGGCTCGATTCCTCGATGCGCGCCTTGTCCGCCATACCGTTGAACAGGTTCCAATGCAATCCAATGGAGGCAAGCCAGTTGGCGCCTCCCTTATTGATGAACTGCTGGCGGTCCGCCTCAAAGGCCGCGTGGAAGCTGACCTGCGGAAGCAGACTGCTCCGGGCCGAGTCCGCCTGACTCTTGGCCAAGTCCGCCGCCAGGCGCACCTGGCGGGTCTCCGGGCGCGTCGCGGACGCATCCTTTTCCAGGGACGGCAGCGTCAGATTCGGCAAATCGATTGGGCTCAACGCAGTGCTTAGGACATGGGCGGTGTCGAGAGGCAGTCCGAGCGCGTCGTTCAGGGCGGACTTCGCTACTTCCAGATCTGCCGCCCTCTGAATACGCTGTTCGGTAACCGCCGCAAGATGCACCCGGATCGAGAGCACATCGACATCGGTGGACATGCCGGCCGCGCGGACCGATTCGGCCCGATTCAGGTCCGCTTCGGCGCTCTTGAGCGCCTGCTCCGCCGTCTTGAGGCTCTCGGCGGCCAGTACCTCGCCGTAATACGCTCGGGCCACCCCGGCAATCACTTGCATCTGGGTTCGCCGCTGTTCTTCTCCCGTCATCTGTCGCGAGAGATCGGCCGATTTCACCGCGTTGCGAGTTTGCCCGGCGTCGTACAAGGGTTGGTCCACCGTCAGTTGCGATTGGAAATTGTTCAGCGAGTCTGGCCGGTTCAGAGGACCGATATTGAAATTCTCGGGACCGAATTGGTGTTGGGTCAGCAGCGAGCTGAAAACAAAGACCGGGTTGTCGCTACGCGCGAAGGATTCGGAATAGTTCAGCTTGGGCAGTCTGCCGGCGCGGGCTTCGTCGATGCGTGTCTCCGCCGCGCGCATCCCCGCATTGGTGGCGGCAATGGCTTTGTTCTCTCTGAGGGCCAACCGCACCGCGTCGCGCAACGAGAGCGAATCCTGCGCCCACAAGGGTACTGCCAGGAGCAAAAGGAGTGACTTTCTCATGATATTCGGATCTCGGAACTGCACTTCATCCCTCAAAGATGCAAATCTCGCCCGTTGGTGACACCGTCACGTTTTCTAAAGGCTTGCATCTTAATGGACGAGGGCGTTCTTTGCATGGAAGTGGAAATCCTACACACCGGTGAAGTGAAGTTTGAGGCGATCGCGCGCGGCCACCGTGTGATCTGCGATCAGCCGGCGGCCAATGGCGGTTTCGACAGCGGCATGACGCCCCCGGAGTTTCTATTGGTATCGCTCGGTACGTGCGCGGGGTTTTACGCGGCGCAGTATCTCAAAACGCGATCCCTGCCGGCGGACGGACTGAGAATCAAGGTCAGGGCGGAAAAGGCCACGCAGCCGGCAAGGCTGGGACGCTTTCAGATTGAAATGACGTTGCCCGAACTGGATCCGCGGCATCAGGCCGGTATTCTGCGGGCGGTAAGACTGTGCCTGGTCCACAACACGCTGCTGAATACGCCGGCAATCGATGTTGTCATGAACGAGGCCCTCGATATGCCCGCCGCCTGATGTGCGGATTGGCCGGCCGACAGGATGAGATATCTGGGCATTTGCGAGCGGGTGATGGCCCGGCTTTCGGATTATCTCGATCGAGACCTGGACCCGAAAACCGGCGCCGAAGTGGAAAGACACCTCCGTGAATGCGGCCCTTGCCTGGCGTTCGCCGATAGCTTGCGCCGGATCGTCGAGTTATGCCGCGGATATGAGCTTGGCGTGAAACCCCGGCCCCTCACTCCCTCGGCCCGGGCCCAACTCGAGAGTGCCTGGCAAAAGGCGCTCGCCCGCCAGCGGCGCGCCTCGAACCGCGGGATGTAACGCGGACCCTCCGTTGCGGAGCACGCCTTTTCGCATGCAAACAGTTGTTTCGGCCGACCGGCCGTTGCCTAACGCCCTCAAGTGAACCCGCCGGACCCGGACGACTTGCACCCGCCGGCGGCGAACGTCGATAACAGCCGCTCGACCTCTTCCGACTGGCATTCCGGGCACTTCAAATCACGATCGGCGTCCCGCATCCGGCGCAACATTTCAAAACTCTTGCCACACCTTTGGCAGCGATATTCATACATGGGCATAGCGTTTCAACTACCAGGATGCAAAATCCGCCGGCTGGTGACAAATCGACTCTGTCACCGATTGCGGTAGATTGCATCCCTAGGATTGCATGGATCCATCCGTCCAAATCCAGTCGGAGCCGCCGCACCCGGCCGATACGGCCGGCGCGCACGAGCTGTCGCAGGCCGCCCACGAGGAATTGCGGAGCAACAACGAGCGCCTGAAGCTTTTGCTGGATCTGAACAACGCCATCGTCTCGAACCTGGAGCTTCGCGATCTGCTGCGAGCCATCTCCGCAAGTGTCCGTCAGGTGATGAAATGCGACTCCGTGGGCGTGGCGCTGCCGGACCCGACCGATCAGCGCCTGCGCATTCATGCGGTCGATTTCCCGGAAGGGCGCGGTCTCATTCGCGAAGAAGGCAGAGTCCCGGCCGCCGAGGGACCCACCAACCGGGTCTTTCGCATCGGTGAGCCGATTGCGCTGGACGCGCGGGCATTGGCCGCGTTGGACACTGGCAACCTGGCCGTGGCGGAGGGCTTTGAGGCCCTGTGCGACGTTCCATTGGTCAGCCGCAACCACACCCTGGGCGTCTTATGCCTCGGCCGGCTGCACGACAACCCGTTTACTGCGGATGAGGTGGATTTCGTCCGCCAGGTTGCGGCCCAGGTCGCGATCGCGGTGGAAAATGCCTTGGCCTACCGGCAGATTGCCGAGCTCAAAGACAAGCTGGCGCAAGAGAAGCTGTACCTGGAAGACGAAATCCGCAGCCAGATGAATTTCGATTCCATTATTGGTCGCAGCGAGGCACTTCAGAAGTTGCTGCAACAGGTCGAGACCGTGGCTCCCACCGATTCGACGGTGCTCATCTTCGGCGAAACCGGAGTGGGGAAGGAGTTGGTTGCCCGCGCCATCCACAACTTGAGCTCGCGCAGTAAGAACGCGTTCGTAAAACTCAACTGTGCCGCTATTCCGACCGGTCTTTTGGAAAGCGAGATGTTCGGGCACGAAAGGGGCGCTTTCACGGGCGCCATAGCGCAGCGCATCGGCCGCTTCGAACTGGCCAGTCACGGGACCGTTTTTCTGGACGAAATCGGAGAAATCCCGCTGGAACTCCAGCCGAAGCTCCTTCGCGTGTTGCAGGAACGGGAGTTCGAGCGCCTCGGCAGTTCCCGGACGCTCCGCACCGACGCCCGCTTAATCGCTTCCACCAATCGGGACCTGGCCGCCATGGTGAAGGAGCAAGAGTTTCGGATGGACCTCTACTACCGTTTGGAGGTCTTTCCCATATATGTACCGTCCCTCCGTGAGCGGCAGGAAGACATCCCTCTTCTGGTTCGTCATTTCGTGCAGCAGTTTGCCCGGCGCATGAACAAAAGCATCGACACGATTCCCTCGGAAAGCATGAGTGCGTTGGTGCGCTATCCGTGGCCGGGCAATATCCGGGAGCTGCAAAACCTGATCGAGCGTGCGGTGATTCTGTCCGCCGGACCGGTTCTTAATGTGCCGCTCGCCGGTCTGCACGCTCAGCCGCTCTCCACCGCCGCAAACAAACGGGAAACGCTCGAACAGGCCGAGCGGCGGACGATTTTGGAAGCGCTCAAGGCTACCGATTGGGTCGTAAGCGGCCCTCGAGGCGCCGCGGCCATGCTCGGTCTGAAACGAAGCACGCTTCAGTTTCGGATGGACAAACTCGGAATCCGGAAGCCGCATCCGCACGCAACGGAGGTGTAGGCGGGCTGCTCGTGCCTTGCACGTCTGGACCGCACCACGTAACGCGATTCTGTGCCGCACTTGGCGCCAACGGCTCGCGGCGCCGGCTCACGCCGGTGAGCGGGATTATTGTCCGGGCGTGCTGCGGAACGCCACCTCGCCAAAATAGCTTTCGGCGAGCGTGCCGGTGTGCTGTGAATTGATTTGCAGGCGCAGTCCTTTGACGTGAGGTGCCGCCCTGCCAAAGGAACGCTCGTAATCCGCGGCCACGTTGTGGCTTTCTTCCACCCAACGGTTTGCCTCGGCTGTTCCCGACTGGCACACCACGGCGAAAACATGCACCATCGGGACCGCGCTGGCGCTCCGCATCGTGCCCTTGGGTGCGGTGCTGTCCCAGATGTAACTCAGCACCCGCCGGTCGGCGAACGCAACCAGGACCTGGGCCGCCTGGTCGTCGGTGGAGGCTTTCCGGAAATCGCCGCCCGCGGGCAGTCTTGTGACCTTCCAACTCCAGGACAAGTAGGGCGTCTCGGTGGGGTTAACGTCCACGTCCCGCTCCAGCGAAAAAGAGGATCTCACGCTTTTCAAGTGAATGCAGGGTCCGCCGCCCGTCTCCTTGCAGACCGAGACCTCGGGCTTGCCGTGGTTCACCTTGATCTGCCAATCGGAAGGCAGGCGGCTGGCGCCCACGTTTGCCACACCCAGCGCGATCACCGCCAACTGGGATGTCCGCGCCTGGAAAACAAGCACAAGAACGGCGCTGAGGAGGAGAACCTGCTTGCGGCCCATGCTTCTCCCAAGGCAGTTTGCGGCCCATCCTGGAGCCGCCCCATTTAGCTGCAAGAGGAGGAGGTCGCGACTGCCGTGACCGAACCCTCCGCTGCCGTTCTGCCAAAATGCCGGTAATCCGCCGGCATGCTGGCAGAATCGGCCCCGGGCGGGTCGTCGGCCAACGTGTAACTGCCATTCACTCTAACCAAATCGAGACACCCCACTCTGGCCGGCCGAATGCCCTCGAATATTGCGGAGTTGGCGCACAGGAGGCAAGCGATGAAGGCCGCCAAAATAACACTGGAACTCGCCCTACTGGCAGCGGGTGTTCCCGGACTGTTGGGCGCAATGGAACTGCAGCCCGACACCCTGAAGGCGTGGGATAGCTACATTCGCAACGCCGACTCGCGCATGCGGGCGCGGGTGGATAAGCAGCGGCCGTTCCTGTGGACGGACGAAGCTCCTGGCCGCGGCGCGCGTCTCCGCCGTGGTGAGATTCTGGTTGCCCCGGTTACCGGGCGTGGAACCCGGAGCGTGGCGGACGGGCTTATCCATGACTGGATCGGGGCGGCTTTTATCCCCAACGCAACACTCGAAGAGTTGCTGGCCGTGGTTCACGACTATGACCGATACAAAGAATTCTACAAACCGGTCGTCGCCGATTCGAAGGCGCTCGCCTGTACCGAGACGGATCAGAAGTTCTCCATGGTGTGGCAGCACAAGATCCTTTTCGTGAACGCTGCCATTGAGGGCCAATACCAGGCTCGCGACTTCGCGCTGGACGGGCGGCGCGGATACAACATCGCGAATACAACGCGGGTGCGGGAAATCGAAAGCTACGGGCAGAACGGCGAGCGCCTGCTGGAGCCAGGCCAGGGAAATGGTTTCATATGGCGGCTCCATAGCATCGCCAGATATGAGGAGCGGGATGGAGGAGTTTATCTCGAACTCGAAGCTATCGCCCTGACCCGCGATATCCCCCTCTCGTTGCGTTGGCTGGCAAATCCGGTGGTGAGCCATCTCTCGATCGATTCGCTGACGACTTCGCTCCGCGAGACCCGCGACGCGGTCCGTGCATTGGCCCAACGGCCGGAAAGGCTCGCTTCGTGCGCGATCGCCGCCCACAACTCCGGAATTGGAAAGCCGGGCGGCACGGATTGAGGAGAATCTCCCGAATGCGGGATGGATTGGTTGCGCCGGAACCGGCGATCGCAGTTGCCGAGCATCTTGTCCCCATTGCCGCACTCGGTTCCATGGACCGGCTCCGTCCGCGAGCCGCGGGGGCCGGAAGCGCGGGCTCCGCGGCGTTGCCTGTATTACAATGAGCCTTCCATGTCTGAGACCACCAAATATTTGCTGGCGGAACGCCAGATCCCTTCGGCTTGGGTCAATGTGCTGCCTTCGCTTCCGGAGCCGCTCGATCCGCCGCTGAATCCGCAAACGCGCAAGCCGATCGGCCCCGAGGACCTGGCGCCGATCTTTCCGATGGAATTGATCGCGCAGGAATTCTCGCCCCAGCGCGAGATCGATATTCCGGGCGAGGTCATGGACGTCTACCGGCTGTGGAGGCCCAGCCCGCTTTATCGCGCGCGGCGGCTCGAAAAGGCGCTGGATACGCCGGCCCACATCTATTACAAATATGAAGGCACCAGCCCGGCCGGCAGCCACAAGCCGAACACCGCCGTGGCGCAGGCCTACTACAACAAACGCGCGGGAATCCGCCGCCTGGCCACCGAAACCGGCGCCGGGCAGTGGGGTAGCGCGCTGGCGCTGGCCTGCCGCCTGTTCGGCATGGAATGCACGGTCTACATGGTGCGGGTGAGCTATGACCAAAAGCCGTATCGCCGCATGATGATGCACGTGTGGCGCGGAAGTCTTCCCCAGCCCCAGCGACCACACCAACTCCGGCCGCGCCGTGCTGGCGGCCACGCCCGATTCTCCGGGGAGCCTCGGCATCGCCATCAGCGAGGCGGTGGAAGACGCCGCCACGCACCCCGATACCAATTATTCCCTGGGCAGCGTGCTCAACCACGTCATGCTGCACCAGACCGTGATTGGCCAGGAAGCCAAGCTGCAGATGCGGATGGCGGGCGAAGAGCCGGAAGTAGTGATCGGCTGTTTCGGCGGCGGCAGCAACTTCGGCGGCCTGGCGCTGCCCTATATACTCGACCGCCTTGCCGGCAAGGGGCCGCGCATCCTGGCGGTGGAACCGTCCGCCTGCCCCAGCCTGACCAAGGGTGTGTTTGCCTACGATTACGGCGACACCGGCAAGCTGACCCCGCTCATCAAAATGTACACGCTGGGCCACGATTTCGTGCCGGCCGGCATCCACGCCGGTGGCCTGCGCTACCACGGCGCTTCGCCGTTGCTCAGCCATCTGCGCAAGCTGGGCCACATGGATGCGGTGGCGTATCCGCAGTTGCCGGTCTTCGAGGCCGCTCTGCAATTCGCCCGCACCGAAGGCATCCTGCCCGCGCCGGAATCTTCCCACGCCATCCGCGCCGCGGTGGATGAAGCTCTGGCCGCGCGCCAAGAGGGCCGCCCCCGCGTGATTCTATTCTGCCTCAGCGGCCATGGCCATTTCGACCTGAGCGCTTACGAGAATTACCTTTCCGGCCAGCTTCAGGATTACGAATATCCCGGCAAAGACATCGAAAAGTCGCTGGCGGCCATCCAGCTGTTGGAGGCGTGAGGCATCGCGATTAATAAGAAGAGCGGTGCGCGGGCGTCCCGCGCGTACCGCTGGGCCCGCCCTGCCGGTTATCGCCCCAGCGCAATCGTGCGGCCGGTCCGCGCCGATTCCCGCGCGGCGTCCAGGATCTCGATGACAATCATATTGTTCTCGAGAGCCGACAGGCCGGCGGGTTTCAACTGGCCACGCGCTACGGCGGTCAGATACGAGATCGAGTCGGCTTCCTGGGGATTGAGCGGACGCGGGGTGCGAGTTTCCTCGGCCTCGGCGCCCGGCAGGCGTACGCGCAGGCTGTTGCCGCCGGTCGCGATGGCGTAGCCGGTGGCGCCGTAAACCTCGAAATCCTTGCGGCTGAACGGCCAGTTCCACGATGCTTGAATGACGCCCTGCGCTTTGGGGTATTCGAGTAGCACGGTTGTTTCGTCATCGACGTGCGGGTAGATTTCGGGCTTGTCGGTCTGAGTCAGCGCCGTCACTTTCAGAGGCCGCTGATTGTCCATCATCCAGGTCATGAGGTTGGCGCCGTAGCAGCCGAAATCGAACAGCGCGCCGGCGCCGTCCCTGACCGGGTCGCTCAACCAGGCGAAAAACTCCGGCTGCACGTGGATCTCCTTGGGACCCTGGTGGCCGTCCATCGCCACCATTCGGCGAATGTCACCGGCCGCCTTTTGGTCGTGCAGTAGGGTCCACATTTCGCCGTGGCTGCGATACCAGGTCGTCTCGTAATTGACGATGACGGGCGTGTTGTAACGCTCCGACGCCTGCTGGATGGCGCGCGCCTGCCGCATGTCCACGGCCAGCGGCTTTTCCATCATCACGGTTATGCGCCGCGGCGCGCACGCCTCCACCACTCTGGCGTGCGAGTACGTATCGGTGAAGGTGGCGACCGCTTCCGGCTTCACCGTGTCGAGCATCTTGTCGAGATCGGTGTAGAGCTGGCCTTCGGCAAAGTGGTTCGACTTGGCATATTTTGCCAGCAGGGAGGTTTCGGGATCCCAAACCGCGACGATGACAATATCGGCCGGGCGGCGCTCGGCGTTGCGGAGAAAGCCGGTAACGTGGCCGTGGTTCAGGCCGGCGATAGCGATGCGCAGCGGCTTCACCTTGGGCCGCTGCGCGCGGGCGTTGGAGGTTGCGATCATGGAAGCGGCAAGTGCGAACGGCAATAGGCGGCTCATAGCGATGTTGGCATCATATCGCGCATACAGAGATTGTGGATTCTGGGTTGAGCCAAGTTTCAGGCTCGCTGAGCAACGGCCGGGCTGGGCCCGGCTGGACCCGGCCCTGAGGGCGCTCCACAATCGGTCCGCAGGTTGTCACCCTGCCCCACACTCCAGTAGCCTGGCCGCGTTGCCGCCAAAGATGGCCGCCTTGTCCGCGTCCGGAACATCGAGGTCCCGAATGGTTTCGAGCATTTTCGGAATGCTGCCGATCTGGTGCGGGTAGTCGCTTCCCGCCAGGATATGGTCCACGCCGGCGAAGGCGATGGCGAGCTTGAGGGCGCCCGGATTGAAATTGACGCTATCGTAATAAAACTCGCGCAAGTACTCGCTCGGCTTGCGCGAAATGTGGGCGCGGCACTCGCTAAAGGCTTCGAAGCCGCGGTCGAGACGCTCGGCCAGGTAGGGAATGGCGCCGCCCAGGTGGCACAGCGCCCAGCGGATTTTCCCGAACCGCTCGGGGATGCCGCTGAAGACGAGCTTGGCGGCGGCGAGCGTCGTATCCATCAGAAAGCCGACCAGCGGCATGAGCCAGAAATCCGTCATGGCTTCCACGCCGACGGGATGGGTCGGATGGATGTAGAGCACCGCGCCCAGATCGTTGGCGGCTTCATAGATCGGCCAGAAGCGTTCTTCATTGAGGCCGCTTCCGTTGACGTTGCTGAACAGCATGGCGCCGCGGAAGCCCAGCACGCGGCAGGCGCGTTCGAGTTCCTTCGCTGACGCCGCGGGATCGTTGAGCGGCAAGGTGGCCAGCGCCGTGAAGCGGCCGGGCCTCGCGCGCAACACCTCGGCGAACGCGTCGTTCACCAGCGTGGCAAACTTCACCGCGGTGGCGGGCTTCTCTACGTGCGTACCCGGCGTGGTGAGCGTCAGCACCTGCGTATCCACGCCCTGTTCCATCAGCACCTTCTCGCGGTAATCGATATCGCGGTGCCCGGGAACGCAGATATTGTAGTCGCCGGGATAGTAGATGCGCGGGTTGCCATCGGCGTCGGTGGTCACTTCCACGGCGCTCGAACCGGAGCGCAGGGCGTCCAGGTACGCGGGTGGGTAGTAATGGTTGTGAAAATCAATGATTCGCATGTTTGGTCCGGATCCAGAAGTAGTAGACGGGCAATCCTAACACGACAATGGCGAGACCGGCGGCGGATTGCGCCGGGTCGGCGGCAATCTGGATGAACGCGACCACCACCGACGCGGCGAGGAACAGCAGCGGGACAATCCGGTAGCCCCACATGCGGAAGACCGGCCGGTAGCCCGGCCGCGCGCGCAACCGGTACAGTCCCACGCCCATGAACGCGAAAAATAGCCACTCCGTGTATACCACGCGGGTGTATAGCGCGCGGTAGGTGCCCGTGGCCACCAGCACGCACGACCACGCCGCTTGTAGCGCGATGGCGCGGGACGGGGTGTGGAAGCGGGGATGGAGCCGGCCCATCCAGGCGAACGCCAGGCCGTCGTCGGCCATGGCGAAATAAGTGCGGGGGCCGGCCAGGATGACTCCGTTCAACACGCCGCAGGCCGAAAGGATCACCAGCGCCGAGACGATGGCGCCGCCGCGCGCTCCGGCCATGGCTTGAGCGGCGTCCGCGGCCACCCGCGTCGATGTGATGACTTTCTCCAGCGGCAGTAAATAAAGGTACGCTGCATTTAGAGCTACGTAGCACACCGTCACGATCAACGAGCCGGCCACCAGCGACCGCGGAATGGTCTTCTCCGGCGCGCGTGTTTCACCGGCCGTGTAGGTCACCATGTGCCAGCCGCCGTAAGTGAAAAGCGCCGCGCTCACCGCCAGCACGAACTCGCGGAAGGGAACCGGCGGCGCGGAGCCATGCGCGGCCGCCGCGCCCCTAGGCGGCGATGCCGTGAAGACCATCGCCAGCAGCACCGCGATGGCTGCCACCTTGGTCACCGTGACCACCGTCTGCAGCGTGCTGCCCTGGCGCACTCCGCGGTAGTTGACGTAAGAAAGCAGCAGAATGGCGGCGATGGCGGTCACCTGGACGCCCGTACCGCCCATGGGCACGAAGAATCCCACGTAGCGCGCCAGGATCACCGCGGACGCGGCGATGATCCCGGAGTGAGCGCTCCAGAACATCGCCCATCCCCACAAAAATCCCCACCCCGGCGAGAGTGTCTCTTTCAGGAAAATGTAGACGCCGCCGGTTAAGGGCAATGCCGATGAGAGCTCTGCGCACACCAGCGCTCCGAAAAGCGTCAGGATGCCCGCCGCGATCCAAACCGAAAGCACGCCCGCCACGCTGGGCACGTGGCGGTTGATCTCGGAAGGCTGCACGAAGATCGACGCGCCGATGATGATCCCCGCCACCATGGCCGTGGCGCGGACCAGGCCGATGGGCCGCTCCAAAACCGGGCGTTTTTCCGGCGCCGTCAAGAGGTGCAGTGTATCACAGCGGCGCGGAGCAACCTTGTGGCTCTGCTTACGGTCGCCCGATACTGCTCGATAGCGTACGATGGGTTCGATGCCAATGAGGGTGCGTGAGGTGACTCGTTTGCTCGAGAAGCACGGATGGGTGGAGATGCGATCGAGGGGCAGCCATCGGCACTTCAAGCACCCCAACGAGGCACAGGTGATCACAGTACCGGGCAACGCTGGCAAGGAACTCGCACCGGGCACGCTAAACGCTATACTCAAGAAGGCAGGCCTGAAATGAACGCGAGACGGTATCCGGTGGTCATCGAACAAACAGGGACGGGCTACTCCGCCTATTCCCCGGACGTTTCGGGATGTGTGGCCGTGGGCGACACTGAGGAAGAGACGCGCCGAAACATTCAGGATGCGCTGATCGCGCACTTCCAAGCCATGCGCGAAGTCGGCGAACAGATCCCGGAACCGCACACGTCCGTCGATTACGTGGAAGTCGCTGCGTAACCTGCGACCCTGCCGGGTGCGTGGGGCGGTTTCCAGGGCTCATAACGCTGCCCGGGTGCCCGATCCGGACACGCGAGGGAAGAGGCAACCGGCGCCTCGCGCCGATTGAGACCGCCGGGATAACTCGAAAGCGAGGATGACGGGTGGCAACGGAACCACGGCTCGAGCACCAAACATTGAAGGTGAGGCAACTCGTCGAGGATTACCGCGCCGGTCGAATCGTGATACCAGAATTTCAACGAGAGTATGTGTGGAAACGTAGCAAGGCGCCACGCCTGATCGACTCCCTTTATCGGGGCTTTCCCATTTCCTCGCTCCTTTTGTGGCAGAGCGCTGAGGAGGCCCGCGCGCGCAGACGCGACCCTCGTCCCGTGCGGTCTCCCCTAATGAACTGGCTGATTGACGGTCAGCAGAGAGTAATCACCCTGTCACGGACAATGAACGGCGATGAGGGGATCGAAGTCGTTTTCCATCCAGAGCAGGAGGAATTCCGCCTTGCCAACGCGGCTACTCGCAAGGACCCCAACTGGATCCGCGTGTCGGAGCTCTGGGACGATGATCTGTACCGCCAACTGCGGCGTAACCTTGACGGAAGCCGGCACGCGGACAGACGCGAAGCACGTTTCGAGACGTTGCGGCGAATATTAGACTACGAGATACCCGTGGTTCGTATGGTCGATCATAGCTTCGACGACGCCGTGAGAGCGTTCACGCGTATCAACACGTTGGGTGTCCGCCTGAAGAAAGAGGACATCGAGAGCGCGCAAGTGGCCGCCCGGCATTCCGGGTTCATAGCAGACGAGGTCGCACCGTTCTTGAGTCGCATACGGCAACAGGGCTTCAAGCGGCTGAATGTGATGCACCTGTTTCGCGCTTGCGCCTTCGTCGCCAAGCCAGACGGGCGAAACCGCACGCCCCTGCACGAGCTACAGCGCGGAGAGGTGCTCGCGGCGTGGAAGACGACCGAGAGGGCAACCGAACAGGCCATTGGCCTCATCCGAAGCGAGCTCGGCTTGGTGAACATGGATATTTTGTGGTCGGGAGCGCTGATTGTGCCTTTGATCGCGGTCTGTTCCACGACATCGCCGCGGGAGCGCGATTCGGGGGAGCTTGCGGGATGGCTCGCCCTTGCTGCCCTTTGCCATCGCTACAGCGGATCCAGCGAGACAGCACTCGACCAAGACCTTCGGGCCTGTCGCGCACCGGACCCCGTAGGCGCGCTGCTGACCAACCTTCGGACTGTTAGGACGTCCTTTGCGGCCGTCCCAGAGGACTTCTCTGGCGCCCTCGCAGACCGGAGCGGCCTTCTCGCCCTCTACATCGCCTGTATGAACAGGGGGCTCCTTGATTTTTATACCGGCGGCAAGGTCCTCCTTCAGAATAACGTGGACCGGCACCACATCCTCCCGCGCGCGCAATTCCACGAGGATGTGCGTTCGACTGCCGACAACATTGCAAACATGGCTTTCATTGCCGGCGACGTGAACAAGGCGATCGGGCAGGCCGGGCCCGAGGTGTATCTCGCGAAGGTCAAAACTGGCATGCTCCAAAGCCAGTGCATACCCACCGACAGCGCCTTGTGGAGAATCGACCAAGCTGAGCCGTTCTGGCAGGCCCGTCGGGAGTTGCTTGCCAAGTCGTTCAACGAGTACATGCGGAAGGTCCTTCCACAGCGGCGGATCTGACGGACCGACGCGATAACGCTGTGTGACTCACTCATAGCGCAGGCACACAATCGGATCGAGATTCGCCGCGCGGTTTGCCGGATAGTATCCGAAGAACAACCCCACGCCGACTGAAATCGAAAAGCCTAGCACGATCCATAACGGCGACACAAAGGCCGGAATCGCCGGCAGGGCGGTTCTTACCGCCAAAGCGATCAAGGCGCCAAACAAGATCCCGATCACGCCGCCGATACACGAGAGCGTGATTGCTTCCAGCAGGAATTGCACCCGGATATCCGCCTTGCGGGCGCCCACGGCTTTGCGGACTCCGATCTCGCCGGTACGCTCGGTTACCGAAATCAACATGATATTCATCACGCCAATGCCGCCCACCAGCAAGCCGACGCCGCTGATGATGCCGGTAAGCAGGACCATGGCGCCGGTAAGTTGATTCCACAGGGAGCTGAGAAAGTCGGGCGAGGTAATGTCAAAATCGTCTTCCGCGTTATAGGGCACGTGGCGCTTTCGACGCAGGGCTTCTTCCACCTGGTCCTTCACCGTATCGAGCGAAAAGCCGTCCTTGCCTGCCACCGCGATGAAGCGCTCCTTAATCTCCGGGAAGTTCTTACGGAAATTGCTCATCGGGATGCAGGCGAATTGATCCACCCCGAAGCTCGAGAAAAGCCCCTGGTCGGGTTCGAACACGCCGATCACTTCATAGAGCCGGCCGTTCAGCCGCACCGATTTGCCCAGCGGGTCGAGCGACGGAAAAAGCGAATCCGCGATGGCGCGCCCAATCAGCACTACGCTGCGCGCGTGCTCCTCGTCAAAAGCCGAAATGAACCGACCCTCAGCCACGGCGAACAGCGGGAAGGTATCGATGTACCGCGGCTGCACGCCGCGCAGAAAGAAGCGCTCGACGTGGGCGTCGCCGTAGCGGATCTCATCCGTCTGGTTGTTGAAGTTGATCCGATTGGCGAACACGGTCGCGTAGGAAACCGCGGGGCTGGATGCTTCGATAAAGGCCGCGTCCCCGTCTTCGAGGTACTTCCGCACGCGGATCCTGGCCGGCAGGCGGGCGGTATTCTGCATCGGCGGGATGCGCGTGACGAAGAGCGTATTCGAACCGAGCCGCGAGACGCGATCCTTGATCTCGCCATTCAGGCCGTCGATGATGGAAGCGACCGCGATCACGGTGGTCACTCCGATCACGATTCCGAGGATGGTCAGGCCGGAGCGCACCTTGCGGGATCGCAGCGTATCGAGCGCCACGGCCAGGTTTTCGAATACCTCCTGCCGCGTCATCCCGTCTCCGTTCGCAATGCGGTCACGGGGTCGAGACCGGCCGCTTTCCGCGCCGGATAGATCCCGAAAAACAGCCCGATGGTCGAGCTGATGACCAGGCCAAGCACCGCAACCCAGGTCTTCACCGAAGCCGGAAACGAGGTCAGACTCCGCAACGCCAGGGCGCAGGCGAAGCCGGCCACGATGCCGATGGCCCCGCCAACCAGGCATTGCAACAGGCTTTCCGCCAGGAACTGGTGCAGGATATCGGACTTGGTCGCGCCCATCGCGCGGCGGATGCCGATCTCGCGCGTCCGCTGGGTTACGCTCACCAGCATCACGTTCATGATGACAATGCCGCCCACCACCGCCGAGATCGAGCTCACCATCACGAATACCGCGAAGAACGAGCCGCTGATGCTCTGCCACAGCGCGATATAGCTTTGCGACGTGCCGATAAAGAAACTGTCTTCCTGGCCCGGCCGGTCGTGACGGCGCGATCGCATGATCACCCGCGCCTCGTCCTGGGCGGCATTGAAATTCTTCTCCCCGCCGGAAGCTTTGATTTCGAGCGTCAGGCTGGTTCGCGTGCCCCGCACCTTCAGGTACGTCGTCATCGGAATAATCACGAAGTTGTCCTGGTCCTGGCCCAGCACGGAACCCAGCTTCTGAAACGTGCCGATGACCGTGAATTCCAGGCTCCCGGTGCGAATGCTGCGGCCGATCGGATTCTCATGGGGAAAAAACTGATCCACCAGCGAGGCGCCGATGATGCATACGTACGCTGCGTGCCGGTCTTCGCCGGGGGTAAAGTAACGGCCCAGGTCCAGCGTGCGCGTGTCGATATCGATCATGTTGGGCGTGTAGCCGATGATGGATGTGTCGTCGGTCTGTTTGTTCTTATACTGCAGGGAGAGAGTACCGCTGGCGGATGCGCCCACTTCTTCGCACGCTTTGCACAGTTCGGCTACAGCCCGATAATCCGAAATGTCGATATTCTTGTTCTTGAGCGATTTCACCACCACCGTAAAATCCACCACCGCGAATGGAGTCTTGGCCAGCCGGAACACGTTCGTCCCCAGGTTGGCGATTTTCTGCTCCACATAGAGATTCGCCCCCTGCACCAACGTCATCACCGTCATCAGGGTGGCGACGCCCATGGTCAGGCCAAGAACCGTCAATACCGCCCGCAGCTTGTGCGCCTTGACGGCTTCGACGGCCAACCGCAGATTATCTCCAACGCCAACCATGGGTACCTATCATTTAAAGCGCTTTTGCCCGGTATGTCTAATCCGCCGCGCGGCCGCAGTCGGGCTTATGGCCCCATAAATACTCTTTTGGCGGCGCCGAAGGCGCCATCGAGTACACTGGGGAGTCGTGCCGGAAATCGCCGAGCTGCAATCTGAAGCCGCGGTGCTCAGCTATCTGCGAGGGGCAGACGTGCCCCTTCTCAATCTAACTCTCTCTCAAGCCCTCGCCGAAACTGCCGGGAAGTTTCCCGGTCGTGAAGCGCTGGTGGTGTGCCATGAGGGGGTGCGCCTGACATGGGGCGAGCTGGACCGCGAGGTGACGCGCGTGGCGCGCGGGCTCGCCGGTCTGGGGCTGCGGCCGGGCGACCGCGCGGGCATCTGGGCCAGCAACTGCCTGGAGTGGGTGCTTCTCCAATATGCCGCGCCGCGGGCGGGTGTCGTCCTGGTCAATGTGAATCCCGCCTACCGCTCGCACGAGCTGCGGTACGTGCTGGCCAAGTCGCGGATTCGAGCCTTGTTCCTGCGGGAAAAGGATTCGAGGGCGGATTACCGCGAAATCCTGGCCGAGTCGCGCAATGGAGACCGGCTGCCGCTCGAGCACATCGTCTGGCTGGGCGCCGCCTCGTGGCGTGCCATGATCGCGGGCGGAGCCGACTTCCCGAAAGACGCCGCCGCGCCGGACGACGTGGTCAACATCCAGTACACCTCCGGCACCACCGGCTCTCCCAAGGGCGCCATGCTCACCCATCGCAACCTGCTGAATAACGGCAGAGCCCTGGGCATGGGGCTGAAGGCCACGGAAAAGGATCGCATCTGCGCGCCCGTGCCTCTGTACCATTGTTTCGGGTCGGTGATCGGATCGATGGTGTCGGTAGTATCGGGAGCTGCGCTGATTCTGCCCTCGGCCCAGTTCGACGCGCTGGCCACGCTGGAGGCCGTCGACCGCGAGCGCGCCACCGCCCTGTACGGCGTCCCCGCCATGTTTATCGCCGAGATGGAGCACCCCGAATTCGCCCGCTGGGACCTGACCTCGCTGCGCACCGGCGTGATGGCCGGGTCGCCCTGTCCCATCGAGGTGATGCGGCGCGTGGTGGAGCGCATGCACTGCCCGGAGATCACCATTGTGTACGGGCAGACGGAGTCGTCCCCCGGCATCACCATGTCGCGCGCGGATGATCCCCTGGAACTGCGCGTCACCACGGTGGGAACCGCGCTGCCCAATACCGAAATCCGGATTGTCGACCCGAAAACCCACCGTCCGCTGCCCATCGGACAACAGGGAGAGCTGTCGACCCGCGGTTACCTGGTGATGAAGGGTTACGATGCCGATCCGAAAGCCACCGCCGAGGTCATCGACAGTGAGGGCTGGCTGTACACCGGCGACCTGGCGGTGATGCGGCCGGATGGCTACTTCAGCTTCAAGGGGCGCGCCAAGGAGACCATCATTCGCGGCGGTGAAAACATTTATCCGCGCGAAGTCGAAGACTTCCTCCATACCCATCCCAAGATCGCCGACGTGTACGTGGTCGGATTGCCGGACGCCAAGCTGGGCGAAACCGTGCTGGCCTGGATCAAGCTGAGGAGCGGCGAGGAAGCCTCCGCCGAGGAGATCTGCGATTTCTGCCGCGGCAAAATCGCCTACTTCAAGATCCCCCAGTTCATCCGTTTCGTGGATTCGTTCCCCATGACGGTGAGCAAAAAGGTGCAGAAATTTCTGATCCGGGAGCAGGAGATTTACGAGCGCGGCCTCCGTGAACTGGCGCGGCAGGCTACGGCCTAAAGCCGTGGGTCGAAGAAATAGAGCCACACATGAACACAGATGAGGAGAACAAAGGATTTATCTGCGTTCATCTGTGTTCACCTGTGGCTAGAATTTAGCTGGAGACTATGAATACTCGTGCGCTGGGCCGAACCGGATGGAAGGTTTCGGAGATCGGTTTTGGAGCTTGGGCGATCGGCGGGGCATGGGGCGACGTGAGCGACGCCGAATCGCTGGCCGCGCTCGAGGCGGCCGTCGACTGCGGGGTGAATTTCATCGACACCGCGGATGTGTACGGCATGGGCCGCAGCGAGCGCCTGGTGGCGGAATTGAAGCGCTCCCGCAAGGAGCGGATGGTAGTCGCCACCAAGGCCGGACGGCGGCTGGATCCGCACACCGCCGACGGCTACAACCGGCGGAACCTGACCGCGTTCGTGGAAGACAGCTTGCGCAACCTGGCCACCGATTGCCTGGACCTGGTGCAACTGCATTGCCCGCCCACCGATGTTTACTACCGCCCGGAGGTTTTCGGCGAGCTCGACCGAATGATGGAAGCCGGCAAGATCCGCTACTACGGCGTCAGTGTCGAGCGCGTGGAAGAAGCCTTGAAGGCCATCGAGTATCCCAACGTGCAAACGGTGCAGATCATCTTCAACTGCTTCCGCCAGCGGCCCGCCGAGCTGTTTTTCGGAGAAGCGGCGCGGAAAGGGGTTGGCATTCTGGCGCGCGTGCCGCTCGCGAGCGGCCTGCTCACCGGCAAGATGACAGCTCAATCCAGCTTCGCCGCTGATGACCATCGCAATTTTAATCGCCACGGCGAATCGTTCGATGTCGGCGAAACTTTCTCCGGGGTGGATTTCGAAACCGGCCTGGAAGCCGTGGAAGATCTGCGGCACCTGGTGCCGGCTGGCGCCAGCATGGCCCAGTTCGCGCTGCGCTGGATTCTGATGTTCGACGCCGTCACCTGCGCCATCCCCGGCGCCAAGCGTCCGGACCAGGCCGAACAGAACTGCCGCGCCGCCGAGCTTGCCCCGCTTTCGAAGCAAACCATGGCCGCCGTCAAGGCCGTCTACGACGCCAAAATCCGCGCGCAGGTCCATCAGCGCTGGTAAGCGAAACGAGCCGATCGACTTTGCCCGGCCGCCGCTTATTCCGCCGCCACCGGGGCGGGTGCCGGGGCGCCTTTCAGCCACTCCTGGAAACGTTCCAGGTAAAGATAGATCACCGGCGTAATGTAGAGGGTCAGAAACTGGCTCACCACGAGGCCGCCCACCACCGCCAGGCCCAGCGGCTGGCGGGCATCGGCGCCCTCTCCGTAACCGAGCGCGATGGGCAGGGTGCCGAACAGCGCCGCCACCGTGGTCATCATGATCGGCCGGAAGCGCAGCAGGCAGCCCTGCCAGATGGCTTCCCGCGGCTCCGCGCCGCGGTTGCGCGCGTCAATAGCGAAATCGATCATCATGATGGCGTTCTTCTTCACCACGCCGAACAGCATCACGATGCCCACGAAGGCGTAGAGGTCCAACTCGCGGTGAAATAGTTGCAGGGTGAGCAGCGCGCCGAACACCGCCGAGGGCAGGCCGGACAGAATCGTGATGGGGTGAATGAAGCTCTCGTACAGCATTCCCAGCACGATGTAAATCACCAGAATGGCCACGATCAGCAGCAGGGTGAGGTTGCGGAACGAGCTCTGGAACTCCTTCACCGTGCCCTGAAACGCCGTGCTGATGGTGGCCGGCATGCGCAGATCGCTCACGGCGCTATCGATGGCCGTGGCCGCCTGGCCGAGCGACATGCCGGGCAACAGGTTGAAGGAGATGGTCACGGCCGGCAATTGTCCGAAGTGGTTGATGTTGAGCGGCCCGGTGCGGCGCGAAATGCGGGTCACCGTATCGAGCGGCACCAGCGATCCGCCCGACGAGCGCACGTAGAGCTTCGAGAGCGCCTGGGCCGTACGCTGGTAGCGCGGTTGCACTTCGAGGATTACCTGGTATTCGTCGGCGGGGGCGTAGATCACCGAAACTTCGCGGTCGCTGAACGCGCTGTAGAGGGCGTTCTGGACCACCGCCGGGGTCACGCCCAGCGCCACGGCGCGGTCGCGATCGATATCCACCATCACCTGCGGGCTCGCGATCTGCATGTCGCTGTTCACGTCCACCATGCCCGGTATCTTGTGCATGGCGGCGGTGAGGCGCGGCGCCCAGGAGTACAGCTCTTCCAGATTGGTGCTCTGCATGGTGAGCTGGTAGACGCTCTGCCCTCCCTGCCCGTTCACGGTAATGGGCGGCGGATTCTGCAGAAACGTAAATACGCCGGGGATCGCCATGGTGAGCGGCCGGAGCTGGGTGATGATCTGGTCCACCGACAGCTTCCGCTGGTCCCGCGGCTTTGTCTCGGCAAAGAAGAACGCCTGATTGCCGCCGACTACAAAGGCTCCCACGTCGGCCAGGTTGGGATTGCCGCGCGCGATCTCGGCGACCGCGTGGGCGTGGTCGGCCATGTATTCGAACGACGCGTCCTGCGGTCCCAGGATCACGCCAAACAGGAAACCCTGGTCCTGGCTGGGGATGAAACCCTTCGGCATGGTCTCGAACAGATAGATGGTTCCCACCAGCATCAGCACCGCCACCGCCAGCGTAGCCAGCCGAAAACGCAGCGCCAAAGACAGGGTTCCCTCGTACCAACTGGTCAGCAGATTGAATCCGCCTTCGAGCGCGCGGTATCCGACGCCGTGCCGCCCGCCGCGCGATGGTTTCAGGAAGCGGCTGCCCAGCATGGGTGTGAGGGTCAGCGACACGAATCCGGAGATCAGAATCGCCACCACGATGGTGACCGAAAATTCGTGCAACAGCCGGCCCACGATTCCGGCCATGAACAGCACGGGGATGAAGACGGCCACCAGCGAGAAGGTCATGGAAAGAATGGTGAAGCCGATCTCGCGCGACGCGGCGAAGGCGGCCTCCATCCGCGATTCGCCCATTTCCATGTGGCGCACGATGTTTTCCAGCATCACGATGGCGTCGTCCACCACGAAGCCCACCGAAAGCGTCAGGGCCATCAGCGACAGGTTATTCAGGCTGTAGCCGAGCAGGTACATCACGGCGAAGGTGCCCACGATGGAAAACGGCACGGCGCAGCCGGGGATCAGCGTGGCCGAGAGATTGCGCAGGAACAGGAAGATCACCATCACCACCACGCAGATGGTGAGCATCAGGGTGAATTCCACGTCGCGGATCGAATGGCGGATCGATTCGGAGGCGTCGAACGCCACCGAAAGGCGGACCGAGGCCGGAATCTCGCGCCGGAACTCGGGCATCAGGCGCTTGATGTTGTCCACCACTTCGACGGTATTGGTGCCGGGCTGCCGCTCGACCGCCAGGACTACGCCGCGGACGTCGTTAAACCAGGCAATGAGCTTGGTATTCTCCACTCCATCGACCACATTGCCCAATTCCTCCAGCCGGACGGGCGCGCCGTTGCGCCACGCCACGATGACTGGCCGGAAAGCCGCCGCGTTAAACAGCGACCCGTTGGATTCGATGGTGAAAGCCTGGTGGGCGCCATCGAGGCGGCCCGTCGGCAGGTTGGAATTGCTGGCCGCAACGGCGTTCGCCACTTCGTCCAGGCCGACGTTGTAAGCCGCCAGCCGGTCGGGATCCACCTGTACCCGCACGGCATATTTCTGCTCGCCGTAAACCAGCACGCGGGAAACGCCGCCGACCATCGAGATGCGGTTGGCGAGCACGTTGTTGGCAAGGTCGGTGACGCGGTAGAGCGGCAGGGTGCCGGAATCGAGCGACAGGTACAGCACCGGCTGTTCGGCGGGATTGGCCTTTTGATAGGTCGGCGGCCGCGGCATGGAAGGCGGCAGGTTGCCGCCGGCGGCGCTGATGGCCGCCTGAATGTCCTGCGCCGCGGCGTCGATGTTGCGGCTCAGGTCGAACTGCACGGTGATCTGCGTGCTGCTGAGCGAGTTCACCGAATTCATGGACTGAATGCCGGCGATGGTGGAGAACTGGCGTTCGAGCGGCGTGGCCACCGAAGAAGCCATGGTCTCGGGGCTGGCGCCGGGCAGCGCCGCGTTGACTTGAATCGTGGGGTAGTCGACGCTGGGGAGCGCCGCCACCGGCAGGGCGCGAAAGGCCACCACGCCGAACAGCAGGATGGCCGCCGAGAGAAGCGCCGTCATTACCGGGCGCTGGATGAAAAGGCGTGAAAGGTTCACCGTGGCACCATGGGAGCCGCCATCACTGCGGCCGCGGCGTGGCCTGCTTGAGAGCGTCGACGGCGATGATCTTCGCGCCCGGGAACAAGCGCATTTGCCCGTCGGTAACGACGGTATCGCCCGGCGCCACGCCTTTGTCGATCACGATCTTGTTTCCGAATGCCCGGCCCGTCACTACCGGGCGGATTTCCACCGTTTTATCGTTTTTCACGGCGTACACGAACGATCCCATCTGTCCGGCCTGCACCGCCTCGGAGGGCACCACCGCGGCGTCGCGCCGGGTATCGAGAGTGAGAGTGACGTTCACGAATTCTCCCGGCCAGAGCAGGCCGTCGGTGTTGGGGAAAGTGGCCTTCAGGTAGTTCGACCAGCCGTTGCGCGACGTCTTCGTCGGCGGAGTTGATGACCGCGTCGGCGCCCAC
>JBKQVG010000301.1:0-13685 GCA_052325345.1 Bryobacteraceae bacterium
GGCCTCTGCGTGCACAATTATCATCGAGGCCCCCGCCTTGGCATACTCATCCACCACGTCCGCAGGCTCCACCACCATGAGGTGGGCCTGGATAGGGACCTTGACGCTTGCAGCAAGCTGCCTGACAACATCCGGGCTGTAGTGTTCAGGCATCGGCGCATGAGGGCGAAGTAGACCACGACCAACATGGGCAGTTCGAGAAAGTGCAGGAACTCGAAAAACTGGGGGACGTAGACCTGAAACAGGATGGCGGCCAGGGGGACGAAGATGAGGACGCGCGGACTGTAGTGAGTAGCCTGCCCCTCGCGCTGGCTGCTGAGGAGTACGCGGCCGCCGGAGTAATCCATCAGTGGCCGCTCGTTCCCGATTGGGCGCCGGCCGCCTGGTTGGCCAGCCGCTGGTTGGGGACGGTCTTAGGGGCGGGCGGAGCGCCGGACGCGGTGGCAGGCGGCGCGGCGGGAGGAGCGGCATGCACGGCTGCCGGCGGCGCGGCGGCGGGCGAAGGCGGAGATTGGGAGGGAGTCGCGCCGTTGGAAGCGGGCGCCGCGGTCGCGTTGCCCGGCGCCGGCAATTTCAACAAGTCCGGCGGTTTGTAGCCCCGGCCATACTCGTGTCCCTGCGCTTCGCCGGCGGCCTGATAGATGGCGCGCAGCTTATCGGCCTCGGTGGGGGTGGCGCCGGCCTCGGCGGCGGCGGCTTCCCGCACGGCATCGGCATCGGGAGGGGGCGGCGCGATATACACGGGCTGGTTGGCGGTTTGCACCGGGGGGATTTCGCGGTGCACGCCTTCGATGACGATCAAGACCTCATCGATGCCGTGCTCGATGCCGCTGGGGGCGACCAGGACTTGCTGAAACGGCGAGCCGGAGTGCACGGATTTGACGACGCCGACGGGGAATCCGCGCGGGAAAATACGATCGTCGCCCGAGGTATAGAACCACTCGCCCAACTCCACTTTCTCCGAATTGGAGACGTAATCCACCAGACCCATGGGAGACCCTTGACCTTTGAAAGTTCCGCGCACGCCGCCTTTCTGGGAAATGACGCCGGCGGCGAAATCCGGATCGGTCACGAGCAGAACCTGGGACGCGGTGGGATAGACGGCCACGACCTTGCCCACGATGCCGTCGGGGGTGACCACGGCCATGCCGCGTTCGACGCCGGAGCCGGAGCCGCGATCGACGAACACCACCTTGGAATTGACGCCGGCGCCGGAGGCGATCACGATGGCGGCGAGGGTTTTCGACTGGGTGTGCTGCTGGAAGAGGGCCAGGGCGTGGGCGCGGTCGGCGGTATTGAGCTGGTCGCGCAGGAAAATGTTGTCCATTTTCAGGCGGTCGACCTCGTCGTGGAGGCGGCGGTTTTCGGCGTCGGCGTTGTGCAGGAAGATGTAATTGCGGAAGAACCCGGTTCCGCCGCCGCGGAGAGCCTCGAGCACGCGGGCAAAGGGGGTGATGGCGGTGACGGTCCAAACGCGGATGATCGGCACGTTGCGGTCGCTCTTGACCTGGACGGCCAGCAATAGCAGTTGGCCGAAGATCACCAGGAACAAGACCGTGATATTGCGGTAGCGGTTAAGAAAATCCATGAGCCCCAACGCTCTTGGCCCAAGGGCGGGACGGGCCCCGAGGCGGCAGGCCCGCGGGCCTGTTTCACTCTAGTCTATCGAAATCTTGCGCAGGAGCCGGAAATCGCTCAGCATGCGGCCGGTGCCGAGCACGACCGAGGCGAGCGGGTCGTCGGCAATGGAGACGGGGAGGCCGGTTTCCTCGCGGATGCGTTTATCGAGGTTCTTGAGCAGGCCGCCGCCGCCGGTGAGGACGATGCCGCGGTCGCTGATGTCGGCGCTGAGCTCGGGCGGGGTGCGCTCCAGGGCGACGCGGATGGCGTTGATGATGGTGGCCACGCATTCCCCGAGCGCCTCGCGAATTTCGGTGTCGTCGACGGTGATGGTACGGGGAACGCCCTCGATGAGATTGCGGCCCTTGATTTCCATGGTGAGGGGCTTATCGAGAGGGTAAGCCGATCCGACTTCCATCTTGATGGTTTCGGCGGTGCGCTCGCCGATCAGGAGATTGTACTTGCGCTTGAGGTACTGCATGACCGCATCGTCCATTTCGTTGCCGGCCACGCGGACGGAGCGGGAATAAACGATGCCGGAGAGCGAGATGACGGCGACGTCGGTGGTGCCGCCGCCGATATCGACGACCATGTTGCCGGAGGGTTCGGTGATGGGCAGGCCGGCGCCGATGGCGGCCACCATGGCCTGTTCGACCAGGTGCACTTCGCTGGCCTTGGCGCGATAGGCGGAGTCCATGACGGCGCGCTTTTCCACCTGGGTGATTTCGCTGGGTACGCCGATGACGATGCGGGGGTGGACCAGGACTTTGCGGCCGTGCGCCTTCTGAATAAAATAATTCAGCATGCGCTCGGTGACTTTGAAATCGGCGATGACGCCGTCTTTCATGGGCTTGATGGCGACGATATTGCCGGGCGTGCGGCCCAGCATCTCCTTGGCTTCCTTGCCGACGGCTTCCACCTCGCCATTGTTCTTATTGATGGCCACAATGGATGGCTCGTTGACCACGATGCCCTTGCCCTTGGCGTAGACCAAGGTATTGGCCGTGCCCAGATCAATGGCGAGATCCGAGGAAAATAAGCTGATCAGTGAACGTAAACTCATGCAGTCCGATGATTCCGCCGCTTAGGGGAGGGACGCGGTTTGGAGGCCGCGGCTAAGTAAAACTGAATGGTAACACAAGGCATAAAAGGGGGGGGAACGGCGGGCTGCTATAGTTGGAACATTGTGATTGACGCGGGTCCAGCGCATCAGGCGGGGCGGTCGCTCGCGGATGTACATTCCAGCGTAGGCACATCGCAGGTATCGTTCTGGCGGCGGTTGTTCGCTTTTGCGGGGCCGGCATACCTGGTGAGCGTGGGTTACATGGACCCGGGCAACTGGGCCACCGACCTGGAAGGTGGGGCGCGCTTCGGCTACCGGTTGCTGTGGGTGCTGGTCATGTCGAATGCCATGGCCATCCTGCTGCAGACGCTGAGCGCGCGGCTGGGCATCGCTTCCGGGCGGGACCTGGCGCAGGCGTGCCGGGAAACCTATCCGCGGGGCGTCAACCTGGGACTTTGGGTGCTGTGCGAAATCGCGATTGCGGCCTGCGACCTGGCGGAGGTGTTGGGCGCGGCGATCGCGCTGAACCTGCTGTTCCACATCCCGCTGCTGACGGGGGTACTGCTGACGGCCGCGGATACGCTGCTGTTGCTGTGGTTTCAGAGCTTCGGAATCCGCACCATTGAAGCCTTTATCCTGGCGCTGATCACCACCATCGCGGTCTGTTTCCTGATCGAGATCTGGTGGGCCAAACCGGTGGCGGCGGAAGTGATCACGGGGCTGGTGCCGCGGCTGAACGGCCAGACGCTGTACCTGGCGATCACCATTCTGGGCGCGACGGTGATGCCGCACAACATGTATCTGCACTCGGCGCTGGTGCAGACGCGGCGGATTGGCGCCGACGACCGGGCGCGGCGTGGGGCGTGCCACTACAACCTCATCGATTCGGTGGTGGCGCTGAACGGGGCCATGTTTGTGAACATCGCCATCCTGGTGCTGGCGGCGGCGGTATTTTTCAAGCACGGCGTAGTGGTAACCGAAATTCAGCAGGCGCACCTGCTGCTGGTGCCGCTGCTCGGTACCAGCGCGGCCGGGGTGATTTTCGCGGTGGCGCTGCTGTGCTCGGGGCAGTCTTCCACGCTCACCGGAACGCTGGCGGGCCAGGTGGTGATGGAAGGGTTCCTGAATTTCCGCATGCGGCCGTGGCTGCGGCGGCTGCTGACGCGCACTTTGGCGGTCATTCCGGCGGCGCTGACGATCTATTTTGCGGGCAATCAATCGACGCTGGGACTGCTGTTGCTCAGCCAGGCGATTCTGAGCCTGCAATTGCCGTTCGCGATCATCCCGCTGATCCACTTCACCAGTGACCGGACGCGCATGGGCCCGTTGGCCAATCCCCGCTGGGTCAAGACGCTGGCGTGGATTACGGCGGCCATCATCGTGGGGCTAAACCTGCGGCTGGGGTTCCAGCAGATTGGCGATTGGCTGGACAACGCGGGGCGGTGGCACACGGTGATCTGGCTGGCCACGGTGCCCACCTCGGTGGCGCTGATGGTGTTGATGGCATGGGTGACGGCCGAACCATGGATCACGCGGCGGCGGCTGGGCCGGGCGCCAGTCGTGCTACCCGAAACGGCCGGCGCGGAAACCGCCCCGGTTCCGACTTACGAACGGATCCTGGTGCCGCTCGACCACACCGCGCTGGATCGGCTGGCGTTGAGCCATGGGGCGGCCATGGCGCGACAGTACGGAGCTACGCTGTACCTGTTTCACGTGGAGGAAGGCGTCACCAGCCAGATTTACGGGCGGGACGCCTCGACGGCGGAGGTGGAAGCGGGCCTGGAGTACCTGGAGAGGATCGCGCAATCCTTGCGGCACCAGGGGATTACGGTGGAGACGGAAGTTTCGCATTCCACTTCGCCCAAGCGTGAAATCGTGGAATACGCGCGCAAAGTGCGGCCCGACCTGGTGATCATGGGGGCGCATGGCCACGGGGGGCTGAAAGACCTGATCTTCGGCGATACCATCAACCCCGTGCGGCACCACTTGGAAATTCCTATGCTGATTGTGCGGCCAGGCAAGCGGAAGTGAATCAGCGGGCAGGAAACAGAAGACAGAATTAGGCCGCGTCCGGCGGCTTCAGAAGGAGCTTCTTTTCGATCTCGAACAGACGCTGCTCGACGATCTCCAGGCGCCGATCCGTCGACGCATCCACATTCGAAAGATCCGCCTGCAGACGCCGCAGCTTGATCTGTTCGCCGGCGGCATAGCGCTCAAAGGCCCGCAGGACTTCCGTCTGTGCGTCGCGGACAGCCTCGATAAGCCGCCCTTCGACAGCAGCCAGCTCCCCTTTGACTCCGGCCAGCTCCCCTTTGACTCCGGCCAGCTCCCCTTCAACTGCGCCGAGCCGCCCTTCGACCCCGGCAATCCGTCCTTCGAGTCGTTCTTCGACCGCGGCCAAGTCGCCCTTTGTGGCTGGTTTCAGGCTGTCATCCGCTGGCATGAAATCTCCAATCCCAGTGTAACCCAAGCGCCCCCAATTCAGCCCGGCAGGTGGGACACAGCGTCCCAAGGGCGTGTCCCCAATACCCAGCCGGGCGTGTGGAATCAACGCTAACACATTTGTAATCAATCGGATTCGATGGCGCGACGCATGCATAGTAAAGATCCGGCGTGCGGAGTAAACATTCAGTTCGTTGCGTTTTGGCGGGCTTATGCCTGGCAGCGGGGGCTTGGGCGGCCACGCTGGAGCAGTTGTCGCTGGCGGACCTGATTACCAAGTCCACGGCGATTGTGCGTGGCACTGTCCAGGCCTCTTCGGTATCCGTTAGCGGACCGGTAATCTATACCCACTACACCATACAGGTATCGGAACAACTGAAACGATCGGCGGGCATTGCGGCGACGGTCGAAGTAGTGCTGCCGGGGGGGCAGGCCAACGGGGTGGTGCAGCGGTTCGCGGGGGTTCCGCAGTTCCAGGCGGGCGACGAATATGTGTTCTTCCTATGGACCGGAGCGAGCGGGCGCACGCAGTTGACCGGGCTGACGCAAGGTCTGTTCGCGGTGGGAACGCCGGGGGCGGCGAATCCGGTGGTGACGCGCGCGGCCAGCCAGGAAGCCATGCTGGACGGGAGAACGCACCGGCCGGTGCGGTCGCCGGCGCTGAGCATGACGCTTGCCCAGTTGCGGTCCCGGATTGCGTCGGTTCTGTCCGGAGCGAATCCATGAAGCGGCGTATTTGGGCGGTGACGGCGTCGATGGCGGCACTGATGGCGGCGGGGCCGGCGCAGGCGTACTATCACTACATTTACTACGCCAGCCGGGTGGCGCCCTTCAATCCGATTCCGGCGCAATTCAACGTGGCGGCGCTGCCGGGGAGCACACTCTCGATTTTCGTGGACGATTACGGTCCCTCCACGTTCTACCCGAACGACACTTTCGGCTCGGTGCTGGGGGAACTGAAAGCGGCGGCGGCGGCGTGGAACGCGGTGCCGAATTCGGCGTTACGGGTGGTTTTCGGAGGTTTGGAAACGGCGGGGCAGGCGGCCAATACACCGGGCATCGAAGTGGAGTTCAGCGAGTTGCCGCCAGGGCTGCTGGGGTTGGGCACGCCCAATCTTCCGGCCACGCCCATGCCGACCACGGTCAATAACCAGACCTTCGTCGCGATTCAGCGCGGGGTGGTGATACTTTCAAACAATACCACCCTGGGCTCGGGACCGAGCTCGACCGAACAGTATTTCACCACGGCGGTGCATGAGATTGGCCACGCGCTGGGGTTGCAGCACACCTGGACGGCGTCGGCGATGTCGCAGGGGGTGATTCGGAACACGGACCGGGCGCGGCCGATCGACGCCGACGACATGGCTTCGCTGCTGACGCTGTACGGGAGTACGAATCCGAATTGGCAGGCGAACTACGCGTCGATCACCGGGCGCGTGCAGTTGGCCAATGGCACCGGGGTGAGCCTAGCCTCGGTGGTGGCGATCCCAGCCGAGGGACCGGCGGTGAGTACACTGACCGACCCGAACGGCAACTTCACCGTCCTGGGCCGTCCGCCCACCGCGTACCCGGTGTACGTACCCCCGTTGCCGCCGGACGCGCTGGCGTCGAGCGAAGGGCTGTTGCCGCCGACGGATTTGAGCGGCGTTCCCTTCAGCGCTTCGGCGGCGTTCACGGCTAGTTTCGTCGGCGGGTTGTTGAGCCCGCTATTTTTGAACCCCTGGACGCTGGGACCGGGTGGAACGGTCACCGGCCTGATTTTCACGGTGCAGCCGCGGACGGCGGTGACGGCATACGATTTGATCACCCTCAGCTACCTTGACCCGGCCGGACACACGTACACCTCCTCGCCGCCGGCGAATTATGTTTCGGTCACGCCGGCGTATGAAACCATTTCGCAGGCGGAGATGCTGGTGTACTCGGAAGGGGCGCCGTCGGGGGGCGGCAGCACGGCGGTTCCACAGTCGATGATGCTGATGGGAGGGTTCAATCCGGCGGTATCCTGCGCGTCCGACAATTCCGTCGCGCCTTGCTTTATTCCCTACGAGAACACGGTGGGCTCGTTCAGCTATTTCATCCCTCCGGTATCGCCGGGCACCGGGCCGCGCCACCTGGTGTACAGCTATGCCAACGACATGTTCGTGCTGCCGGATGCGGTGGTGCTGGTGAACAACGGACCGCCCTATATCACTGGCGTGACGGGCAACGCGAGTGGATCGGTGACGGTGACGGGCGGCAATTTCGGTCCCGACAGCCGGGTGTTTTTCGATGGACTTGCCGCGGTGGCGACGTTGAGCAACACGGGGGGAGCGATCACGGTGACGCCGCCGGCAAGCTCCAACGGGCAGGTTGCCACGGTCACGGTGTTTAACAGCGACGGGCAAAACTCGTCGTTCTATTTCGAATCCGGGGGAAACCCTCCCACTTACAGCTTGCCGGCCTCGGGCACGGCTCAGATGGTGGTCAGCATTCCGGGCCAGGCGCAAGTGGCGCTTTCTCCCGGGAGTTCGGCGCTGATGAACATCACCGGCTTTGCCACGCACTTCGTCAGCGGACAGGTGACGGTAGGATTCGGATCGAGCGACATCGCGGTGAACAATGTGTTGGTGGTGAGCCCGACCGAGCTTTGGGTGAATGTTTCGGTGGCCGCAGGCGCGGCGATCGGGTCGACCGAGATCAGCGTGATTTCCGGATACCAGGTGGTAACGCAGCCGGGGGGTTTCCAGGTAGTGCCGGCCAACGGTACGGCCAGTAGCGGATCGCCATTCATCGGGGCGGTGGTGGACAGCGCCTCGACGACGGCGCTGGCGCCGGGCACGGTGGCCACGATCTACGGGACCAACCTGACATCGGCGTCGGGCAGCGTGACGCTGACGCTGGGCGGTTCGTCGGTGCTGCTGTTCTACTCGAGCCCTGGGCAAATCAACTTTCTGGTGTCCAGCGTTCTCCCGACCGGCCCGGCAATGCTGACGTTGAGTAACGGGGCCGCCACCGTGAATTACGGCGTAGCCATCGCCAACCTGCCGCCTGCTGTGCAGAGCGTCGTCGATCTGACCAACCCCGGTTCGACGCCCGGCCCGGGGGATATTCTGGCGCTGCAGGTGGCCGGTCTCGATCCCACGGTCGTGAGCAACCCTAGCCGCGTGCAGGTGACGGTTTCCGGCATTGCCATGCCTGTGGTATCGGTCGCGGGTGGACAGATTCAGTTCGTACTGGATCAATCCTTCGCCGGGTCCCTGGTACCGGTCGCGGTAGCGGTGGACGGCGCGGCGAGCCTGCCCTATACGATCACCGCCAGGTGAACTGCGCCCTCGATATCCCTACGGGATATGGGAACCAAGGAAGTCGGAAGTGCCGGGGGCGGCGCATTCTAACTTCTAACTTCCGCCTCCTAACTTCCGCTTCCGGCATTTTCTTCCATGTAAAACCTACGGGTATGCGGCGGGCGGTGACTCGCGAAAACCGTTGGAAAGAGGTGCTTCGTACGGATGGTTATCGGCGTGCAAAGCCGGAGGTAGAGCGAGGGCCCATGCAGGTGAGAACAGTCATGACGGCCGACCCGGTGCATTGCCTGCCGGCGGACAGCGCGACGACGGTCGCCAGGGTCATGAAGGAAGAGGATATCGGCTTCGTACCCATCTGCCATAGCCTGAACCATCGCCTGCTGGTGGGCATAGTCACCGACCGCGACATCGTGCTCACGGTGATAGCCAGGGGACGCGACGCGGAAAGCACGCGCATGATGGAAATCATGACGCTGGAAGCGGTGACCTGTCAGCCGGACGATGCAGTGGAAGACGCGCTCGAAATCATGGGGCGGCGCCAGATCCGAAGACTCCCGGTTGTGGACGAGGACGGGCTATTGGTGGGCATCGTGACCCTGGCGGACATAGCGGCGCACGGCGACTGCCCGGACGAGACCGCCCGCGTGATAAGAGCCGTCTCGGCGCCGAATGCGCAGATGGCGTAGTGCAACGCTTTGCCTCCAGACGTTCGGGAATTTCGAGGCACGGACGCCAGGCTCGCCAACTTCCGCCGATATGTTCAGGCAGTAAACCGTAGCGGCCGGCGCCAGATCAGTCCGCGCCACCGGGTTTCTGTGGGTTGCGCGAGCGGGCGATGGCGGGCATTTCGGGCGTTTCGGATTGGTGCGCGTACATTTCCAGGCCGGATTTCAGCAGATCGAAAGCGGCCTCGGGCGTATCGGCGTAATGAAACAGGTCGAGGTCCTGGGGGGAAATCATGCCGTGGCGCACCAGCGCTTCGAAGTTGACGATCTCCTTCCAATAGGCCGAGCCGTAGAAGACGATGGTGATCTTCTTGGCGAGTTTCTGGGTCTGGGTAAGGGTGAGGATCTCCATCATTTCGTCGAGCGTGCCGAAGCCGCCGGGAAAGACGACCAGGGCTTTCGACAGATAGGCGAACCAGAACTTACGCATGAAGAAGTAGTGAAACTCAAAGCTGAGCTCGGGAGTGATATAAGGATTGGGGAATTGTTCGAAGGGCAAGCCGATGTTGAGCCCGACCGTCTTGCCGCCGGCTTCCGACGCTCCGCGGTTGGCGGCTTCCATGATTCCAGGACCACCGCCGGAGCACACCACAAAACGGTGCGTGCTATTGGTGAACTGTTCCGCCCACGCGGTGAGCAGGCGGGCGAGCAAGCGGGCATCCTGGTAGTAGTTGGACATGGGGCCGGTTTCGCGGATGCGCGCGGAGCCGAAGAAGACGACGGTGTCGCGGATTTTTTCACGGCGGAACTGAGCGAGGGGTGCGAGAAACTCCGACAGGATCCGGATCGCCCGTGCATCGGGACTGTTGAGAAACCTCTCATCCAGGTACGGGACGGGGCGGCGGTTGTCGTGCGGCGGGGTTGGTTCGCTCATTTTTTCTCCAATTGTTCGATCCGCTTCTTGAGATTGCGCAAAGTCTTCAAAATCTCGGGCAACTTGGGAAAGGCGTTGATGGCGCGCAGCCACTCGGAGGCGGCGAAAGCGGGCGAGCCGGAAATGCGCGACGCGGGCGCGACATCGCCGCCAATGCCGCTCTGGGCATACACCACGGCGCCTTCGTGCACGGTGAGATGGCCGCTCGACCCCACCTGGCCGGCGAGCAGTACGTTCTTTTCCAGCACGGTGCTTCCGGCGAGGCCGGTCTGAGCGCAGATGATGTTGTCTTCACCAACTGTGCAGGCATGGCCGATCTGAACCAGGCTGTCGATTTTGGCGCCGCGGCGGATGCGGGTTTCCCCCACGGTGGCACGGTCGACGGAGGTCAGGCTCTGCACCTCCACGTCATCCTCCACAACCGTGACTCCGGACTGCACGATCTTGAAATGCGAGCCGTCGGCCCGCTTGGCGAAGCCGAATCCATCGCCACCCACCACCACGCCGTTCTGCAAGGTGACGCGATTGCCGATGCGGCAGAATTCCCGAACGGCGGAATGGGAATGGGCGAGGAAGTCGTCGCCGATTTCAGCGCCTTCATAGAGCACCACGTGAGGATGGAGCACGGCATTGCGCCCCAGCTTGACGCGCTCACCGACCACGGCAAACGGCCCGATGGAGCAGCCTTCGCCGAGCACGGCGGTTGGCGCTACCCAGGCCAATCGGTGAATCCCCGGAGGGGGATGAGGCGGAGTGTAGAAGAATGCCAGAGAGCGGGCAAAGTCCAGGTAGGGATTGTCTGAAATCACACAGGCAATGTCCATACCCGGCAAGATTTCCGACACCAGGATGGCGGCGGCTCGAGTATGCTTAACCTTGTGCGCGTACTTGGGATTCGCCAAAAAAGTCAGTTCACCGGGGCCGGCGTGCTCCATGCCTGCGACACCGGTGATTTCGATGGCGGCATCGCCTGCCAGGCGGCAGCCGAGGCGCTCGGCAAGATCGCGAAGTTTCATGAACGGCCCACACAACATCCTAGCAGCGTGACGCCGCGGGAACTTCGGCGGCTCACGCCGCCCTGCAATTTCATGCCGGGAAACCGGGACCAAAATGCAGGCCGCATGTCAAGAACTCCATCCTCCCGATTATGTTCATGATGCAAAATCGTTGACAGGTTGATGAACGCTCTGTTACTCTCCCCACGTCACTCATGAAAGCCTTAGCCACGCAAACTCCAAATATTCTCCTGGTCGACGACAACCGTAACGGCTTGATCGTCCGGAAACAACTGCTGGAAGAGCAGGGATATCACGTAGTGACCGCGACCGATGGCGCGGAGGCTTTTGAACTCTACCAGTCCAGCTTGTTCGACGTGGTCGTCACGGATTATCGCATGCCCCGCATGAACGGGATCGAATTGATCCGGGGTATTCGCCAGCGAAACCCGGAGGCGCGGATCATTTTACTGTCGGGAGTGGTGGAACCACTCGGTCTGACGGAAGAGAACACCGGGGCCGACGCCGTAATCGCGAAGACCTCCAACGAACCGGCGCACCTGATGCGATGGGTGAAGCGTTTGCTGAACCGCACGGCCCCGCGCAAACCGGCGCGCTCGCAAAAGACGGCGCGGCAAACACGCGCCGCGGCCACTTAGGGGTAATGCGAAACTTGCGCGCGCGGCGTTTGCGGCCGCTGGCCCTGGTTACGGGATGGGCAGTGCTGTGCATTCTGGCGGCGTTGCCGGGGCCGGCGCTGGCCAACCCCGCCAAAAAGACGGCAAAACCGGCGGAAAAGCTGGCGCCCATAAAGGCCTCGAGCCAGGTACGGCGCTGGATGCGCAACATGACGTTGCGCGACGAAGTGGCCCAGTTGGTGCTGATCGCTTTCCACGGTGAATCCCCCAACTCCCGATCGCGCGAGTATCTAGAATTCCTGCGGCTGATCCGCGACGTCAAAGTCGGCGGGCTGGTCCTGACCAACGTGTCCAACGGACACACCATTCAAAAGGCGGAGCCCTATGCGCTGGCCGCGTTCCTGAACCGGATGCAGCGGCTGGCCAGGATACCGCTGATAGTAGGTGGCGATTTCGAGCGCGGCGCATCCATGCGGGTGGAAGGCGTGACGGTGTTTCCGCACGCCATGGCCTTTGGCGCGGCGGGCGATCCCGAGTTTTCGCGGTTCGAGGGAGAAGTGACCGCGCGGGAATCGCGCGCGCTGGGCGTGGGTTGGGTCTATTATCCGGTGGCGGACGTCAATAACAACCCGGACAACCCCATCATCAATATTCGCTCGTTCGGCGAGGACCCGAAAGCGGTAGCCGCCGAGGCACGCGCGTTCATCGAGGGCGCGCATTCCGACCGGCGGAATTACGTGCTGGCGACGGCCAAACATTTCCCGGGCCACGGCGATACGGCGGTGGATTCGCATCTCAATCTGGCCACCATCACGGCCGACCGTGCGCGGCTCGACAGCGTGGAACTGGTGCCGTTTCGGGCCGCCATCGAAGCCGGGGTGGACGCGGTGATGACGGCGCACGTGGCGGTGCCGGCGCTGGCGCCGCCCGACCTGCCGGCGACACTCTCGCGGGCGATCCTCACCGGCCTGCTGCGCGACCAGCTCGGCTTCCGCGGCCTGGTGATTACCGACGCGCTCGAAATGGGCGGTATTGCCAAGGGGTTCAGCGGGGCGGAAGCGGCGGTACGGGCGCTCGAAGCCGGCGCGGATACGCTCTTAATGCCGTCCGACCCGGAAGCCGCCATCCGCGCGGTGGTGGCAGCGGTGGAAAGCGGCCGACTCAAGCGCCAGCGCATTCGGGATAGCGTGGTGAAGATTCTCTCGGCCAAGGAAAAACTGGGGCTCGACCGGAAGCGGCTGGTGGATCTGGAAGCTCTGGGCGACGTCATCAATTCCCCCGCGTCGGCCGAGCGGGCCCAGCAGATTGCCGAGCGGGCGGTGACCCTGGTGCGCAACCGCGACAACCTGGTGCCGCTGGCCGACCCGGAAAAGAGCTGCTTTGTGACCATGGCGGAGAACCGTTACGGGATGGAGGGGCGGGCCTTCGCCGCGGAGGTTCGCAAACGCACGCCGGGGGCACGCATCACGGCGCTCGATCCCGGCATGTCGCGCGCGGACGTGGATGCCGCTCTGGAGGGCCTCCGCTCGTGCCAGGCTTACGTTGTGGCCGCGTTTTCCACGGTCAGCGCTTACCGGGGATCGGTGGGGATGGCGGGCGAACTCGATCGGGCCATGGAGACGCTGGCGGGCTTTGGCCGTCCGTTGGCGCTGATCGCGATGGGGAATCCCTACCTGCTGCGCAACTTCCCGGGCGTTACCGCCTACCTGGCAACCTTCAGCACGGTACCGCCTTCGGAGATTGCGGCGGTAAAGGCGCTGTGGGGCGAGATCGCCGTGCGCGGCCACCTGCCGGTGACGATCCCGGGCCAAGCCGCGTTGGGCGAAGGAATCCAACTGGCGGCGACGCGGGCAACTGGGACAGACGACCGCCCTTTGTCGTCTGTCAAGCCCCGTTAAATCGCGCCCACCCGACGACAAAAGACGATCGTGGGCGCGCGACATAAGAGTGGAGTAGCTGCCCCACAGAGCAGCAGAGCCGCTTCGCGGGGAAGCATCGTGTGTTGAGCGAGACAAGCGCCGGGAGGAGTCCCGGCGTGGCAGAC